>JBBQLG010000045.1:0-39827 GCA_038327655.1 Cytophagales bacterium
GTCAGTACTACTCGACACCGATCTTCAACGTAGCCGATGCCTGCATTTTTATTGGCGTCTGCTTAATTCTGTTCTTCCAGCGCCGATTTTTTGGCGAACAGTCGGTTGCCGAAAGTATGTTACCCATTGATGGACCAGACGCAACCGAAGCCGCCGTTCTGCCCGCAACGGAAGGATTGGCCGATGATGAACTTCCTCACGATCACGATTTACCCAGTGGTCAGGCAGCGCAGCCGGTTGATGAACCAACCACGCCTGAGTCGGCTGTACGAGAGGATACTGAATAAATAATAGCCTGATGCACGCAATCAAAAAAGCCTCCCTGACTAATCAGGGAGGCTTTTTTGATTGCGTGCATCAGGCTATTGCGTCTCTTCCAGGGGTGAGAAATCTTTAAAACGTTTTTTAATGGCTTTATCATTTGCCTCCTTTTTGCTTTCCCAATTGGCATCCAACTCCAGTGCGACTAAACCACTCAGACTGGTTGCCGCCCGGAAATCATCTACCCGTTTAATAAACTCCGGACTTCTGCGTGATGACTTGAGGGCAAACTCACGGGCAAAAACATCACCCTTATTCTGCAATTCACTTTTCTTCCCCAACACATAGTTATACCGGTCCAGCAAATCCTTCATCGATTTACCAATTACTTCGGTCGCTTCGAGTGCACCTAACGTAGCTATGGCTGTACCGCCTACTGTAGTGATGTATTTGGCGTTGTTGTTATTGATGGCCGGTGATACGCCTGTAACCGCCCCCAGTGATACATTGGTGACAGATCGGTTCCGTTTACCTTTTTTAGCCCGGCGGTAATCGAGTTTCAACTGCTCTTCCTTATCCTGTAGTTGCTCAATCAGATTCCAGGCCGTTACAATCGACTGGCGGTACTGAGCATAGAGACACCGATCTTTTTCGGCTTCGTTCACGGCATTGTAAACCGTGAAACTAACCCGGCGTTCTTCCCGATTTTGTGCCTTATCCAGTCCATAGAATACAATCTGAAAATGGAGGGAATCGAGCGGGTCTTTTACAAAATCGTAACCCGGCGTCCAGATAAATTCGTATTGATTCGGCGTATTGGCAATGAGCGCACTTTTGGGCACGTTCGGGCTTTCTGAAAGAAACCCAAACGTAGCAATATCATCATCACCGTTAGGATCACTCAGGTAAAATTTGAGGTTTACCGTACCATTCTCGCGGATGCGGACCGTTGGATCTTTGGGAACCACGGCAATGTCAGGGGGCAGATCCATCGCCGTTACTTCTACTTTTAAGCGACCCTTCGTACGGGTTTTGGCGGGCTGGTCTTCCACCCAGAATTCAATGTAGATCGGTTTTGTTTTAAGCTGATTGAACTGCGTCAGCGACAGGGTCCATGTCAGTTCACCCTGCGATGAAAGCTTACACCCCTCCGGCATCTGGTCAGGAATGGCAACGAATACAATGGGGTCATTGTCATCGTCGTGGACCAGTTCCGCATCCATTTTATACACATTTTGGGTGCGGTACCGGACATAAAAGGGCCGTAAGTCGTTCACCACCGGAGGCCGATTTACGTGTCGCACCGTAAATGTTATACTCTGCGAAGCGGCTTCACCCCGTTGATTGCGTACTTCAACCAGAATAGGAACGGCTTTTGTGGCTTGTAGCCGGTCGGCCAGCGAGTAATCGGGCGTCCAGGTAAATAGCCCGGTCGAATCGAGAACCATGCCCTCTAAACGGCCCTGAGCAATGGTGTAGCGTACGGTATCACCCGGAGCAACCGTCGAACGGAATTGTGTTTTTAGTGGTGTCCCCTCGGCTACGCTGGTCCAGTCGGCGGGTTGTGGCAGGATTAGCTGAAGCGTCCGCTGCTCCTGCGCGAAACAGGCGGTTGTAAGTAACCAGAGGAAGAAAAGCAATTGAATGCCGGCTTTTGGATTGGTCATGAAGCCCGAATGGTGTTGTATTTTGTCAACGCTAAAGTACGGGTAAGATTTTACCTGAAACCGTAAAAGGGTATTTTTTCGTGTTACGAATCGCAGTAACGTCCAAAAAAATAAAACTTTACCAGGATTTAGCATAAACAAAGGGCCGCCCTGACGTTTGTCAGGGCGGCCCGCAGTCCTGCCAAAAATGACTTAGTTCTTCTTCGGAGCACCCGTACCCGACTGAGCCGGTGTACCCGTAGCGGGCGTACCAGCCGCTTTGGGCGGAGCGGGCGTGATGCCCATTTTCTTCAACACCAGGTCCGTCACGTTTCCTTCTTCGGGAGCGTACAACAAGATTGGGGTAGTACCGGCACCCGCATCGAGGTTGAAGATGTACGTGAAGGCGTTTTCTTTTGCCACCGCGTCGATGTTCTTCTGGATCTTCTGGATAACCGGGTTCACCAATTGCTGATACTTGGCCTGTAGCTGCTGCTGAGCGCTTTGGTTAAACTCCTGCGTCCGGCTTTGCAGACTCTGTAGTTCTTTCTCACGATCGGCTTTGATAACGTCCGACATTTGGGCCGATCCTTTTTCGTAAGCCGCCAGTTTATCTTCAAACTCTTTTTGCAAACGCTTCAATTCATTCTCCGCCTGCGTCCGCTGAATTGTCAGTTGGTTTTGAATATCCTTACTCTCCGGCGTTTGGGAGAGGATATAATCAATATTCGTGTAGCCCAGTTTCACCGGGCCCGCTGCTACTGTAGATGGTGCGGCAGCCGAGGCTGGCGCTTGTGCCTGCGCGTGTACGCTTACACCACCTGCTATCAGAGCAGCCGCAAACGCCATTACCAGTTTCTTTTTCATTCGGTTTAATCGTTATTATTTAGGTTTTGTATTCTCTTTTAGGGTCGCACTACCCGGTACGCCAGCGGTGGGGGAGCCAGCCGCTGAGGTGCCCGTATTGGCACTGACGGGTGTATTTGCCTTTTTCGCATCTCCGTCCAGTCCCAGTTCCTCCATTACGTAATCGGTATAATCGTGCCGAGGATTGGTATAAAGCATCACAAAATCACTGGCCTTATCGAACAAAAAATCCAGTTTCTTTTGCACTGCCACCTTCTCCAACGCCCGGTTTACCAACTCCATCGGCACTTTAACGAGTTCCTTTTTCTTCTGAAACAGCAACCCTTCGTGGCCAAACACTTTGTTATTGTATTCTCTGGCTTCGCGCTCCTTTTCGCTAATGACGCGTTGTCGATCACGCTTCATATCGTCGGTCAGCAGGATTTCTTCAGCCAAATATGACTTCTGTAAGTGGTCAATCTCAATGTATTTGTCCTGAATGTCCTTCGACCATTTATCGGCGAATTTATCCATCTCCGCCAGGGCTTTCTGATACTCCGGCATTTTATTCAGCACGAACTCCGTGTCGATATAGCCGAATTTCTGGGCGCTGGCTGGTATGGCGTTCAAAACGAAGGCCAAAAGTACGAAGAACAAACCTCTTTTCATGCGGACCAATTCGTTATCTGGTGAAACGATGGGAAGACCTGTGCGGGTAAAACGCTCTGGACCATCGGTTTCTTATCTTAACTGCTGGCCGATTGTGAAGTGAAACTGACCGGTATTTCGCTGCTGAACGCCGGGAATGGCGTCGAAACCGTAGCCGTAATCAATCCCGATCAGTCCGAAGGCCGGCATGAAAATCCGGGCACCAAAACCAGCCGAGCGTTTCAGGTCGAACGGATTATACTGTTTATAGCTACCCCAGTTGTTACCGCCCTCCAGAAAGCCCAGCACGAAGATGGTGGCCGACGGATTAAGGGATACCGGATAGCGGGCCTCCATCACGAATTTATTATAGACGACACCGCCCTGACTGCGTTCGTTGGAGGTCGTTACCCGATCGTAATCGGCCGTGTACACGCTGCGGTCCTGGTAACCACGTAACCCGATGATGTCCTGCGCGAGCGCGAACTGTCCCTGACCGGCCAGACCCGAACCACCCAGCACAAACCGTTCAAAAGGACCAATAGGCGTCCGGCTGTTATAACTACCCAGAAAGCCCATGTGCGCCCGGGTACTCAGCACTAATTTACCGACAATGCTCTGGAACCAACTGGCATCGAACATCCATTTCTGGTATTCAACAAACTTGTACTGATCGGCCAGGTCGGCCTTCGCCGTACGGAATGCCGAGTATGGGGGCGTCAGCGAACCGCTCAGCGTAAACGACGAACCGTTGCGCGGAAACTGCGGGTTGTCAATGCTGTTCCGCGAAATGGTTGTGTTGAACGTAAAGTTATTCGATGTACCGTTGGTAAATCCATTGTAAAACAGGTTGATGTTGTTCAGGATGTACCGCTGATACGTAATCGAGTTGCTGAGCGTAAAGAAGTCATCCGGCTTTTTCAACTGCCGACCCAGCCCAACCGTGACCGCGATGTTGTTGTACGAACCGATGGCTGTGGCGTTGGCAGCACCCCGAGTATAAAGGTCATACCCAAACTGCCGGTACACGGTGTAGCTGCCGCTGATGGAAAAGGCATTAGGCTTGCGGCCACCTAACCACGGCTCCGTAAACGACAATGAGTAGGTCTGATACTGCCGCCCGTTGGCCTGGAAACGAATGCTGACCCGCTGACCATCGCCGGCCGGCAACGGACGCCAGTTGCTGAAGTTAGGAATGTTGCGGGCCGAGAAGTTATTGAACGTCAAACCCAGCGTACCCACGAAACCAATATAGCCACCCCAGCCACCCGATAATTCGATCTGGTCATTGGGTTTTTCTTCGACCGTGTATTCAATGTCCACCGTACCGTCGGGTTGCGGCACCGGGTTGATACCGATTTTCTCGGGATCGAAATAGCCGATGGTCGACAGTTCGCGCTGGGTACGGATCAGGGCTGTTTTGGAAAACTTCTGACCGGGCAGCGTTCTGATCTGCCGCATGACTACGTGGTCACTGGTTTTGGTATTACCATTCAGGATAACACGGTTGATGGTCGCCTGTTTGCCCTCAAAAATGCGGATGGAAATATCAATCGAATCGCCGTCGACGGTTGATTCGGTGGGCGTGGCGTTGAAGTACAGATAGCCATCGTCCATGTAGAGCGAACTCAGATCCTGACCGGGATTACCGTTCAGTTTTTTGTCCAGATCTTCGGTATTGTATACGTCCCCTTTTATAATACCCAGCACATCGCGCAGGCGGGCATCGGTGTACAGGTAGTTGCCCTCGAAGTTGACGTTGCGGAAATAATACTTCCGGCCTTCGTCGAGTTTGATTTTGAGGTCGATGGTTTTGCCACCGTTGTTAACGATCGAATCTTTGTCGATGGCGGCATCACGGAAACCAAGTTTGTTGTACATCTCCACGACCTTGCCCTTGTCTTCCTCGTACTTCTTGGGGATAAACTTCGAGGGAGAGAACAACCGGCCAAAACGCATTTGTTTGGTCGCCTTCATCTTAGACCGGATTTGGGCCTCGTCTACCTGCTTGCGGTCGGCAAATTCGATGTCGCGGATTTTGACTTTGTCCCCCTTATCGACCGTTACCCGCATGGTAGCATTGTTGCGCGTACTGTCGGGGATGACGGTCGTTTTCACCTTGGCGTTCAGGTAGCCTTTGTCGATGAAAAACTTCTTCACGGCCAACTGGGTGTTCTTGGTAATCGTGTTGGAAATGATCTTACCAATATTCAGCTTGGTTTTGCCCTTCAGCGTCTCCTGTTCGCTTTTTTTCACGCCAAGATAAGTAATGCGAAACAGCCGGGGCCGCTCCTGCACTTTAATGTTGAGCCATACCCGGTTTTCTTCCACCTTGGGCGCTTCCAGTTCAACATTGTCGAGCAGGCCAGAGTCCATTAGTTTCCGCAGCAACGAGCCGATGGCTTCGCCGGGAATCCGGATTTTGTCGCCCGCTTTCATGCCCGTCAGGGATGCCAGCGAGTTCGGATCGAGAAACCGGGTACCCGACACGGTCAGAGCCGCAATCTCGTACTCCTTGGGATCGGCGTAGTTTGTCAGGGCATTGGTAGTGGGAGCAATGGGTGTGCTGTTACCCGCCCCAACGCGTACCTGTGCCTGCGCCGGATGGCTACTCAGCAGCATACCTACCAGACTGACGGCCAACACCGTGGCAATGCGTGGTATAGAGGATAATTTCAAATCGACGGTTGTCATACGGATGAGACCCCAACGGTGCGGAAACCGTTTGAATCATGAAAAAACTTAATGCTTTACAACCTGTTCGCTGGTCTTACCAAAACGGCGTTCGCGCTGCTGATAACTGATTATGGCTTCGTAGAGGTGTGGCTTGCGGAAATCGGGCCAAAGCACATCGGGCATGTATAATTCCGAATAGGCTAACTGCCAGAGCAGGAAATTACTGATGCGCATTTCACCACTGGTTCGGATCATCAGTTCCGGGTCGGGTATGCCAGCCGTACTCAGGTACCGGCCAAACAGTTGTTCATCAATTTCGGCCACTTCCAGAACGCCGGCCTGCACCTCAGCCGCCATTTGCCGGGCAGCTTCCAGAATTTCCCAGCGACCACTGTAACTCAGGGCCAGTATCAGGGTCAATCCCGTATTTTGCTCGGTCACCTTCATAGCTTCGGCCAGTTCGCGCCGACAGTCGCCGGGCAGGCTTTCAACATGACCGATGTGGCTCAGCCGAACGTTATTATTCATCAGGGTCTTGGTTTCATCGCGGATGGTATGCACCAGCAGCGTCATCAGCGCATCGACTTCGTATTTGGGGCGGTTCCAGTTTTCGGTAGAGAACGCATAGAGGGTCAGGTACTTTACCCCCAACTCTGCGCACCCTTCGGTAATCTCCCGTACGGCTTTAATGGCATTCCGATGGCCAAATACCCGGGCTGCTCCCTGCCGCTTCGCCCAACGTCCGTTTCCGTCCATAATAACGGCGATGTGTTGGGGCAGATTGCTCGGGTCAATGTGTTCTTTCATCCGGCCAGGCGGGTTTTAACAGACTTTAACAGACTGCGAAGTTACGCAAACCCCACTGGGATTCAAAGCACACGGAATCAGTAGGAAATACTTCACCGGAGGATTTGACCATTTCAAACTGAATGCGTCTATATTTGTCCAGAAGGGATATAAGACTACTTATACCCGCCCAAACGACTCCTGTAATGACGCGTTCCTTTCTATCTCTTACCTGGTCGGCCGGTGTCCTGCTGCTGCTGATCATCGCCACAGCGGCCTGCTCCAAAAAATCGACCGACGCACAGCCCAAAACCATTACGGATGTGGTGCTCGAAAACGCAGAGTTCAGTATCCTGAAATCCGGCGTACTCTATGCCGGTATCGGCGATGCGCTCAAAGCCACCAACCTGACGCTTTTCGCCCCCAACGACGCGGCTTTTCTGGCATCGGGCATCACTACGGCATCACTGACGGCCCTGCCGAAGGATTCGGTCAAAAAGATTTTGCTCTACCACGTGCTGTTCGCCAAAACGCTGGTGGCCGATATTCCGGCGGGTACTAATGCCGTGTCGACGGCCAATAATCAGGCCGTGGCGTACCTGATTAAATCGGGTACGGACGTATTTATCAATGGTGCGAAAGTTACCGCAGCCGATCAGTTGGTGGCCAACGGCGTGATGCATACGATTAACCGGGTGCTGTCCCCACCGGCGGGTTCCATCGTGGATTTGGCCCGGCGCGACCCCAACCTTTCCTATCTCCTGCTGGCGGCTACCCGTGCGGCTACCGCCAATCCCACCCTGCTCACGACCCTGAGCACCACCCCCATAACGGTATTTGCACCCACGAATGCCGCTTTTATCGCAGCCGGTTACACCAGCCCGTCCAGCCTGACCCAGGTGGCGCCCCAAACGCTGGTGACACTGTTGAGTTATCACGTATTGCCGGGGGTAACCTTCTCCAACCAACTAACAGCCGGACAGGTAACGACACTGGCGCAAACAGCCTCGAACAAACTGACGATTGGCACAACGGCAACAGGCATAACCGTGAAGGGCAATCAAAACGCAACGGCCGCTAATCTGGTGGAACCAAACATCGTGATTAACAATGGCGTTGTGCACAGGATTGACCAACTGCTGAGGCCCTGACCGAATTTAAGGGGTCGGCAGCGTTGTGAGGTGAGCAGAGTCGGCCAGTATCCGCTTCCGTTTGCGCCACGAGCGGTAATCGTCGAGCATGTTGCCGGTATAGAGGTTGATGCCGTAGTTATAATACACCCCGTTGAAGTCGGCGCGGTCACTGGTTTTAACGGGAATCATCCGGTAACCGACGGCTACATTCAGCCCGGCCCAGCGCGTTAGTTTCCAGTCGCCGGTAATGCCAAGCTGAAGCGGCAAAAAATGGGTATTATACGTATGCAGGGTACGGCCCGCTTCGTTGTCAATCGCTTCGCGGGAGAAGCCATATCCAACCTCGACTGGTAAGCCCACCTCCCAGTGCTTGCTGCGAATGAAGGACCAGGTGTAGGCCAGATTCAGGTAACTAAGTTTTACGCCGTCGGTGAGGGTATGTTGCAGGCCGGACGTCTGATTGGTTATCTCCCGGTTTTTCTGTTGCGAAAGCCAGTAGTAACCCAGTGTAACGAGGTGGCGGCCCTGAAACTTAAATCCGGCGGCCCCGCCCAATGCCAGTACGGGCGATTGCCGCAAAAAAGTACTTCGGTAGTCGAGCGGGTAAACATTAAACTGGGGCCGTTGCCAACGGGAGGTTACCGCATACTGCCCGGAATCGGCGGGGAATTTTCCGAGTGCCATTGACTGGGTTTCGCCAACGAGCCACTGAACCAGCAGTAGCAGACAGCAGCCTTGTTTTGGGCGAAACAGTAATGAGTAGGACATCCGGGAATAACGTTCTTCACGGGTGTGGACAGCAATAATTGGGCAAACGTTTACCAGCAAGACCAATAATTGCCAGAAACCCGCTTTGTAACACCCATAGGGCGTTTCTTTTTAACAAACCGCCTTTTTACCGTACGCGCATGATATCCGTTTTGTTGCTTTTGTTCCTCGTTATTGTTTTGATTGGGGTCGTAACGGCCATCGGGATCGGGTATTTTATCTCCGCTCCCCGCTACAAAGGTCCGGTTACGGATCATTTTGACGGCCACCGGTTTCATAATCTCGGTGGTGTGAAGGCCAAAGGATTTGCAGAAGCCATCGGCTGGATACTGAAACGCGGCCAAACCCGGATGCCTTGGGGACCTCCTCATAACAGCCTCCGCTATCCCTCGCCCCCTGCCTCCGTTCGGGGTAATCGGCACAGCACCGGGCCAACGCCCATCCGGGTAACGTTTATTAACCATTCGACGGTGCTGCTCCAGTTCGACGGGCTGAATATCCTGACCGACCCGGTTTATTACGAACGACCCAGTCCCTTTCAGTTTGTGGGACCAAAACGGAACCGCCCACCCGGTGTACTACTCCGCGATCTGCCAAAAATCGACATTCTCCTGCTGAGCCATAACCACTGGGACCACCTCGACATCGACACCTTTAAACAACTATGCGACCGCGACCAGCCAAAGGTTTACTGCACACTGGGGGTGAAAGTATTTTTGGAAAAAGCGGGGTGTCAGCACGTTACCGAAATGGACTGGCGTGAATCGACGTCTTATGATCAGCGGACATCGATTCACTGCGTACCAGCCCAGCACTTTTCGGGACGCGGCACATTTGACCGGGATGCTACGCTCTGGGCGGGTTTTATCATCGACAACCAGACCGTTGGGAAGGTGTATTTCGTGGGCGATACCGGATACGGGCCTTTTCTGAAAGAGATCGGCGAGCAGTTCGGTCCCATCCGGCTGGCCCTGATTCCGATTGGTGCCTACAAACCGCCATCGTTTATGGCACCGATCCACTGTTCTCCGGCGCAGGCCGTACAGATCCACCAGGATATTCAATCGCAGCAGAGTGTGGCCATTCATTTTGGCACCTTTCCCCTCGCCGACGATGGCGAACGCGAACCCGTCGAGGATTTGGCGAAGGCTCTGCAAGTGGCAAACCTGCCCACCAGCCGGTTCCGGGTGCTAAACGAAGGAGAAGGCTGCCAGTTTACGGACTAAAATGGCAGCCACCCATCCTGCTTTTGCAACAATCCGGTAAATTTGTGCGTAGTGAAGGCAACCGTTTCGTACGACAATGGGTCAATCGGTTGTGTTGCATCAAAAATCATATCCCGTTCTCATGTTCTTTAATAAGACTACTTCCCTCATTGCTTTGGTATTGTTTGCTGTTTTGGCGAGTTGTTCAAAGTCCTACGTCGATCCGGTTACTTCCGCAGCCGCCCAAAACGCAGCCGCCATTGCTGCCTACAATACCGATACACTAAAGGCACAAGCGCAAAAAGACCCTACATCGGGCATGTACTACCTCGTCCAAAAAGCCAATCCGACGGGTAAACTGCCCGCCTTAGGCGATGAGGTTGGCTTCACTTACACGTTCTCTACCTTAAAAAGTGAGGTCATTTTCAAAAGTGATATCGTCGTTTATGCCTCGCCCTTCGGCATTGGACAATTTATCACTGATCTCCCGCTAAAGTTTTTGCGCACGGGCGAAACCGGCACATTTCTGTTGCCATCGGACGCGGCCTTCGATTCCCAGCCTCAATCGTACAGCACAGCAACGGGTGCAGCCGCAACATTGCCTGCTTATTCGCCCGTCCGGCTCGACCTTAAATTAGTTTCGTCGCTGACTGAGGATGAGCAGATTGACAGCTACATTGCTGCGAACAAACTAACCGTTACCGAAAAAACGAGTACGGGCCTGCGGCTCATTAAAACGAAAGAAAACCCCACGGGTGCTGCCCTGACTGCCGGACAGATCGTATCGGTAGTGTACTCGGGTAAGTTTCTACGGGGCACTCAACTTTTCGACAGTGGCACGTTCCCACTCACGCTCGGTCAGAAACAGTCGGTGCCGGGGTTTGAAGAGGGGGTCAATAAGCTAAAAGTCGGCGAAAAAGCCACGATCATTTTCCCCTCGTCACAGGGATACGGAACGGCTGGCCGGTTACAGAACAATCAGTACGTGATTTATCCCTACGCACCATTAGTTTTCGACATCGAAATTGCTTCGGCGAAGTAAGACAGGTATATTCGTTGGCACTACACAGGCAGGCTCGTTGGGTCTGCCTTTTTTAGGCTGTTGATGAAAATTACCCGTCGGTTAACGCACGGCCCCGTCGAGGGCTTCCAGTTTGGCTACTCGCCCCTTCGGTTCATCCGGCCCATTCCGGTCTGGTGTTATTTAGTAGATGGCCTGCTGATTGACACAGCCCAACGCAACCGGCAGACCGATGTACTAGCCACTTTTACCGACCGGCGCATCGACCGGATTGTGCTCACCCACTTTCACGAAGATCACTCCGGCAACGCGTTCGCGCTTAGTCAGCAACACGGATGTCCGGTGCTGGCAGGCAACCTCACGGCCCGGCGTATTGCCAGCGGCTTCCCATTGCTGCCGTATGAGCATTTCTGGTTCGGCCAGATCGACCCCTGCCCCGACGCACAGCCCCTACCCGACCGCATCCTGACCGAAAACTACCAGTTTCAACCCCTCCCAACGCTGGGCCATTCCGACGATCATCAGGTGCTGCTGGAACCGAACGAAGGCTGGCTGTTTGCCGGTGATTTTTACATTGGCAACCTGAAAATATTCCGCCGGGGCGAAAACATCTACCAGCAGATCGAAGCCGCCCGACAGGTGTTGACCCATGACTTCGATACGCTTTTCTGCGGCCATAACCCCATGCTGCTACATGGACGCGATGCAGTTGTGCGTAAAAAGCAGTACCTCGAAAGCTTGGTGGACCGGGTACAGACTGCCGCCAGGCAGGGGCTATCCGAAGCACAAATCGTACGGGCGGTGGGCCTACAGGAGTCCTGGTTCTACCGGGCGTTTACCAGTAACGACGTAGCAGCAGCCTACCTGGTACGCTCCGTACTAAACGATTCGCCCGAAAAATAACCCTGTTTGGATACCCTTTGCCGCACGCTGTCAAGCTGGGCGCGTCATCAACGTACAGTGTAGTGTGGGGCCGGGGCAAGTGCCTGGCAACTATGTTCTATGGGGTATAAAAACACCGCCAAACAAAGGTTAGGCGGTGTTTTTAGTTCAACGAGATTTACTATTTTTTGCTCAACTCCTGCACCTGTTTTTCCAAAGCCTCGATGCGGGTATTTTTCGCCTGACTGTCCTTTTTCAACTCGATCAGGTAAAGCGTCAACTCCTCGATCTTCTCCAGTAGTTTGGCATTCAGTTGCGTGGCCTCAACGCCATCCTTTACCATGGCTTCGGCCGATGGAATGCCCGACAGATGCTTGTTGGCGTTGATAAACTGTTCTACCTCGTTCAGCGGCTTCAGCACGTAACCCGTCTCGAATACCTTGTCGCTCCAGTCGTTAACGCGGCTGATTTTTACGCGGTAACTGGCTTTTACCACGTCGCCGTTGTCATTCACCGTCAAAAACTGATCGGTAGCCAGCGTTGGGCGGCTGTTTGCCGTTAGGTTCGTCAGGCGAAAACCACTATTATCGGCTGTTTCACTTACGACTTCCAGTCTCGTTTTTGGAGCCGTTGTCCCGATACCTACATTGGCGTTTCGACCCAGAATCAGGGCGTTACTGGCCGAAACCTGTGCACCAAATCCAAGCGCCGTAGCATTGTAAAGGGCCTGATTATCCGCCATTAGCACACCGGCTCCTGAGCCAAGAAACGTGTTTTGATCACCCTGGTCGTTTAGCCCCGTGTTGTAGCCAATATAAACGTTATCGTCGCCGTTGGTGATGCCCGGACCGGTATTGCGGCCAATGAAGGTGTTGCGCGAACCGGTAGCATTGCTGCGCCCGGCCCCGGCCCCGAAATACGTATTGCTTTTACCGGATGTAACGGCGTAACCCGACTGATAGCCGACAAACGTGTTGGAGTCTGCCGTGGCCACATAGCCGGAATTATGACCCAGGTAGGTGCTGAACCGGCCCGTTGTGTTAACCGCCCCCGAACCAAGGCCCATCATAACGTTACCGGTTGTGCCGGGCAGCATTTTAAGAAACGAACTGCCGTCAATCTGCAATTCCCTGCCCGAAGGCAACGTCATGTTGGCGGCAATGGTCAACGCCGTGTTGGCAGGTGTTTCAATGGTCTGCGCCCGAACACTCGCTAAGGTTAAGCCAAGCATCAGGGTTGTGAATAGTACCTGTTTTGTCATGAGAATAGTGGATAAACGAACGCGCTTAGTTATCAATTGGTTGACGGGCAAAAGTTACCGAAATTTAAATTTATAAACAAAATAGTGTTTACTCAATTTAAAAACTTAACAAATGCCACCACCTGATGAACCAAAGATCGTCTTCACGAGAGAATTGTTTTGAGTTCGTTCCAGTGACGGATCTCGTACGTTGGCTTCTCGACACCCATGCGTTCACCCAGAGGATTATAAAATACGGTATCCATCCCTACCGACAGAGCACCCCGAATATCGGCTTCGTAATTATCACCAATCATCAGACTCGTTTCCGGCCGCGCTCCGCTCAGCGCCATTGCATACCGAAACATACGCGGGTCCGGCTTTTTAGCCCCGGCTGTTTCGATAGTTACCACGTGTTCAAAATAATGGGTAATGTCGGCACTGGCCATTTTCACGGCCTGTATATCGTCGAAACCATTGGTAATGATGTGCATGGCGTAACGACCGTGCAGATAATCAAGCATTTCCCGTGCCGACTCCATCAGATGCGGTTTTCGGGGCAGCAAACTAAGGTAGGCATCGTTCAGGCCCGCGTAAGCCGTTGCGTCGGTCAGGCCCATAGCCTCGAATACCATCGCAAACCGCCGGTCGCGAATATGGTTGTGCGTGATCCGGTTTTGGTCGAAATCGGCCCAGAGTTGCCGGTTTACGCGGATAAACGTTCGGCTGAATACCTCCGCCGACGGGACACCGGCCTCGCTCAGCCGATGCGTTTCGTAGAGTTCACTAATCGACTCCGCCGAGTTCCGGTCAAAATCCCAAAGGGTATGATCGAGGTCAAAAAAGAGCGTTTTATACATCCGTCGAGGAAATACTGACTGGGAAAACAACAGAAAATTGAGTGACTAAAAATTGAGTTTCAGCCGCTCAACGGGCGTGTTATTCACCAAATGGCTCTCCACAATTTCGTCAACGTCGGTGAGTTGCACATTGCCGTAAAAAATGCCTTCGGGGTAAACAACCATAGCCGGTCCACGCCCGCACACATCGAGGCACCCGGTTTTCTGCGCCCGGATCTCCACGGATAACTCACGGTCCTTAAGGGCTTGTTTAAAGGCATCGACCAAGGCTAAGCCGTGTACTTCGCCACAACTTTTTTTGGGAGCTTCTTTCTGATTGGTACAAATAAAAACGTGTTTCTTGTATTTCATGCGGAATAACCAAAGGGTACGGTCAAAGTTACGCACCTGTCACCGAATTCTCAGCCTGCACCGGCTGGCTGAGCGGTAATCGAAAAAAGAAAGCAGTACCCTTGCCCACGCCGGTTTGTATTTCCACAAGCCCCTGCATGGCTTCGGCCCGTGCCTGAATGTTGCGCAACCCTATTCCTGTATAATCGCGGTTGATTAAGCCCTGCCCGTCATCCCGTACGGTCATCAGCAATTCCGGCCCCTGCTGCTGAAAAGCAATGGTAGCGTTGGCGGCCTGCGAATGCTTCAGAATGTTGGTAAAAAGCTCAAGACAGATCGAGTACAAGTGAAACTCGGTGTGTCTGTCCAGCGTCGGCAACTGGGCATCCTGGAGCGAAAACCGGATACTCTGGGTCAGATTCAACTTCTCGATCAACTGCATCAACGCTTCGGCTAACCCCTGTTTATCGAGTTCTTCGGGTTGCAGGTTGTGCGACAGGTAACGAATTTCGGCGTAGGCTTCCTTGGTCATTGTGAGCAGGTTACGGTAAACCTGCTGTTCGCGTTCGGGCATTCGTTCGGGATCGAGAGATACCAGACTCAGCTTAATGGCCGCCAGCAAACCGCCCAAATTGTCGTGCAGATCGGCAGCCACGCGTTTGCGCTCCTGCGTTTGCCCCCGCAGCAGGGTATCGGCTATGTCCCGGTTTCGCACCCGCAACTGGTCATTGGCGGTTTCGAGTTCGGCGGTGCGTTCGCGTACTTTCGTTTCCAGACCTAAATTCAGCATCTGTATTTCCTGTTTCTGCCGATTAATCAGCCGGTTCGTCCGCGCCATAAAGCCGATAAACAACAAAAGAACAATCAGCCCGGTCACCAACAATATCCGCATGGCATACTGTTGCCGAATGGCATGATCCAGTTCACTGATATGCGCCTTTTGGGCCAGCCGGTTCTGCTCGGCGGTCGCCTGAATACGCTCGGTTCCAATGCGTTGCTGCAACTGTGCGGCCCGCCCGTTGGCGATCACCTGCCGCCGGTCGGCCTCAGCCTCCAGCCGGGCCAGTTCGGCAGACCGCCGTATTTCGGTAAGCTGTTGTTGTTGAAGAAGTTGCTGCTTTTCGGCCTCGGCCTGTACCTTGTCGATATCCGATTTTTTCTGAATAGCCTGTATCTCATCTACCTGCCTGAATTTGTTCAGACTATCCGCCAGGGCGTGATACGTTTCAAACATAACCAGCGCCCGTTCGGGTTGGCCCGCCAGTCGGTAGGCACGGTATAGCGACAACGTAGCCATTTGCCGAACCCGGCTGCTACCACGCCTATCGGCAATTTGCAGCGACTTTTCACCCAACTCAATGGCCAGTTCCAGGCGGTTTGTTTGCGCGTAGCCCTCCGCCAGCCGCGCCCAAACGGTAGCCTGCCCTAATTGATCGCCCAACTGCGTCCAGACATCTAAGGCCTGTTCGTAGTAACTAACCGACCGCTGTAGCTGATGGCGATTATCGTAGAAATCGCCGAGTTGTTCACTGGCATACGCAATGTTCACCCGGGAGCGGGTTTCCTGCGCAATCTGCAACGACGCTTCGTACTGACGCTGAGCCTCGCCAAACCGCCCCTGCGCTTCGTAGATTTCACCAATCCGGGTGATAGCCTCTGAGATCAGCAACTGTTGATTTCGCTTCGCCAGCAGGGTATATTGGGGCAGCAGGGTCAGCGTAGCCTTAAAATTTGCCAGGGCTTCGGGGTAGGATCTCAACAAAAAATAAATGTTACCCATATTCAGTAATACCTGCCACCGGGGCGACTGGGCGGGTGGCAGCGAAGCGCACAACTCCGATGCCCGGCGGTTCATATCGAGGGCTTTGGGGTAGTTACCCTGCACCACCCGAACGTAATATTCCTGCTGCATCAGCCCCCGAACAGCATACAGCGTATTCTGAAATGCCGTTGCCTGCGTATAAAGCCTGCGGGCGTACGCGTAACTACTGTCACGAAACGGTTGCCGCATCTGTTTAAAGATGATGGTCAGGTACCGAAGCGCTTCGAGCCGCAGGGTATCGTTACGGGGTGAACGGGAGCGTTTTTCGGCTTCGTAAAGCTGTTGACGGCCAATGGCCAGCAAACTATCCATATAAATGGTGTCGCCCCGCCGGTCGAAATCCAGATCGGGCAGTGTGGTCAGGGGCGTTACCAGTACCGTTTGGGGTGGGTTGCCATGACCGACACGGGGTGTAGGCTGTACGCGGGGTATCACCGACTGAGCCATACCCAGACAGGCTATACCACACAACAAACTTACGATCAAAAACACTTTCATATGGTCAGTAAACAGACTGATAGTCTTGACTTTACTGACCTAAAAATACTTTTTTACCGTATACTAAATTACCGAAAGCCGAAAAGAGTTTTTGTACGTATATAGGTACGAAACACACATTTTCCAGATTTATGCTCGCAGGGCCTTCTAACGATAGAAATGGCGTCTGTTTCAGTTAGTAATCATTCATTGGGTTAGCGGGTTAAAATTTGGTTTGTTCGTTAAACACAAAAAGTTAATTGGTGTTTGAGCGTTTTTCTGAAAAATTTTGGCCCGATACTTGCAAATGCCGTTAGAAATAGATTATTTTGATAGGTAGTACCTCTACGAACGAATAAAAAACTTAACTGCACAGACACTATCGAAGAAACGCTCTACGTTACCTAATTGTCTTACTGAAAATGGAAAAAGCCCAGGTTAACGATAGTGAGCTTATTTCTTTCTATATCCGTGGTAGTGAAAAGGCCTTTGAAACATTAGTACGCCGGCACAAGAACAAGATCTATACAACGATTTATCTCATCGTTAAAGATCAGTACGTGGCTGAAGACTTAATGCAGGATACGTTCATCAAGGCGGTGGACACCATCAAGTCGGGTAAGTACAATGAAGAGGGTAAGTTTCTCCCCTGGATCGTTCGGATCGCTCACAACTTGGCAATTGACTATTTCCGAAAAGATAAACGCTACCCCAATGTAGTGTTTGAAGACGGAAGCAATGTGTTCAATTCGCTTGATTTTGCGGAGGATTCGGTCGAGTCCGTGCAAATCCGGCAGGAAACACACGAGCATTTGCGGGAGTTGATTCAGCGGTTGCCGGAGCAACAAAGGCAGGTACTTATCATGCGGCACTACGAGGAAATGAGTTTCCAGGAGATCGCCGATGCAACCGGAGTCAGCATCAACACCGCGTTGGGCCGTATGCGTTATGCTTTAATTAATCTGCGCAAGCAATTAAGCAAACGTGCTCCGAGCTATGATAAAAACCTTTACCCAAAATGACGTCATTCGGTACGTCTACGAAGAAACTTCCGCTACCGAAAACCAAGTTGTTGAAGATGCCCTCATGACCGAACCGGACATGATGTCGTGTTTCCTCGATACCCTTGAACTACGGGCACTCCTGAACAAGATCGAGCGGCAGCCCCGCCCATCGACGGTAGAGTCTATCCTGAATTATTCCCGAAATTATACCAGAAAACCTTAGCCTGTCCGGGTTAAGGTTTTCTGGTTTCAGTACGTAGCCACTTATTGGGCTGTGTGTGTCGTCTGCGGCTTTTTGCTGACGATTTGCACACAGTCCAACAAGTGGCTGTCAGGCAGTTTATGTATGCTCAAAAAAGAACGGGTTCGTCGGTTCATTGCCTATTTCACCGAACACTACCCTACTCCCGTAACCGAACTCAAATTTGGTAGTCCGTACGAATTACTGGTGGCCGTGATTTTATCGGCGCAGTGTACCGACAAACGCATCAATCAGATTACGCCCGCCCTGTTTTCCCGTTTTCCCGAACCGGAGTCGCTGGCGGCTGCTTCGGCCGATGAGGTGTTTACGTACATCCGCAGTGTGTCGTATCCGAATAACAAGGCGAAGCACCTGGTGGGAATGGCGCGGATATTAGTCAATGAGTTCGGCGGAGAAGTGCCGGCTACGACCGACGAACTACAACGGATGCCGGGCGTAGGCCGCAAAACGGCAAACGTGATTACGTCCATCGTGTACAATCAACCCACGATGGCGGTTGATACGCATGTTTTCCGGGTATCGCACCGGCTGGGCTTAGTCACGAAAGTGGCTACGACCCCCTTAGCCGTGGAGAAGCAGTTGATGCAATACATTCCGAAAGAGGTAGTGCCCAAGTCGCACCACTGGCTAATTCTGCACGGGCGGTACATATGCGTGGCTCGTTCGCCCAAATGCCACGAGTGCCCGCTCACCGATTTCTGCAAGTATTATGAAACAGTGATTAGTAAGTAGCAGGTAGTGGTAATAATTCGCTGATGAATTACTACCAACTACTCACTATCCGCCACCTGCTGAATTAAAATTGTTCCGTGTCGGCAAAGAAGAAACTGCCTTCAATCTGAGCATTCTCGTCTGAATCTGATCCGTGGATGGCGTTGGCTTCGATGGATTTCGCGAACAGTTTCCGAATGGTACCTTCGGCAGCATTGGCCGGATTGGTCACCCCAATCAGGGTGCGAAAATCAGCCACTGCATTTTCTTTTTCCAGAATCATCGGCACAATGCTACCTGACGACATGTACGATTTCAGGTCGTTGTAAAAAGGTCGCTCTGCGTGAACAGCGTAGAACTCACCCGCCCGCTCGGGAGTTAACAACGTCTTTTTTAAGGCGACAACGCGGAATCCAGCCTCCTCGATCAGTTTGATAATTGCACCCGTATGGCCTTCAGCAACAGCGTCGGGCTTAATCATTGTGAACGTGCGGTTCGTTGCCATAGAATCGTTTACAGAATTTTATTTGGCGGTAAAGGTAGAAACTTTCCCCCGAATTCTCGGAGTTGGCAGACCGGCTGACTTTCCCGAAATCTTCGTACTTTTGAGGAGTGAAGGCAGCTGAAGAACGGCTGCACTGTTGTATGCATGATATTGAGGCCATTGGCGCGTTGCTTTCCCAACCGCAAAACATACTGATTACCACCCATCAGAATCCCGACGGCGATGCCATGGGGTCGTCGCTGGGAATGGCTGGTTACCTGCACAAAAAAGGGCATCGCGTTACCGTAGTAACACCAACCGAATACCCGCAAAATTTAGCCTGGATGATCGGCGACACCACCGTACTGGCATTCGACGAGAAGATTCGGACCACGGTGAGTCAGCTAATCGACGAAGCCACGGTTATTTTTTGCCTTGACTTTTCCAGCATCGACCGTATCAAAGAAATGGCACCGATGGTGCAACAGGCGCGGGCAAGTAAGGTCATGATCGATCATCACCTGGAACCGGAATCGTTCGCCGATTTAGCGTACTGGGACACCTCGGCGGCATCGACTACGCAATTGGTTTTTCAACTCATCACCAAACTTGGCGATCAGCCCCTGATTGACGCAGCCATTGCAAGTTGTCTCTATACCGGTTTAATGACCGATACCGGCTCGTTCCGCCACCCCAATACCACGGGCGACGTGCATCGGATGGCGGCCGTACTGGTCGATCTGGGCATTGATGTAAGTCACATTCACCGGCGCATTTTCGATTACGTTTCGCTGGAGAAACTGCGTCTGCTGGGGTATGCCCTCAATGAGAAACTGAAAGTGCTGCCGGAATACAAGTTTGCGTACATCACCCTGACCGAGCAGGAATTAAAGCAGTTTCGTTCTAAATCCGGCGATACGGAAGGCATGGTCAACTACGCTTTGTCGGTCGAAGGGGTAGTAGCAGCCGCAATCCTGATCGACCGGGGCGAAGAGATCCGAATGTCGTTCCGATCAATCGGCGATTTTTCGGTACGCGACCTGACCAATCGGCATTTTAACGGAGGGGGTCACAAAAATGCGGCTGGTGGACGGTCCCGCCTGTCGCTGACCGAAACTGAAGATTGGTTACTGTCCATTTTGCCGCAGTACCAGCAGCAGCTCCTGGAAACCACTTGATTTACCATCGGCCTACCGGCTCTATTCTTTATTTACAGTTAACTACAATCAATTACTCATGTCAATTCGAAATCTGGGAACTGCTGCGCTTCTATTGGCCGTTCTGGCCGGTTGCGGCAAAAACCGCGTTCAGGTAGCCGAAAGCGGTCTGAAATACCAAATCTACGAGCAGGATGAAAAAGCCCGTAAAGCTAAAGTGGGAGACATTATGACGCTCCAACTAACGCTCAAAAATGCCAAGGATTCGGTCCTGCGCGATACGCACAAAGAACCCGCTCCGCTGCAAATCATGCTGCAGGTGCCACCCTTCAAAGGCTCCTTTGAAGAAGGTTTGGCCATGCTCGGTAAAGGCGATAGTGCTACCTTTTTTGTTAGTGCCGACTCGCTGTTCTCGAAGGCTATGCAGCCCCTGCCGCCAGGCGTAACCAAAGGCTCGGCCATTGGTTTTACGGTGAAAATTATGGACGTTCAGAACGAGCAGGAATTCACCAAGACGCGTCAGGCAGCCGGTGAAAAGCAAAAATCCATCGACGACAAAGCGATCGCTGGCTACATTGCCAAGAATGGATTGGGGGCTACTGTCCAGAAAACGCCATCGGGTCTGAACTACGTGATTACGCAGGCAGGATCGGGTGCAAAACCGACCAAAGGGGACAATGTGAAAGTGCATTACATGGGTAAACTGCTGGACGGTAAAGTATTCGACAGCTCGCTGAATAACCCCCGCAATCCACAGAACAAGCCCATCGAATTTCAGGTAGGTATTGGCATGGTGATTCCGGGTTGGGACGAAGGACTGCAACTGATTCCAAAGGGAAGCAAGGCCACATTTATCATTCCGTCGGGCTTAGCTTACGGTGCACAGGGATCGCCCCCGGTAATTCCGGCCAATTCGGTGCTGCTGTTCGATGTTGACCTGATTGACGTAACCAAAGGTGCTCCGGTTCAGCAACCAGGTATGCCAGGCCCTTCCGGTCGATAAGTAAACCGCCTATTTATAGACAGAAAAGCCCCGCTGAATCATTCAGTGGGGCTTTTCTGTGTCAGCCTGTGAACCAGATTTTGAAAACGAATCGGGTCTTTTCATCTTCACCGCATGGAACTATGCTTTGCTACGAACAATACCCACAAACTGGAAGAGGTATCAGCCCTGCTCGGCGGTGCGTTTACCCTGAAGACACTCACTGACATCGGTTGCGCCGAAGAACTGGCCGAAACGACCGGTACCATTACCGGTAACTCGCGACAGAAAGCCGATTATGTCTACAAAACGTATGGCGTTTCCTGCTTTGCCGACGACTCGGGCCTGGAAGTTGATGCCCTGAATGGTGAACCCGGCGTCGACTCGGCCTTTTATTCCGGCTCGCGCGATGCCGGACAAAACATGGCCCTGCTGCTCACAAATCTAGCCGGGAAATCCATCCGAAAAGCCCGGTTTATTTCTGTCATTACGCTGGTGCTCTTGGGGGTCGAACACCAGTTTGAAGGCATTATGGACGGTACCATTGTGGATGCTCCCCGTGGCACGGGTGGCTTTGGCTACGATCCCATCTTCCAGCCCGATGGCTACGAACAGACGTTTGCGGAGATGGGAACAGATGAGAAGAATAAAATCAGCCACCGGGCACAGGCTATAGCACAATTGGTAAATTACCTGAAAGCGCAAGTTGATTTTTAGAGTAGGAACCTCACCCCTTTCTCTCCTTGCAAGAAGGAGAGAAAGGGGTGACTTGTATACTTTTCCTTAGCAAGAAAAAAATGAGTCTGCTTTACTTTAAGGACAGGGAATAATCGACTGGTACCGTGAGGTGAAGCCCAACAAAAATCCCCACGCCAACGTTGGCGTGGGGATTTTTGTCAGATAACCGTTAGCTAAACTTAATAGAACTTGGCCCGACGGTCTTCGATGTTAGAGGCATCTTTAATAGCTTCGTTGATGAAGAAACTCGTGCGCTGCGTCAGGTTTTGCTGCAACAGTGTTTTGTACACGGTGTAATCAGCAATGGCTGGCGCGGGCGTTACTCGTGTGGTTTCCATCACCAAAACACCGCCCTCTCCGGCAAATGGCCTGGAACGCTTGCCCGGCTTGGTACCAAATGCTTTGCCCAACGCCACCGGGTCGACACCGGCCGAACGCAGGAAACCCGTTGCCAGGCTAATGTCGCTCACGGTCTCGACCAAGGCACCGGCACCATACTTCTGCGAAATACTTTCGAGAGTGCCCGTTGCACTGCCAATTTTAGCAATGATCTGCTCACCCTTCAGTTGGTTGCGTACTTTAGTCATCAGTTCGGCGCGGTAATCGGCCACTTTAGGGCTTTTCTTCTCGGTTTTGCCCGTCAGTACGGCTACTACGTACTGATCACCGGCTTCAAACGGGCTTGATACGTCGTTCAGGCTCGTTTTGTCGTCAAATGCCCAGCGTACAACACCCCGCGCATCCGCTACGGCATTGATGTTACTGGCCGTTTCAGGAACGCGTTCAGCAGTAGCGATAACGAGAGCTTTATCTTTCTTTACGTTCTCGTCAAAGGCGTCTTTGGTCTTGCTTTCGGCGGCAAACTGGTCGGCCCGGCGCAGGGCTTCGTCGCGGGTGGCCTGGCTGGCGGTAATCGTTTTGCCGATGGCCGCTACGCGGTAGAGCTGATTCGTTTTTGGCTCCGTCACCTTGATGATGTGGTAACCATAATCCGTTTCGATCACCCGGGGAATCAACCCTTCCGATGTGGCACCGAACACCGCCTGCTCAAACGGCTTCGCCATCTGACCGTTGTTTTTGAAATACCCCAGGTCACCACCGTTTTGGGCCGATCCATCGGCCGAGTTGGCCTGCGCAAGGGCTTCAAACAAGGCACCACCCTGTAATTGTTTCAGCAGGTCTTCGGCTTTGCGACGGGCCTGCGCTTTGGCCGAATCCGTCTTGGCCACCGGGCGGATCAGAATATGGCTGGCCCGCGCCGTGAAGCTGGTGTCTTTGCGGGTGCCGCCGTACTTGTAAATGAAGAATGTGTTGCCTTCGCGGAACGGGCCATAGATACCTCCCGCCGTAAAGGTTGGAATCGCCGACCGGAGTTGAGCAGGCATTTCGCCGGCTGTCATGTAAAGAGGCACTGGCACATCGCTATTCAGCCGGGCGAATGACGAATCACTTTTGGCCGCGCCAAGTCCGCGTGCCAGCGTTTTGATTTCGTTATAGAGCGAAGCGCTATCTTCTTTGGAGGGCACCACCGGGAAAGTCACATACTGCAGGGTGCGGGTATCACCACCAGGAAATTCGTCCTTGTGCGCACTCAGGTAACGCTCCAAATCAGCATCCGTCACCTTCACCGTGGTATCGTTGATAGTGTAGTACGGTACGAACAGGAATTTTGCGTCGGCTTTGATGTTCTGCGCTTCGTACTCTTTGCGGGCTTCAGCCGTGGTCGCAAAAACGGACAACCGCATCAGGTTGTCGTACTTCTCGCGGAGACGGTCGGCACTGAGGTTTTTCTCGAAACTGGCCCACGAGGCCTGCTGTTGAACGGGCAGGCTTTTTAATCCTTTCAGGTAACTAATAATCTGCGCTTTATCGAAAACGCCGGTTTGCGGATTCGTAAATGCCTGCCGTACCGAGGGACTGATGTTCGTGCCCTGTACCATATCGACCAGTTCATCCGGCGAAACGGTCAGGCCCAGTTTGTCAAACTCCTTGCGGTAAGCAATGTCGAACAGCAGTTGATTCCAGGCCTGTTCGCGAATCTGAGCCATGTCCTGTTCGGCGGGCGCACGGCCTGACTGCTGCTGAAACTGCTCACGCAGCACTTCTACCTGTCCGTTGAACTCCTGATAATCAATGGATTTTCCGTCGATTTTGCCCACCGTCTGATCGTTTCCGCCAAAGAACCGACTCCGGCCGGAGAACACATCGCTGAGGATAAAGGCAATGATAGCAAAGGCAACCACCCCAACGGCTAACCCCGAACGTTCTCTGATTTTGTTAATTAACGACATGTCGATTTACGCATTCTTTCAGCCCGCAAAATAACAATTATTCCGGTTGGATTACAAGATTAACCGGCAAAGACTGTGCGATCAGGCAGGCATCGAGATGGCCGTGTCGACCCGCGTAAACAGGGTTCCTTCCATCGCAAGAACCGTAAACCGGGCGAACAACTCTTCCGAATACCATTTCCGCTGCCGCGTGAGCCGGACAATTTCTTTGTGGCCACTCTGCCGGTACGCGAATTGCTCCACGGCAGCCGCATCTCGCCAGACGCTGATGGTTGCCTGCTGCACCACGGGTTTTTCGCCCACGCCGATGGAGAACAACAGGTCCTGCTGATGATCGTTCAGGCGTTGGCGGGCCTGCGGTACATGCCGCCAGAAATCGAGCAGCGATCGGGTGCGGATGGTGGCCCGGGTCAGCACGGCGATAGGCTGATTTGGTGGGTTTTGTTGCAATGCGACTTCCGTCAGAAACGGATTCCGGCCGTCCCATTGTCCCTGCGACTTAAACGGCTGCAACCAGAGCGTACCGGTTGCCTGCGTTTTTTCGAGGTAAAACTGCCAATCAGGCGTTTGAAAAAAGTGACGGGCCTGCGTTTCGGTATCCCACACGCCCAGAAACACGTAGGTCGACCAGTTGGGTACCAGACCGAAATTCTGCCCGCTACCCAGCAGTTTCTGAAACTGCAGGCCTTCGGCTTTAAATGGTCGAATCATCCAGCGGCCCACATTGGCAAAAGCCCGGTACTGCCCGCCGGGTTGGTAATTCAGTACAGTAACGGTGACGATACTCATGGCCGATAGTACACAAAAATGAACTCTGTTGTTTCAGATACGGTAACGCAAAAAACCCCCGAAACAACCAGTTCGAGGGTTTATAAGCCAATAAAAAGAAGGGAAATTAATTCCGCTTCAGTTCGTTGCCAGCGGCATCTACGGCGTTACCAATTTTGGTACCGGTACGTTTGAAACCTTTTTTTACGTTCTGCCAGGCATCAGCAGTGGCATCCTGTGCCTTACGCAGGTCATCGCCCAAGTCATCACGTTCGGCTTTCAGTTTGGCTAACTGATCTTTGGAGTCGTCTTTGGCTTCGTTACCATTACGTTTTGCTTTCGCCTGTAGGTCATCAATCTTAGCATTCAATTCGCGGGTCCGGGCTTTGATGTTAGCTACTACCACGTCGCGGTCTTCACGAAACTGCGCACCGGCGTCTTTCGATTTTTCGGTGAGTTTTTCATCCGCATTCCGAATGCCTTCTTTAGCGTCTGCCTGCGCATCTTTCGCATCGGCCGCTGCGGCATCGCCCGTTTTTTCCATCGCATCTTCCGTGCGGGACTCTTTTTTACCGTCGGAACTACAGGCCTGTACCACCACTAAAGCACCTGCCAGCAGGGCCATAGCCCAACTTTTTTTGAAAAGAATAGACGAGATTTTCATACGTTTTTTGGTAATCGTTGGTTAACAGGCAACGGACTGTTGCCATTTACATCAATCAACTAACACGGCCAACCCGCATCCTGTTTGGAGTTACTTCCATTTGATGCCACAGCCGATGGCTTTGGTAGCAGGCACCGGAATGGTCCGGCCGGCGAGTAAAGCGGTCACAGCATCGTCTACGTAACGTTTTTGCACCCCGGCGGCATCCTGCGGACTATCGTCAATGGCTCCCGAGTAATCCACTACAAATTGGTCATTGCCATCCGCCATCCGTACTTTTTTCAGCACGAATACCTGTGGGGTACGTGCGGCTCCGAAGGCTTTGGCAACGGCCTGCGTGTCGTCGATAGTATAGGGAAATGAATAGTTTTTGTCACGGGCGCGGACTTTCATGTTCTCGAACGAATCCTCGGCATAGGCCACCGGGTCATTGGGCATGATGGCCAGTACGGGGTAACTCAGCGGGGCAAATTTGCGGTCCAGGGCCAGAATCCGGTCTTCGTACGCTTTCGAGAAGGGACAGTGGTTACAGGTAAAGACCACGATTATGCCCTTCTGCGCTTTGTAATCAGCCAGACTGACGGTACGGCCATCCACATTTCGAAGCTGAAAATCCGCTACGGGTGCGCCCGCGCCGTAGCCCCTGCCCTCCTGCGCCTTTGCCACACTGCCACTCAGCAGTAATCCCAGCAGACAGGTAAACCAATTGATGTTCATAGACTTCGTTTTAGCACTTGGACAATGGGAACGACTAAAAGATTAACGCATCGCTAACCCAACAAATTTTGCTCCCCTCTGTGCCGGGAATCACCGGATTGTACAGCTTAGTTAGCTACCGTTTAGTAGATTTTCGACCGTCAAACTAATCACTATTTGTTTACTGAACACTGTTTAGTATGTTTGCAGTGAAAAGTAGTATGACTATGGGTATCACAGAGCGGAAAGAGCGGGAACGGGAAGAAATGCGGAAGTTGATTCTGGAAGCGGCTCAAAAGCTGTTTCTGGATAACGGTTACGAAAAAGTCAGCATCCGCAATATTGCCGATGCCATCGAATATAGCCCGGCAACGATCTATCTGTACTACAAAGATAAAAATGAACTGCTCTTCGCGCTCCATCAGCATGGGTTTGCCAAAATGGTCCAGGAGTTTTTACCGCTGCTGACGCTGACCGATCCGTTCGAGAAATTAAAAGAGATGGGTCGCGCTTACATCCGGTTTGCCGTCGAAAACCCGGAGTTATTCGACCTCATGTTCATTATGAATGCGCCGATGGATAAGCTCGATAAGGAAGACTGGGTCGAGGGCGATCAGGCGTTTAATCTGCTTATGCAAGTGGTACAGGGGTGTATGGACGCGGGCATTTTTGAGCCGCGCGACGTGCGGGTCGTGTCGATGATGATCTGGAGTGGCATTCACGGGTACACCGCCCTATATCTGCGCAAACGACTGGGCATGTTCGACGAGTGCGACCGTGAACCCATTATGGAGGAAGCTTTTGATTTATTCTGCGACACCCTCCGACGCGGGTTGTAGCATTCGCCGGGTTCCGTCGGGGAATGCTAACCAAACGAAACAAATTTTTTTACCCAGTCACTAAACACTGTTAATTAACTAATATATGGTCACTCACTTGATTATCAAACCACACTGGTGGTTGCTATGGCTACCACTCCTACTGGTTGCCCGAATCAGCCCGGCGCAACCCAAACCGACACCCTCACCCATTTTGGATGTTTACGTCCAGGAAGGGCTGCAAAACAATCTGGCCCTAAAACAGGAAACACTCGAAATCAGCCGGGTGGCCGAATCGCTGGTGCAGGCCCGCGCGCTATTTTACCCACGGGTGACGTTCAACCCTACCTACTCACTGGCGGCCGGTGGCCGGACCATTCAATTTCCGGTGGGCGATCTGCTGAATCCGGCCTACAAAACGCTCAATCAACTGACTGGTTCGGACAAGTTTCCGACCAACATCGCCAACGTAAATCAGTTGCTGGCACCCAACAATTTTCAGGATACTAAAATCAGCGTTCAATACGCCATTTTCAATACCGATCTGCAATACAATTACCTGATTCAGAAAGAACTAATCTCGGCGCAGGAAGCCCGGCGAAGGGTAGTCGAGAACGAGTTGCGGTATACCATTGCGACGGCTTATTACCAATACCTGCAAACGCTGGAGGCACAGCGAATTTTTGAGAACTCCCGGCAGATACTGGCTCAACTGAGTCGGCTTAACGAAAAATTAGTCGCCAACAATGTCGCGACAAAAGACATCGTGACGCAGGCCCGCTACGAAATCAGCAAGGTCGATCAGCAATTGGCGGTGGCCGGAAAGAACCGCGAATCGGCCCGCGCTTACTTCAATTTCCTGCTCAACCGCGACCTGCTCAACAACATCGAAGTTGACTCGCTGTTGACCAGATCAGTGTTGGTACGGACGGATAGCCTGGAAAATCTGGAGGAGACAGCCCTGCGCAACCGGCAGGAAGTGAATCAGTTGGGCATTTCGATTAAAGCCGCGCAATTGGGGGTGAAACTGAACGAAGCAAACGCCAAAATTCCGAACGTCTACGTCGGTGGCAACGCGGGTTTCCAGGGCTACGGCTATCATTTTGCCGGTCAGGGCTACGGACTGGTGCAGTTTGGTCTGTCGTGGGATTTGTTCAAGGGCCACGAAAAACGGTCGAAAATTCAGCAGGCCCGTCTGCAAACCAACATCCTGCAAACCCGCCTGACGGAAGTACAGAAACAGGTTCAGCTACAGGTGGTACAGGCCTATTACGACCTCGACGCGGCCACCGAAAGCCTGACCGCCACGCAGAGTGGCCTCGCCAATGCCGAGCAGACGTTTCGGCTCATCGACAGCAAGTACCGCAACGGACAGGCTCTGCTCATCGAATTTTTGCGGGTGCAGAACGACCGGCTCACGGCCCAAATTCAGCAGTCGCTGGCCCGGATGGATATCTTAGTCAAACAGGCAGCTTTGGACCGGGCTACGGCCGGGCAGTGAAAACGGGCGCTATAACTCAACCCAATTATAGTCTGCCACTGTCTCGGTTAAGAATAATGCTTTGATGCTGGGAATGAGTGGCAAAACTGTTTCGTACTGGTTGTCAGGCACATTCAGGACAATTAGTTTAACATTCCACTGCCGGTAATTCTGCTGGTAACTAAGGTTTTTATCGGCTGTAATGAGAAACTCGATTCCCCGCTGGTACATGGCTGCTAACAAATCACCATTTTTGAGCGAACTCCAGCCTTCTTCCGGCACAGTAGTGACCTCGAAGCCCTCTCCGAAACGGTACTTGAGCTTTTTAGGCAAGTTCTCGTCTAGGAGCAGTTTGACCATTTATAAAAGGGGAAAAAGTAATGGTAGAAGCAGCCAGTTCCAGCACGGCCAACGCCTGAGCGAGTGGCACTGACGGAAAATCGTCAACAAACTCGGCAACCGTATGACCGCCTTTGATATAGTCGAATAGATTTCTGACCGGCACCCGCGTATTAACAAAAACCGGCGTACCACTCTGAATCTCTGGATGTATCGTTATCAGTTGATTCATAACTATTTACAAAAATTACTATGGGCCAATTTACGTAGAAACGCCCTGTCAACCAAACCAAATAAACAAGCCATGAACATCACCCAACTCATTTCAGGAATACTGCTGACCGTCGCGCTGTGGGCGTGCGGCAGCAGGGCCGAAAAACCCACGAAGCCGACTGTAGAAGCCGATGAAACGGCGGTTCCCATTAAACTGTCGGCAGTAACTACAATGGTACGGGCTGAGCCGATTGTAGCGTCCGGTCTGATGTCATCGGCAGAAGAAGCTAAGTTGTCGTTCAAGATTCCCGGCATCATCAACAAAACCTACGTACGCGAAGGTGAATTCGTCCGCAAGGGGCAACTACTGGCGACGCTGAATCTGACCGAAATCGACGCGCAGGTGAGTCAGGCACAGTTTGGCGTGGACAAAGCCGACCGCGACCTGAACCGGGTGAAAGCACTGTATGCCGATACGGCCAGCACCCTGGAGCAATTACAGAACGCCACCACGGGGCAGAGCCTGGCGAAACAGAACCTGACCATCGCGCAGTTTAACCGCAGCTACGCCCAAATCCGCTCGACGGTGGACGGCACCGTGACCCGCAAGCTGATGAACGAAGGCGAGTACGCTACGGCCGGAACGGGTGTGTTCACTATCTCATCGAACCGCCGGAGCGACTGGGTCGTGCGCGTGGGCGTGGCCGACAAAGACTGGGCGCGGCTGAAACCCGGCGACCGGGCTACGGTAGTGCTGGATGCCTACCCCACTCAGGTCTTTTCGGGCAGCGTATCCAAGCTGGCCCAGGCGGCCGACCCGCTCAACAAACTCTACGAAATCGAAATCCGAATCAACCCCGGCGCGACCCGGTTTGCGCCCGGCCTGTTCGCGAAAGTAACCCTGCAACCGGAGCAGAGCCGTAGCTACACCGTGGTGCCCGTGGAAGCGATTGTGGAAGGAAACGGCAGAGAAGGCTTTGTGTATGTGCTGGCCAACGACCGGAAACGGGTGCTGAAAAAGCCGGTGCAAATCGGTTTCCTCGACGGTGATAAAGTCCTGCTCACGCGGGGTCTCGATGGCACTAAGCAGGTCGTCACGGCCGGGTCGGCGTACCTGACAGAAGAATCAACGGTCCTCATCAAATAGAACCCATAGAACGCTGGTTGTCAGGGTCACTACGATTCAAAAAAGATTAGCGGCCCGCCGTCGCGGTTTGGGTCATAACGATTATAAAAATCTGTCGGTCCGCCGATGCGGTTCCATACCTTCTGAAAGCTTATGAACCTCTCCGAATTTTCCGTTAAAAACTGGCAGTTTATGCTGGTGCTGTTCATCGGCGTAGTCGCGCTGGGAGTGAACTCGCTACTGACTATGCCTCGTGGCGAAGACCCTGAGTTTTCGGCCCCGCAGTTCGCCGTTATTTTCGTGTACCCCGGCACCGACGCCCGCGACATGGAAAAACTCGTGGTCGACCCGGCCGAAACCCGCTTCAACGCCCTCGATAACATCAAGCACGTCATTACCAACGTGGATGACGGGCTGGCCGTGGTCCGTATCGAGTACGATTACAGTTCCGATGCCGACGAGAAATACCAGGAAGTGATTCGGGAGGTAAACGCCCTGCGCACCGAACTGCCCCCCGACATTTTCAAGATCAGTATCAACCGGTTTTCGCCCACCGACGTCAACATCGTGCAGGTTGCGCTGGAGTCGGAAGTGGTCTCGGACAAGGCATTGGGCGACTATGCCGACGACCTGAAAGAGCGGCTGGAAAAGATCAAAAGCCTGAAAAACGTCGAAGACTGGGGCTACCCGGCGGGCATTGTGCGGGTGTCGCTCAACTTAGAAAAGATGGCGCAGGAAGGCATACCGTCCAACCGGGTCATTGGGGCGTTGCAGGCCGAAAACGCGACCATTCCGGGCGGCAGCATTCAGGCCGGGACGCGCAAATTCAACGTCAAAACCAGTGGTGATTACAAGTCGCTGGACGAGATGCGCAACACCATCGTGGCCACCAACGGGCAGAAAATCATCTACCTGCGCGACATCGCTGAGGTGAATTTCGACTATGAGGACGAAACGCACATTACCCGGCTCGATGGGCACCGCTGTGTACTGGTCACGGCGAGTCAGAAGAAAGGGCAGAACATCGAAAAGGTGGGGCAACTCATTGATCCGATCATTACCGACTTCGCCAAAACGCTGCCCCCGCAGGTGAAATTGGTGAAAAGTTTCGATCAGGCAGCCAGCGTTGACAAACGCCTGAGCCGCTTCGCCAAAGACTTTGCCATTGCCATTCTGCTGGTCTCGCTGACGCTGCTACCGCTGGGTTTCCGGGCCGCTATTGTCGTCATGATTTCCATTCCGCTGTCATTGGCCATCGGTCTGTCGCTGTTGAACATGTTCGGTTTCAGCATCAACCAGTTGAGCATCGTCGGGTTAATCGTCGCCCTGGGGATTCTGGTCGACGACTCGATTGTGGTGGTCGAAAACATCGAACGGTACATGCGCAATGGCTACTCCCGGCGCGACGCGGCTATTCAGGCGACGCGGCAAATTACGCTGGCAGTAATCGGCTGTACGGCCACGCTCATTCTGGCCTTTTTGCCCCTGCTGTTCCTGCCCGAAGGCTCCGGCGATTTTATCCGGTCCCTCCCGATGGGCGTCGTCACGACGGTATTAGCTTCGCTGGTGGTGTCGCTCACCATTGTGCCATTCTTGTCGAGCCGGTTGCTGAAAGAAAATCACAATCCTGAGGGAAACATCTTTCTGCGTGCCCTGAAACGGCTTATCAGCGGCTCGTACAGTGTGCTGCTCCACCGCGCCCTGCGTTATCCGGTGGTGACGCTGCTGGTGGCCGGGGCCATTTTCGGCGGGGCGTTGCTGCTGGTACCGAGCGTTGGTTTCGGTTTATTTCCTGCGTCGGAAAAGCCACAGTTTCTGATTAACGTCGAAACGCCGAGTGGTAGTAGCTTATCGGAAACGAACCGCGTGGCCCGCTACGTCGAAGGCATCGTAAAGCGCGACCCCGACGTGAAGCACGTAACGACCAACGTCGGCAAGGGCAATCCGCGCATTTATTACAACATCGTTCAGCAGAACGAAACGCCCAATTTCGCGCAGTTTTTTGTTCAGCTAAACGACAGCGATCCCGCCGAAAAACGTGCGCTGATCGATACCTTCCGGGAGCGGTTCCGGTACTACCCGAACGCCAAAATCGAGGTCAAGGATTTCGAGCAGGGACCAGCACAGGAAGCCCCGGTAGCGGTCCGGCTTTTCAGCGAAAACTTAGATACGCTGAAACAGCAGGCCGCCCGCGTGGAGCGCGTATTTAAGCAAACGCCCGGCCTGATCTACATCAACAACCCGCTGGCTAACCAGAAAACCGACCTCCGTATTCGCATCAACAAGGAGAAAGCCGGGTTACTGGGCCTGTCCGTCGCCGACATCAACCGCACCATCCGGCTGGCCATCGCGGGGCTGAACATTGGCACGTTCCAGGACGAGAAAAACGACGACTACACCATCAACGTTACCCTGCCGAAGGGAAAAATAACCGATCAGCGGGTGCTGGATAACCTGTACGTCAATACCGTAAACGGGGGAGCAGTGCCCTTGCGTCAGGTAGCCGACTTGCAGTTTGAAAGCGGAGCCAACCAGATTCGGCACTACGACAAAGACCGGTTCGTGACCATTACAGGTTTTGTGAAGACGGGTTATCTGGTTGACAATATCTTTCAATCGGTGCTGAAAAAAATGGAAACGATGCGCTTTCCGGCCGACTTTCGTTACAAAGCTGCCGGGGAGTTGGAAAGCCGCGAACAGTCTTTCGGTGGGCTGGGGACCATTATTCTCCTGACCGTATTTGGTTTTCTGGCCGTGCTGATTCTGGAATTTGGTACGATAAAAAGTACGCTCATTGTGCTGTCCGTCATTCCGTTGGGCATCATCGGGGCCATCGTCGCGCTGTTGCTGACGGGTTATCCGTTCTCGTTCGTGGCCGTAATCGGGTTGATCGCGCTGATTGGTATTGAGGTCAAAAATTCGATTCTGCTGGTCGATTTCACGAATCAACTGCGGCAGGAAGGAATGCCCTTGATCGAAGCCATCGAACACGCGGGCGAAGTCAGGTTCGTCCCCATCGTGCTGACCTCGCTGACGGCCATCGGCGGACTGATTCCGCTGGCGGTGGAGGGCAATCCGCTTTACTCCCCGCTCGCGTGGGTCATCATTGGCGGCTTAATCAGCTCCACGCTGCTCTCCCGCATCGTGACGCCGGTGGTGTACAAACTGCTTCCCCCGCGTTTGGAAATGAAGGTGACGGTGATCGAACCGGAGTTGGCGACGGCGTGAGCTAACTGGCTGGCATCCATTTCGGCAAAGTGGTGTCGGGTTCTCGAACCCGACACCACAAAATCCGGCACTAAAAAACCGCCTGTTATCTACCGGATTATCAGTCGTTTCACGACCGGCAATGAACCCTGCGCCCGCAGCCAGTATGAACCGGGCGGCAGTAGATGCGCGGGATACAGCGTTAATGATCCGTCGGGGTTTGGCTGAGACTGAAGCGGAATCTGCTGACCGGCTACCGTGAAAACGGAGAAAACGGCCCCATTCAGATTGCGGGAGGCTACCTGAATGGCCTTTCCATCAGCAGGATTACCCAAAATAACCAGCGTGGGCGTGTGGTCATCAACGATCACGGCAACGGGCTTGCTGTAGGCGGTAGCCCCATTGTAATCGACTTGTTTCAGGCGGTAGTATGTCGTACCACCGTCAGGGAAAAGGTCGGTGAAGGCGTACCGTTGGGTTTGGTCGGTGGTGCCTTTGGCCGACACGCTGCCAAGTATTCCAAATTCAAGCAGGTCGCGGCTTCGCTCGATTACAAAGCGTTCGGCATCGCGCTCCCACACCGTCGCCCACGCCAGTTCGACGCGGTCGTTGATGAGTTGGGCGTTGAAATACAGCAGTTCGACGGGCAGTACGGAGCCGTTGATGTTGATTTCGTCCAACTTCAGCAAACCACCCCCGTTGGTCGGATTACAGCCGTAAATCCGAAAGGTAACCGGACCCGCCTGATCAATAAATCCGGCACCACTCAGCGAAACGCTGGCAATCTGGTACGTTTCGGTGACGGTCTGTGCGTATAGATCAGCACTGAATCCGTTGGCACTCGACCGGACGCTGATCTGTTGCGGCCCCTGTGGCGTGCGGGCAAAGGCGAATGATAACGCCGTCAGGGTAATTTTGGCCCCATTTCCCGGCTGCACGGTAATCTGAATGTATTCCGTGTTGTTGCAGACCGTTGTCGACCAGTTTTGCACGTTGGCCCCTAAACCGGCGTAGCCCGTCGTAAACGGATTGGCTCCAAAATAATTGACACCAACGGGCGTGGCGACCGAGGCCGTAACCAGCCCATTTGACGAAGAACCGTTCGCATTACCCTCAAAACTCCAGTTGGCCGAAAAAGCGGTCTGTGCCCAACTCCAGTGAGTTAATAACAGCAAACTGAACAGTAGGAAGTACCGGAACAAAAGCATGGCGGGTAGATGAGCAACGGACCGGCAAGATATGGAATCGGGCCGAAATCGCCAGCGTTGCTCAGTACACAAACGTACCCGCTTCGCTACTGACCGTCACCCGTTTACCGCTGAACGGCTCGACCCGGCCCACGATCTGCGCGTCGATGTTGAACCCGGCTGCGATGTCGATAACCCGTTGGGCGTGGACTTCCGAAAGGTAAATTTCCAATCGGTGGCCCATATTGAACACCTGATACATCTCGCGCCAGTCGGTGCCGCTTTCGGCCTGAATCAACCGGAACAGGGGTGGAATCGGGAACAGGTTGTCTTTGATGACGTGCAGGTTGTCGATAAAGTGCAACACCTTCGTTTGCGCCCCGCCCGAACAATGCACCATGCCGTGAATATCCGCGCGAAGTTCGTCCAGCAGCATTTTCGCCACCGGCGCATACGTCCGCGTCGGCGACAAAATCAACTGACCAACCGTCAGACCCGTTCCTTCGACCATATCAGTCAGGGTTTTGGAACCGCTGTAAATCAAACTTTTATCAACGGCCGGGTCGAAACTTTCGGGGTAGTTGGCGGCTAAATAATGGCTCAGTACGTCGTGGCGGGCCGAGGTCAGGCCGTTGCTGCCCATGCCGCCGTTGTAAGTTGTTTCGTAGGTCGCCTGCCCGAACGACGCCAGCCCGACCACCACATCCCCCACCTGAATCCGGTCGTTGCTGATGACCTGATCGCGACGCATCCGGGCAATAACGGTACTATCGACAATAACGGTACGAACCAGATCGCCGACGTCGGCGGTTTCGCCCCCGGTGCTGTAAATGGCAATACCGTGTTCACGCAGCATCGACAAAACAGCCTCGGTACCGTTGATAATTTCAGCGATGACGGCACCCGGAATCAGGTTTTTGTTCCGCCCGATGGTCGAGGAAAGCAACATCGGACCGGTGGCACCCACGCAAATCAGGTCGTCGGTATTCATCACCACGGCGTCCTGCGCAATGCCCCGCCAGACCGATACATCACCCGTTTCTCGCCAGTACAGATACGCCAGCGACGATTTGGTCCCGGCTCCGTCGGCATGCATGATGGTGCAGAAATCAGGGTCACCAGCCAGCGTATCGGGCACGATCTTGCAGAAGGCTTTGGGGAAAAGGCCTTTGTCGAGGTGGGCAATGGCGTTGTGAACGTCTTCTTTCTGGGACGAAACGCCCCGTTGCGCGTACCGGTCAGTCATAATTTAAAAGCACCCGAATCGGGCATCGGTCAGGCGGCAAAGGTACGGAAACAATTTGGAGGGGCTGATTCAACCGGCTTAATACACGATCCCGGCCTCGGCCCGGACCGCATCCAGCAGGCCCATCAACGCCAGGCTGTCATCGAGCGACCAAAGGGCACTTTCGGTGCGGCCCGCCGTCAGGCAGTCGTTCACGTGTTCGGCTTCGTAGGTATAGCCGTTCGTTTCACGGTCAAACGAGACGATTTTCGGATCACGTTCCGGTAATTCTAAGGTGACCGTTTTGGCTTCGTGAAAGCGGCTGTGAATGCGTATCGTGCCTTTGGTGCCGTAGATAATGCCCAGACAATCCGTTTTAGCGAGCAAGGTACTGTCCAGTACGGCGATGGCGCCGGAATCGTAGGTCAGCACCATGCCGTTCTGTTCATCTACCCCGGTTTCGCCAAACGTAGCCGACGCCTTGATGTGGGCTGGTTTACCCAGCATCAGGTACGACAGAAAAAGCGGATAAATACCAATGTCCAGTAATGCCCCGCCCCCCAGCTTCTTGTCGAACAGCCGACCGGCGGGGTCGAAGTTGGCGGCAAAACCGAAGTCAGCTTTGAGGTTAACCACTTCGCCGATGGTGCCGTCCGTTACCCAGCGATGGGCCTGTTGCAGGGCGGGCATGAACCGGCTCCAGAGGGCTTCCATCAGAAAGACACCGCTTGTCCGCGCCGTTTCGACCATCTCCCGTACCTGACCGGCATCCATCCCGAACGGCTTTTCGCACAATACGCCTTTGCCAGCCCGAAGCAGCATGAGTGTATTTTCGCGGTGAAGAACGTGGGGCGTAGCCACATAAACGACATCGAGATCAGCCATCAGCAGGTCTTCGTACCGACCGAAGGCAGAAACGGCCCCGTATTGAGCGGCAAACTCATCGGCGCGGGTCTGATCGGTGGAGGCTACGGCAACGAGTTTGGCGTTGGGCAGCGTGACTAAATCCTGCGCAAATTTGTGAGCGATGCGGCCTAAGCCTAAAATTCCCCAACGGATCATGGTGATAGTGAGTAAGGTGATAAGTGTCTAAAAAAGGCAGATGTAGCGGTATTCCCGGCTTTTTGTAAGTTGCTGCCTGTTTTAACCTGTTCTGTTGTGAAACGTTTCGTTTTAATTTGTCTACTGTTGTTCCCGGCACATTTGCTGGCCCAAACCACAGAGCAAACCGACCCCCTGCGGCCGACCCGATCCGATAGCACCGTTACGCCCCTGCCGGATTCGACGGGCGTGGATGGCAACACGGCCGATGATGACGAAAATGAACTCGATAACGGACGGGACAGCGTTACGTACCGCTACCGGCTCACTGCCGATGGTACCGCTACAACGGGCAACGTCAGCCGGACGCTGCTGCAACTGACCGGCGCGTTCGACTGGTCGACCAGCCACCAGATCAAGTTTTCGACCAATCCGTCGTTCGTGTACGGCAAACAGAGTGGGTTTCTGGCCGAGCGCGAATTTTTCGCTGATTTTCGGACGACCTACCGGCACGAGGAGCGGCTGTATTATTTAGCCTTCGGGTCGATCGAACGGAGCAATCTGCGGCAGATTTTGAGCCGATACACAATTGCCGTTGGGGCCGGTTTTAAATTGCTGAATCGCAAACGCGCCTACATGTCGCTGACCGATGTTTTCCTGCATGAGAACACCGACTACGCCGAACTCGCCGACATCAACGTGTGGCGAAACTCGGCCCGGCTCTACGGCGAATATACGTTCGATGGTGACCGCTGGACGGTTTCGCACACGGCGTTTTACCAACCGGCCATCAACCATCGGGGTGAGGGGCAGCCGCTCAACGTCCGCTGGAATGCCAGTCTGAGCATTCAGGTAAAGATGAATACGGTGCTGAGCATCCGCACCACGTTTGCGGGTTCGTACGAAAGCATCATTGTACCTGGTCGAAAGACCACCGACCTGCGCTGGACAATGGGCTTAGTATATGAACGAAAGTAGTTGACCTTACTGCTTCTCCGGGAAGGGAATTATCAGTTTTTCGCCCCGCGTGGCGATGTCTTTGCTCTTTTTATTGGCCTTCATGATGGCTTCTTTGCTGACGCCGTACTTCTGCGCCACGACCCGCAGTAGATCGCCCGGCCCAACGGTATGCACAGCCATCACCTTCACGTTCAGTTTCGTGATGCCTGATTTCACATCGCTTTCCGACACGCCGGGATTCAGTTCTTTCAGGGTACTGGGCTTCAGGTTGTAGCGGTTGGCAATGCCGTAAAACGTTTCCCCGGCCCCAACGGTGTATTTTGTCGACACCCCTTCACCCGTCACGACCGGTTTCTTCGGCTCCTCGTCGGCTACCGGTTTGGGTTTCTCAACGGGTTTCTCCGCAACGGGGGTTTCTACTTTAGGCTTCTCGACCGGTTTTTCCGGCTTCGGTTTTTCCACCTTAACCGTGACCTCCGGCTTCTTTTCCGTTGCCGGTTTGGTGTTTTCCGCTGTTTTAGCGGCCTCCGGTTTCTCTGTCCTGGTGGTCGTTGGTGCGTCGGTTGCCGGGGCATCCGCTACGGACTCGTCGGGGGGCGCGGGAGCCTGCGACAGATCAACCGGTACGGGAGCCGTGCTGGTATCGGTTTCTTCGGGGGCAATCAGTTCGGGTTCCAGAGCCGCGACGCCAGCCTGCCGGTCGGTGGTGTCGAGGGGAACGTTCGTGAGTTCTTCGGAGCCTTTGGTGTTATCGGCAATGCCTTCGTACCCGATGTACAACAGGGCAATGATAAGCGCAATCAGCACCGTCAGCGTAATGCCGGGCAGGTTAGACGTAGAAGCTTGGCGAGGATTGGTCGGCTGCGTTTCGGGTTCCATGAGGATTGAAAAGGCAATAAACTGAATTATGCGTGGAGGTCGCGGCTCATCTGGGCCACTTTTTCTTTTAAACTTTCCTTGTATACCGTCAGGGCATCGGCAACGGTGGCATCGAACGTGCCAATGATTTGCGCAGCCAGGATGCCGGCATTCCGGGCACCGTTCAGGGCCATTGTCGCTACCGGCACACCGGCGGGCATTTGCAGAATAGACAGCACGGAATCCCAGCCGTCGATTGAGTTACTCGATTTAACGGGAACCCCCACCACCGGCAACGTCGTGAGGGAGGCTACCATACCCGGCAGGTGCGCGGCTCCTCCGGCTCCGGCAATGATCACGCGCAGGCCCCGGCTGCGGGCCGACTTGGCGTAATCCACCATTTTTTCGGGCGTACGGTGGGCCGAAACGATGTCCATCTCGAAGGAAACACCCAACTCGGCCAGAATGTCGGCGGCTTCCTGCATGACCTGTAGGTCGGAGTTGCTGCCCATAATGATACCTACCATGCGATTCGTAACCAATGCGTTTGCTTGCGAAGTAACGGAGTTTAGGGCACAATCGGGCGGGAAGAGAGTGTTTTTTTCGTGCAGCTACGCGATACGGGACCCTTCCAGAAAGCCATTTCGGCGATTTGCCGCAAAAAAACAGCGGACACCCTGAAGGCATCCGCTGGCAGAAGGCATTGGTATGGTAGTTAGCGCGTTGTGATGCTGATGCGATGTTGAGCGGGGTCGGTCTTTATGGCTTTCACGTTCATAGTCGATGCCCGTTTGAAGGTTGCATAATCAACATCCTTTCCGTTAACGGTAAACTGATCGTACTGAGCCAGAAAATCCGCTTCTGTATATGCCTTCGGGTTAGTAGTACGGTTGACCTCCTTCAGCGTAAAGGCAATCGGCAGGTTAAACTGCACGTTCACCGGCTGACCATTCTGCCGACCGGGCGTCCAGTTCGGCATTTGTTTTACCACCCGAACGGCTTCTTCATCGCACCC
>JBBQLG010000046.1:0-39702 GCA_038327655.1 Cytophagales bacterium
ATCGCTACCGTTTGCCCGACCGATGCCGTACTGTAGCCCCTGTTCCAGGCCCGAAGCGTGTCGATGGCTTCGGCGACGGCGGGAGGTGGCGCGGTGGCCGTCGCCGAAACCGATCCGTAAGCGGTCAGCAGAGCGGGCATCAGGGCGTCAAAGGCGGCTAAATGAGGATCGTTGGCCGCTGCAATCAGCGTATCGAGCGTGAACATGGACTTGCTGGCCAGTACGCGAGCGGCATTGATGCCCCGGTAATTTTCGGCGTCGGGGGCCATGTACGCCGGATACTGACTTTTGACCGGGCTGCTGCTTCCCGACACCGTGAACGGCGTTGAATTGCAGTTCTGAATCCAGCCACTGGCCGGGTTATGCACCTGCACCAGCTCGCTGACGGCGTGTAAGCCCTGCCATTCGGTTTGCGGATTGCTGCCGTCGACCGGCTGATTCCAGTCAAATTTCGGGTCGCGTTTCGGCATGAAGTTCCCGTGCCAGTACGCAATGTTTCCTTTATCATCGGCGAAAACGGTGTTGTTGGACGCGTTGCCGTTGTAAGCCATCACCTTCTGAAAACCCGCGTACCCATCGGCTTTCGTCCGCAGGTACGATTGCGAAAGAGCGTTCAGGGCGTCATTCATCATTTTGACCGTCAGCCATTTGTCGCCGTTCTGCCCGACTACCGGGCCGTGATGCGTTCGGTACATCGTGAAGTCTTTGCGCAGCATTTTGTCGCCCTGACGGTAGGGCAGCGACACGGTCGATGTCTGCACCGGCCGCGATTCAGAGCCGTACTGGTAATAGTATTTCCCGTTTTTCTTCTCGACGGTCTCTACATATTCATCCATCGAATCGGCACTGCTCGAGGTGTGCATCCAGCCGCAATGCTGATTAAACCCCTGGTAAATAAAGAACTGCCCCCAGGTCACGGCCCCGTAGGCGTTCAGCCCGGCATCGCTCACCATCTGCACCTCCGACCGGAAATAAAACGACGTGTGCGGATTGATGAGCAGCAGCGCGTTTTTGGTCGCACTCTTCGACGGTGCAATCGCGAATCCGTTCGAGCCGACCGGTTCGTTGTCGATCTTCTCGAACTCATTCACCGCCGACGTGAATTTGTTGTTCGTGTAAAACGCTTTCAACCGGTCGGTCGATACCACGCTGATGTTGCCGCCGATGCTGCCTTCACTGAACATCAGGGGCATCCAGGGCTGAAACCGCCGGAGCAGTCGGGGTTTTACGGCGGGGTGCGTGGCCAAATAATAGTTGGTGCCGTCGGCAAAGGCGTCGAGGAGTTTTTTCATCCAGACGGGGCTTTTCCGGTACACCGCCAGGGCCTGCGTGGAGTCCATGAAGAGCCGGGCGCGGAGGTCGTGGTACAAAGCGGACTCGCCTTCTACTTCGGCTAAGCGGCCAATGGCGTCGAGGTAATTCATCTCGACCCGGTCGAAATCGTCTTCGCATTGGGTGTAGATCAGCCCGAAAACCACGTCGGCATCGGTCTTGCCGTAGATGTGGGGGACGCCGTAGCTATCGCGGATGATGGTTACCTGTTTGGCCTGTTGCCGCCAGCGGGCCATTTCTGCCGGACTGACCGACTGGCCCAGCACAACAAACGAATAAAGAAAGGGAAGCAGACCGAAAAGTCTTTTCATGGAAGGGGGCTGAAGTGATACGTTCCTAAAAGTGTTGCGCTGAAAGCCAGAAAGATAATCCAAAGCCCCAACCTGACAAAATCTGCCCGCTCCCCGGCACGCAACCGAACACGCTGACCGGCCAAAAATGTGTACGATTACCACCCGAACGTCTCCCAAATACTCAGGCCCGCAGCCGTTGTAACCCTCCCGAATAAACGCACAAAACCGGGGTACCTCTGGACTATTCAAAACTGGGATGCCGCCATTCCGGTGCCGGACGATGTCGTGCTGAATCTGGCCGGGCTACTGACCGAAGCGGGCATCGACTTTTGATGTCGTGTTTCTAAAAAATGCACTTCAGGTTACGGGCTGATTGTGGTATTTCCAGAGAACTTCCCGTTAGTTTTGTCCGTCTATTTTCTTTCATCTGTATGAAATCACTCATCACCCTTGCTCTTGTTTTATCCGGCCTGTGTAGCCTGAACGCCAACGCCCAGTCTGCCAGAGAGATACTCTATGTCGGTACCTACTCTACACGGGGCAGCGAAGGCATCTACGTCTTTGACTTCGACCGCTCAACCGGCACCCTTAAACCCCTGCAAACCGCGTCGGAACTAAAAAGTCCGTCGTTTCTGGCCATTCACCCAACCGGCCGGTACCTGTACGCCGTCAGCGAAGCCGGACAAAGTTCCGGGTCGGTTGGTGCCTATGCCATCGACGATAAAACAGGCAGGCTGCGTTTCCTGAATCAGCAGTCGTCGCACGGCAACGGCCCGTGTTACGTGAGTATCGACAAAACCGGTACGTGGGCGTTCGTAGCCAACTACGGCGGAGGCAGCATGGCGGTATTGCCCATCGACAACAACGGCTCACTGGGCGCAGCTACGGACAGCGTTCAGTACACGGGCAGCGGGGCCAACACCCAGCGGCAGGAAAAGCCCCACGCCCACTCGGTGGTTCTCTCGCCCGACAACCGGTTTGTGTACGTCGCCGATCTGGGTACCGACCGGGTGTACATCTACGAATTGGATACGGTACACGGCAAACTGAAACCCGCCCAAATGCCCTACGTGACCGTAAAACCCGGTTCGGGACCGCGCCACCTCACCTTCGACCCGGCGGGCAAACACGTGTACCTCGTGGAAGAAATCACCTCCTCGACGGCCGTATTCACCTACAACCCTAAAACGGGTGCCCTGACCATGATGGAAGACGCTGTTAAATCGCTGCCCGCCGACTTTACCGCCCCCAACACCAGTGCCGACATTCATACCTCGCCGAATGGCCGGTTCCTGTACCAGTCAAATCGGGGCTACAACGGACTGGCGATCTACTCGATTGCGAAAAATGGCAAACTAACCCTGACCGGTCAGCAACCCGCAGGCGGCAAAGTCCCCCGCAATTTCATGGTCGACAGCCGGGGCGAGTACGTGTTGATTGCCAATCAGGACACGGACAACGTAGTGGTGTACAAGGCAGATGCGAAGACCGGCAAGCTCACCGCCACCGGCACCGAACTGAAAGTACCCGCCCCGGTTTGCCTGAAATTGATGGAGTTGAAGTAAGTACATCCCGCGAAAGGACTGACCGGTACTATTGACCAGATTTGATGACTACCGGTTAGTCATTTCGCAGCAGCAACCTGTTGGAAATGTGTCAGCAGGGATGTTTCTTGCAGGTGTACGAATCAAGTAAGAGGCATCGCACAAATCTAATCGCAGAACTAAAACAACCTGACAATCAATAATTTACAACTCATTAGTTCCGCGATGTTGCGTACTTTAACTTGTTGGGTGGTTTTTAAAAACTGATCTTGACAAGGCGGTTACCGGGCGACACAAGAATCGCCGGAGTTAGGCAGGTTTTTTGATTTTCGAGTAATTCAAGTCACCGGCGACATGCGGCACTCGGGAGTTAGGCAGGTTTTAAAAAAGGGGAAAAGGCATCGGCTGACAATAGGCAACTGGGAGTTAGGCAAGCCTAAAAAGAGTAACTTTGTTACAGTTGCATAAGCACAACGATACAATGGCTAACAAGACAAAGAAATCCCTTTCCCCTTTGGTAGTACGCGGACGTAACGCAACGGGTAAAATCATTGAGGGTTCTATTCCTGCTGGCAAGCTGCCGACGGAAGATCCCGGATTAGCTATTCAGAAGATATTAGCTAAACACAAAGACATCACGCCTACGCCTGTTTCAACTCAATGACTACCACTTCACCGGATTCGTTTGTACTGGTGGACACAGGTGTAATGAGTCGTTTCTTTTTGAAAAAGCCGCAAATTGTTGAAGCGTATAGTAAACTGACGGTTATGGCAGTACCCGTCATTTCAGCCAGCATTTATATTGAGCTGATGCGCTGGTTAATCAACATTCGGGGCCGAGCTATGGACCCGATCACCAAAAGTGAGTTTGATACCATCAGAAATCAATTGGATAAGTATGTGCAGCTCAATCACGGAGATTGCATTGAACTGGCGGTAGAAGCCTGTCGACTTTACCCAGACACTGGTTTGGGGGATTGTTTTACGATTGGAGTAGGGCTATTTTTTGACATTCCTGTTTTTACGCTCAATCAGAAGCATTTCGAGCGGGTACCCGGCGTTAGGCTCTACCGCCCTGATAATTATGACTTTCTAGAAACCAAGTAACAAGGCGGGTCTCGTGCGACAGGACGCTCGCCGGTTAAGAAAGCGGGCAGCCCAACCGGCCATGTGTGTAAAGGCTCCCTACGGTCGCCATCACCACATGGGGTCGTTGGGTGCTGATAGTCCCGGTCATTTGTCATTATGCATAGTAATTAAACTCACCTCTTCATGATCACTGCCCAGCAATTCCTTAAGGAGGTTGCCGATGCCCGTCGGCGTTACCTGGCTGCCGTAGCCGATTTCGATGAATCGCAGGCGCAGTGGAAACCGTCGCCCAATGGCTGGAATGCGGTGGACATTACCGAACACCTGTTTTGGGCGGAGCAGGGAGGTATTGTGGGCATGTGGAAAACCCTGCTCGGCATCCGGGCCGGTACGCTCAGTTATGAAGGCATCAGCCCAAACGACGGGCTGTCCATCGACGAGATTATCCGGCAGACGTGGCAGGAAAAAGAAATTGTTCCAGCGGTAGCGGCTCCGCGCATGGGTGGTCCCCTGGTCTTCTGGTCGTCGGCGCTGGCCGGGCTTCAACCCATTCTGGAAACGTTCGGTGAGGCCCTGAGCGATAATGACCTGTCGATAAAAGCACACCCGCACCCCATTTCGGGATCAATGACCTTTGGGCAACGCCTGGCGTTTTTACGGTTTCATATCGACCCTCACCGGGTGCAGGTAGAGAAGCTGAAACAGTAGCGGATTAGCCAATGCGTCCTTTTGCCGGAAACGATTGCTGGCAACACAGTGCCGCCAGCCTGTCTAAATGCTTTCGACTAAACCCCACAAAAATGAAAGTTGGAATTGCGTTAATCAGCCTGATGCTGGCAGCCTGCGGAAACGAAAAACCATCCAAAACGACCGGAAAAACGTTGCTGCCCATCGTTGGAACGTGGCGGTTGTTTTCCGGTACGACCATCGAAAAAGGCGATACCATCGTTACGGATTACACCAAAAATCTGTCGTTCATTAAAGTTATCAACGATACCCACTTCGCTTTCCTGAAGCACGATTTAGCCAAAGGCAAAGGCACCGGAGCCGATTTTGGGGCCGGGGGCGGGCGCTACACCCTCAAAGACAGTTTGTACACTGAGCACCTGGAATACTGCAACGACCGGCAGTGGGAAGGCAATGATTTTGCCTTTACTGTCACTCTCAAAAACGATACCCTGACCCAAACCGGCGTGGAAAAAGTGGAACAGGCAGGCGTGAACCGGTTGAATATTGAACAGTACGTTCGGGTGAAGAAATAGCGTTATTGTGCTTTCAGCGAGTCTGCTTTCTGTTTGGCCGCTTCCTTATCGCGCTTTTTGAAGAACCCCCGGAGCAGAAAATTATGCTGGGCCGCTTCGAGGTCTTCGTCTAATTTTTTGCTGCTGCTTTCCAACCGCCCGATGGTCGTTTTCAGGCTTTTGTTCACCGCCTGATCGTTCAGCAGAATACCGATGGCGTTGTCGGTGCTGTTGAGTTTTTCGCTGGCCCGTTTGGCGTTGTTAGCCACGTCAGTTGCCGAAGAAGCTGCCTTCCGCAGTTCTACCGACGACGCTTTCAGGTTGTGGAACACGGTCGTATCCGTTACCAACTCGTTGGCCAAAGTGCCTTTGGTGTTCAGTTTGGTCGAAAACCGGGCCAGCGTTCCGGTCATTTTCTGCGCATTGACCGAGGCATCGTGCAGGCTATAAACGGTCGTTTTGAAGCGGTTGGCCAGCACCGAATCGGTCAGTACGGCCCCGGCGATGCCTTTCCCCTTCCCGATCTGTGAAAGAACGCCTTCTACATCCGTACTGATTTTCAGCAGGTTCCGGTTGGTGATCTGGAGCGTATCCAGGATCTGCTCGGAACTTAGCGTAGCACGGGAATGCAGCCGGTCCCCTTCGACAATGGCTATCGACTGTGGGCTTCCTCCCTCGATGACCACGATCTTGTTGCCGATCAGGCCGTCGGAGCCGATGGTGGCCTGGGCGTCTTTACGGATGTAGGGCTGGGCACTCTCGTCGATGTTCAGACTCACTTCCACCTGCGACTGCCCGTAAAATTTGATCTGTTTGACAACACCGATTTTAACGCCCGAAAACCAGACGTTATTGCCGAGTTTCAATCCACTCACATCGTCGAAAATGACACTGATGCGTACGCTTTTCACGAAGCGTTTTTGCTGTCCGCCCAGCACCAAAATACCGGCGACGAGGATAATCAATCCAAGAAATACGAAAATTCCGACGGTGATGGACCGTTTGCTGTCTGCTGCCTTCATGTAAATAGTAAGGAATAAAAAGGAGTAGTAAGGAATAAAGGAGTAGGGGATAAGTAGCTGGACCGTCATTTGTTTGCCACTTATTACTTACCACTTAATGACCTATCACTTAATTGACAAAGTTGTATTCATAAAACTGTTTCACCCGCTCATCGTTGGCCGCGAACACCTCCTCGAACGTCCCCTGCCGCTCAAACTTTCCGTCTAAGAGCATCGCGATGCGGTCGCCGGTCGATTTGGCGCAGGTCAGGTCGTGGGTGATGATGATGGACGATGTGTTGAACTTCTCCTTCACGTCGTTAATAAGGTGGTTGATTTCGGTGCAGGTGATCGGGTCGAGACCCGCCGTGGGTTCGTCGTACAACATGATTTCGGGTTTCAGAATAAGCGTCCGGGCAATGCCAACCCGCTTTCGCTGCCCACCCGACAGTTCCGACGGCATCTGATTGATCGTCTGCGCCAGTCCCACACTTTCCAGTGCTTCTTCGGTGGCTTTGTCGATGTCGGCCCGGCTCAGGTTGCGAACATTGCGAATGAGCGGAAACTCCAGGTTCTCCCGAACGGTCATGCTGTCGTACAGCGCACTGTTCTGGAAGGAAAACCCAATCTTCAGCCGCAACACGTTCAGTTCCTTCTCAGTCAACTGATCGACCCGTTGCCCCAGCACGTCAATCGACCCCGAATCGGGCAGCAACAGGCCCGCGATGAGTTTGATGAGTACCGATTTACCCGACCCCGACCGGCCCAGCACTACTAAGTTTTCGCCCTGATACAGATCCAGATCAACTCCCCGCAGGACCTGCAGATCGCCGAACGAGATCTTCACGTCGCGGATACTGATAACCGAATCCCTTTTGTCCGTGGTCGTTTTTTCGTTCATAGCCATCATACCGCCCGGATCGCGGCCACAATCTGAAGGGCCAGTAACTCCTCAATAAACACTAAAAACATGGACGTTACCACCGACGCGTTGGCCGCTTTTCCGACGCCCTCCGTGCCTTTATCGGCGTTGTAGCCCTTGTAACAGCCCACCATGCCAATGGTAAACCCAAAAACAAACGACTTGATGACCGACGCAAACACATCTAAGAACGAGATGGCCCCGAACGCCTGATCAATGAACGTCATAAAACTGGTAGCCTCGTTCTGATTCACGTTGAGGTACGCCCCCAGCAGGCCCAGCAGCATGGTATACAGCGTCAGAATCGGAATCATCAGCGTGGTGGCGATTACCCGGCTCACGACCAGAAATTTATAAGGATTCGTGCCCGACACCTCCATCGCGTCGATCTGTTCGGTCACGCGCATCGAACTCAGTTCGGCCCCGATGTTGGACCCCACGCGGCCCGACGCAATGAGCGACGTCACCAGCGGAGCCAGTGCCCGGATGATGGCAATGGCAATCAGCGACGGTAGCCACGACGTAGCCCCAAACTGCGCCAGCGACGGCCGCGACTGGTTGGTGAAGACGATACCCGTGATAAAACCGGTGAGCGAGATAAGCGGCAGGGAGCGAACACCCACTTCGTAGCACTGTCGGCCAATTTCTTTGAACTCGTAGGGCGGGAGAAAAACTTCCTTAAAAAACCGGCCAACAAAGACCGCAACATCGTACAGATTCAGAAACATCCGGTCCAGCCGTTTGGTAACGACGGGTTTATCGGGCGGGGCGGTGGTGGAATCCATTGGCTACTGTTATCGGAATGGAACCGGCCGTTGAGGAGTAAACAGCGGTTCGTGTACTTATCTAAACCTTGATTTAACGATAGAGTTCGATGCAGGTAATGTACGGGTGTCCTGAAGCCCCAGACGGACTGGATATTCGGTTCATTTTTGTGCAACTTACCGGCCGTTTCAGCTTATTCATTCCCCTCAACTCCTGACAAAAATGCGTCTGCTCACCCCTCTCCTGCTGCTGACTGTTCTGGCCTTTACGGCACCTGTCAAACCCATCCGCCTGTTCAACGGCAAGAACCTCGACGGCTGGAAAATCTACGGTACCGAAAAATGGTACGTCGACAACGGCGAACTGGTTTGCGAAAGCGGTCCCGACAAGCAGTACGGCTACCTGGCTACCGATAAATTCTACAAAGATTTCGACCTGTCGGTGGAGTTCAAGCAGGAGGCCAACGGCAACAGTGGCGTGTTTTTTCGGTCCACTATCGAAGGAACCAAAATCAGCGGCTGGCAGGTCGAAGTAGCCCCGTTCAATCACGATACCGGGGGCATTTATGAGTCGTACGGGCGGGGTTGGCTCGTGCAGATTCCCGACGAGAAAGAAACCATCCTGAAAGTTGGTGAGTGGAACAAGCTCCGCATCCACGTCGAGGGTGACCACGTACAAACGTACCTGAACGGCCAGGCGATGGTCGACCTGCACGACGAGAAAATCGGGAAAGCCGACGGGTCGCTGGCGTTACAAATTCACGACGGGGGCGGCATTAAAGTGCGGTGGCGGAACCTGCTGCTCCAGCCCATAAACTAATTCGCCCGAAGCACGACTACTTTATCCGTGTGGCCCGCCGGTACCGTCAGCCGACCGGCAGTTACGGGTATCTGACTGATGAGTTTCCCGGTTACGGCGTTGGTCCACTCGGCCCGGTACGTGCCTTTAGGCAGCGTAAGCAGCATATCGTGCGGTTTCAGGGCCATTGGTTCGTAGTAAATCACCCACGTCGTTTTGCTGTTGCTGAGAGTTTCCGTCATCGCGCCGGGGGCCGCTTTAACCGTAGCCAGGTCGGGGCGGAGGGAAACAAAATCCAGCCGGTCGAAGAACGTTTTCATCGCGCGAAACTGTGCCCGCAACGCCGGACTTCCCCCGCCGGGTGCCTTGTAAGCTGTATCCTGGCCGGTTTCCGCTCCCACCGAATACGAGTAATCCAACTGATTGAACAACCCGCCCCCGGCCATGAGAAACCGCCACGCCTGTCGCCGGTACGTCGAATCGGCCCGACCGGCAAACCCGGTTTCGTTGAAGCCGATTACCCGGTTCAGGTGGGCATTTTCGGCGACGGCTTCGGGCAGAGCGTAGTGAAAGGTGAAAATGGAAATGTTGGGGTCGGCCTCGGCGATGGGATAGTGAAAGTTGCTGATATTCTGCGCGATCAGGTGCTTTTGGGGGAGTCGGCTCTCCTCGTCTTTAATCCAGCGGGCTACCTGCCGGTGCCAGTCGTTGGACCGCTGCGACACGACCTGTAGCGTCGACCGCCAGTCGGTTTCGGAGCTATATTCGGTACGGTTCAGCACAATATCGGTCTGATCGGCCCACGGTTCGTTCTGAATCTCGAAGTACAGGTTATCGAAGCCGTTCAAGGCCCGAACCAATTGGCGCACGTACCGCTCCTGATGCCCCAGCAGGTTACCGTTTTGCAGCGTGTTGACCAGCCCGGACCGAATGCTGTCTGTCTGATTAACGTTATTTTTCGGGTTCAGGGCGCTGTATTTCCAGCCATCGGCGTAATGGGCCGAGAACAGATTAACCTCCACGATGATACCGCGTTGCCGGGCTTCGGCCATGAAATCAGCCAGCCGGGTAAAATACGCATCGTCCCACTGACTGAGATCGAATTTCGGACCGCCAAGGGCATAACCGGGTGTTGTACTCCGTTTCCACGGCAGCAGGAGCCGACCTTCGGCGGGGGCCAGCGTGTTTTTCTGGATACCAAAGTCGCCCAGCTTTTCGATGTACGCGCCGGTAAACAGCCGGGTTGTATTCATCCCATCGGCGGCTGTGGCCTGGAGGTATTTTTTGTAATCGAAATCCGGGTTAATCACCGAGCCGTAGTGTTCGCCGGAACCAACGAGCAGCATCGGTTTATTGTGGTAACTGAAATAGTGCGGATTTTTGGGGTGCAACTGAAACCCACCGCCCGTCTGGGCAAATAGCGGATTTGTCAAGATAAAGAGCAGACCGGCAGTAACCAGACGACTTAACAGCAACAGAAAAAAGGGTGGCGTTTTCAAACGATGTACGGGGTATATTCAAATAGGTAAAGGGCGAGGGGGATCGTTTCTACCACTTTCGTCGGGCTGAGCTATTACTGTTTAAAACGGCTTTTTCGCCCAGATCAGGCCGTAGTCCATTTCGGTCGGTAGGTTATCCGCCGTTGGTTCCAGTCCGGCCAGCGCGAACCACTGGCGGTACTCAGCCCTGCTGTAGCAACGGCCTTTGGTCACCCAGAACAGTTGTGCCGAATAATCAGTAACCGCCAATGGCCCGTCGAGCGTGTCGTTCAAAAAGGCATCATGCACCCATAACGACCCACCCGGCCGGATGGCATGGGCAAACCGGTGGGCCAACTGCCGACAGGTATCCGTCGGCCAATCGTGGAACAGACTGGCGGCCAACAGCATATCCGTAGCAGGCAGATCATCCGTCAGCATATCGCCGGGCAGGAACGTCACCCGTTCGGCCACGGCAGTAGCCCCCGGTCGGCCACTCCGGGCGAACTCATCCAACAGTTCCTTCGCCACTGCAAGCACCGCCGGGCGATCCAGAATTGTAGCCGTTGCCATCGAATTCGCCAGCAGCCATTCGTAGGTATAATAGCCTGTTCCCCCGGCCACGTCCAGCAAATGACCGTCCCGTTTCGGCAAATTTTTGGCCACGATGGGCGAGAGTTTCCGGGCACGACCGGCCAGTCCGAGCGTCAGCATCCGGGCCAGTGCCGGGTCATCCATCGGTGACGGCCCCGGTCCCTCCTTTACGAACGAAATACCGTCCGGTGTGGTCAGCGGTCCATCGTTGCGAAGCCGGACGGCCATTTCGACCACGCCGGCATCCTCTTTTTCCAGACCCGTATATCCTGTCAGGTTGGGCGTATGCTGCTGCGTGAGATACTGCCCCAGTTCGGTCAGGCGCAGCGTTTCCGGTGTTTCCCACGTAAGCAAATCCATCGCACACAGGGCGGGAAACAGGACCATTGCCGGCCGTTCGGCCAGGTGCAGACGGGTACACAGATCGGTCAGGGAGAGCGGGCCGTTGCTCAACTCCTCGAAAACGGACAGGTGATTGACGGCCGCGACTAACAGCCGCGAGCCAAACATGGCCCGCAGGTGACGGGTGATGGGTGCTAAATCCGGTTGGGTTTCGGGTGTCATGAAAGTAGTGGTTACCCTTTACCCCCAACCCCTGAAGGGGCTTCACGACTTGGATACTAAGTTGGTATCTAATCCAATAAAGCCCCCTTTAGGGGGTTGGGGGCGAATGTATAGTTTTCATACCAGTGCATTCGCGGCTGTGGCAAACCGTTTGAACACATCCTGGTACAGCATGTGGGTTTTGGCATCGGGTGTAAACGTCTCGCCGAAGGTCACGCGCCGGGCCAGTTCGTCCAGCGTGGTAGCTGGCGCGGCAGTGGCTTTCTCGGCCAGCAAAACGGCACCGATGGCACTGCTTTCGTTACTGGCATTGAGCCGGACGGGAACGCCAAAAATATCGGCCATCATCTGCACCCACTCCCTCGACCGGGCAAAACCGCCGTTGGCGTGAATCACCGTGGTGGGGCCGCAGAGGTCGGCCAGCAGGGTTTCGGTCAGTTTGATGTTCAGCAAAACCCCTTCCAGCGCGGCCCGGATAAAGTGCGCCCGCGTGTGCTGCCAGCCAACGTTCAGGTAGGCACCCCGTACGTTGGCGTCCCAGAGCGGTGCCCGTTCGCCGAGTAGATACGGCAAAAATAACAGGCCATCGGCACCGGGCGGCACCGTTTCGGCGTCGGCCAAAGCCACCTCCGGCGAGAGTTGTGTCAGGTGGTCGGCAATCCATTCCAACACATTCCCCCCGTTGTTGGTCGGCCCGCCAACGACGTACTGACCGGTATCCAGGAAATACGAAAACAACCGGCCGTTTGGGTCGCGCAGGGGCTGGTCGACCGTCCGGCGAATGGCCCCGCTGGTGCCGATGGTAATCGTCGTAACACCCGCGCCAATGGCTCCCGCCCCCAGATTAGCCAGACAGCCGTCCGACGCGCCGATGCATAAAATGGCCGTTGCGGGCAGCAGGGCGTGGGTGTTCAGCCGGGTAAACGTCGTGGGTACCGGCTGGGATAGCTGATCGGCCGTGACACCGGCGAAAGCAAGGGCCGGTTCGTACCAGGTCTTGGCCCCTTCGTCGAACAGGCCGGTGGCGGTGGCGATGGAGTAGTCAATCTGGTACTGCCCCGTCAGCTTCCACCAGACGTATTCTTTAATCGAAATCCATTTCGCGGCCCGGTGTAGCAACCGGGGATCGTGTTCCCGAAACCACGCCAGTTTACAAAGCGGAATCATTGGATGAATGGGCGTACCGGTCTGCTGATAGATGGTTTTACCCAATTCAGCCTGCTCCGTACGCAGAGCGGCAGCCTCCGCTTCGGCCCGGTTGTCGGACCAGAGCACGGCGTTGGTGAGCGGTTTCCCGTCGGTATCCACCGCCAGCAGGCTGTGCATGGCCCCGCTGAAACCGACGCTCTGGATTGTGATTCCCTGCGCATCCGTTTGGGCGATTAGTTGCGGAATAAGGACTTCTACCGCCTGCCAGATGGCATCGGGGTCCTGTTCGGCGTAACCGGCCTGGGGTGTCAGCGTCGTGAGGGGTGCCGACACGAGTGCCAACACGGCTGCGGTAGCCGGGTTCAGGGCCAGCAGTTTTATATTGGTCGTACCAATGTCGACACCGACGAAACAGGTCATTTATAAACGGGTAAAGTGTGAGAAGCAGGACCCTAAATAAGCGTTCAACCAATTAGCTGCTGGAAGTAATCGTTCGTGAAGTAATCGACGCGCCAGTACCAGACGCTTTTGAACCAGGAATAATGCCGACGGCCGTTCAGCGAATTGAGCCGCGCCAAGATTGTTTCGATTACCCAATCGTCGTCGAAACCACCCCAAACGCCTGCGGGACTCAATAGATTGTCGATCAATACGGGGGCTACTTCCTCGTAATTGATACGTTTGATTTCATCAATGGAATAACCACTTTGCGCGACAATCAGCCTTAATCTATCGAAGTCGGTTGGCTGCAATTCCGTATCTAAATAAAACTCGGAAAGGGCCAGCCACACGGGTTTACGACGGTCAATATCGGCCGATTCCATACGTATTCCTTCCAGACAAATGAGAGCATGTAGGCACGATTTTCAGCAAAATTGACCACCCGTCAAACCGTCGTTTCTTCGACCTTACCGTCTTCGCATTTCAGCACACGGGCGGGGTATTTGCGGAGTAAATCGTAGTTGTGGGTCGCCATCAGCACGGCGGTACCGGAGTTGTTGATGGCCTGAAACACATGCATCACCTGATCCGATACGTCGGGGTCGAGGTTGCCCGTTGGCTCATCGGCAATCAATAGTTTGGGTTCGTTGAGCATCGCACGGGCAATCACCACGCGCTGCTGCTCCCCGCCCGACAACTGATGCGGCATTTTCTTCTGCGCCGTACCCATCCCTACCTGCATCAGCACCTCGGCCATGCGGTTTTCCATCTTTCCTCTATCGCGCCAGCCGGTGGCTTTCAGCACGAATTTCAGGTTGTCTTCCACCGTGCGGTCAAAAAACAACTGGAAATCCTGAAACACGATACCAATCCGACGGCGCAGAAACGGTACATCCTTCGGCTTCAGTTTATCGAGCGCAAATTCGTCTACCTGACCGCTGCCGTGCTGTAACCACAAATCGGCGTAGAGGGTTTTAAGCAGCGAACTCTTGCCGCTGCCCGTCCGGCCGATGAGGTAAGCGAAGTCGCCTTTGTGGATTTCAAAGTTCACGTCGCCCAGCACTAATTTGGTACCCTGATAAATATCGGCGTGGGTGAGTGAAAGGACGGGTTCCGTCGAAAACATAGTCATAGAAGCGGGAGTCAAAATCAGTGCCGTGGGTCGGGTGGCCGATGGGCAAATGTAGCCAACTGACCGGGGAAACCAAGTTTTCAGCGCATAACGTGCGTTCCGTCTTCGATCCGGCACACGTACAGCAGCGTTTCTTTGCCGGTCTGCGCCATGTACTGCTCCGTAATGACCCGCTCGAAATCGGGCAGGTCGGTTTCGTGAATCAGGTTGATGGTGCAGCCGCCAAAGCCCCCGCCCATCATCCGGGCACCCAGTACGCCAAGGTGGTTGCGGGCAATTTCCTGTAAGATATCCAGTTCACGGCAACTCACTTCGTATTCCTTGCTCAGTCCGTCGTGCGACAGGTACATGAGTTGCCCAAACCCCGCGACATCTTCCTTTTCGAGCAGGGCAACGCCATCGAGTACACGCTGATTTTCCCGAACCACGTAGGCGCACCGCTGATACAGCAGCGGCTCAGTGGCCTTTAGGTGCGCATCGAGCATGGCGAGGGTTACATCGCGCAGGCTTTTGATGCCGGGGTAGTACTGTTGCAGGATGTGGACACCCGCTTCACACTGTTCCCGGCGGGTATTGTATTCCGACGCCACGAGGGCGTGTTTCACCCGCGAATCGCACAGCACAATCCGAATACCGGTCATTTTCAGGGGAGCATACGTATAGTCGAGCGAACGGCAGTCAAGTTTGATGACATGGTCGGCCTTGCCCATCATGCTGGCAAACATATCCATGATGCCCACCTTCGCCCCCACGAATGCGTTTTCGGCCCGCCGGGACATCAGTACCAGGTCGATTCGGCCGATGTTCAGGCCAAACAATTCATTCAGCGCGATACCCACCCCGTTTTCCAGCGCGGCCGACGACGACATCCCGCCCCCGATGGGAATGTCCCCGCCGAAGATGCAGTTGAACCCACCCACCACGTGCCCGGCCTGCTGTACCTGCTGAATGACCCCGAGTATGTAATTCGGCCATATTTTGGGCGAGGGCACAATCTGATCGACCGACCCGGCGTAGGTATCCCCGTCGAAATCGTACGCCATGAAATGCAGTTCGTTATCGGTACGGGGGCCAACGGCTAAGTAAATGGCTTTGTCGATAGCGGCCGGCAACACGAAGCCTTCGTTGTAATCGGTATGTTCGCCGATGAGGTTGACCCGACCAGGCGAGCAGATCATGGTCGGCTCGGCGTTGAAGTGTTCCCGGTAACGCTCGGTCAGGTGGATAGGCAATTCCATAAGGGTCGCAATAAGGGATATGATACTAAAATGGCTCTGATGATAAACGACTCAACCGGCCGGAATTACCCGAAACCAGTCAATCATTTTATCAGCAGAGCCAGTATAGGGCAAAAAAAATGGCAAACCGAATGTCTCACCGCTACGACCACCTACCCTTGCTTCTGTCAAGACCTGGGGGATTCAGCAGGAGCTGGTAGCACCGATTTGCCGATGCAAAAATACGGCTTTCTGATGGAAATAAAAGCCGTTGGGCTACTTTTGTGCTGTTAATGTGAAGAGAAATCATGCGTGTAATTAATTGTTTAACCGCAAAGACGGCAAAGGGCTACGCAAAGGACGCGGAGAAAAACGGGTGGGTCAGCGGCCTTGGTTTGTTTGTCGTAATGGGTATTTTGCTGGTAAGCTGCACGTCGTCAGACAGCTACATGCAACAGGGCAAGGCCCTGATGCAACAGAGTAAGTTTCGCGAAGCGGTGCAACTGCTTAACCAGGCGGTCGAAGCCGACGCCGGTAATGCCGAAGCTTTCAACACGCGGGGCGTTGCTTATTTTGAACTGAAAGAATACGCCAACGCCCTTTTGGACTATGAACAGGCCATCAAACTGAACCCGAACTCGTACCGACCCTACTACAACCGCGCCATCCTGAAAACCGCGCAGGGCGATGCTACAGCCGCTTTGAAAGACTATTCGGATGCGATTCGGGTGGCTCCCGACACGGCCGAAAACTACCTGAACCGGGGGCAGTTGTTTGCTTTGCAGAGTCAGACGCAGCCCGCGCTGAATGATTTTACGCAGGCTATCCGGTTAGACCCAAAAAATTCGTTAGCGTTGTACAACCGGGGTAACCTGCGGTATCAGCAGAAAGATTTAGCCGGTGCCGTGACCGACTTTCAGCAGGCGGTAGCGGCTGACCCGAAATTTAGCAAAGCCTTCTATGCGCTGGGTATTGCGCAGGTGCTCCAGAATCAGCGCGATGCGGGTTGCCTGAGCCTGAAACAGGCGCAGCAGTTGGGATACGCCGATGCCGCCAATGCCACCGCAGCCTATTGTAAATAACACCGAACTGTCGCTACTGTCAACCCAAATAACCGCTCGTTCTGCCATGCAAAAAAACCTTGCCATCGTTTTTGGCGTATTGTTCGTTGTCTTTGCCGCCCTTCAGTACAACGACCCCGACCCACAAGTCTGGATTCCAATTTATGGGTTTGCCGCCGTTGCCTGCCTGATGGCGTATATGAACACCGGGCGACCGTGGTTCTTTGTCTTGATGGCGGTCATTTATTTGATAGCAGCCGCGTACCAGTGGCCCCCGGTTTTCCACGGCTTTGCATTCGGTGAGGGCATGCGCGACATGAACATCGAACTGGCCCGCGAATCGGGCGGATTAGTCATCTGCACCGTCGCGATGGGTGTTCTGGCGTGGCTAACGCGGAGCCGACTGGCCTAAATGAAAGTAGTGCCGGGTTAGAGAATCGCACGGTCGACCTCCGCCGACACCACAATCCCTAACACAAAAAGCCGGACGTGCGTCCGGCTTTTTGTGTGAATCAAGTAGACAGCGGTCTTATTTTCCCTGCCCGGTGCTGGTTCCGGCGTTGCCCGTGGAGGCCATTTGGCTCATGAACTGAACCCAGTTTACGGCAAACAGTGGCTTACCCTTGGCGTCTGGATTCACGAAAACGAAGTATAGTTTGTGCATCCCCTCGCCAGCCGGTTTCAGAGTGATCGTCAGCGGTGCCGTTGCGCCGGTTTTTACGTCGCCTTCGCCCAGCAACGGACCCGTTGGCGAGTCGGTTCGGATTTCGAGCTTGCCGCCAGCCGTGCGGGCCGGGTCGGAGTAGGTGCCTACGTTCAGGCTTTGAATACCCGTCAGGTCGATGTCGTTGAAATAAAAGTTGCTGCCCGGGTTCAGGCCAATGACCAGTTCACCAACGCCTTCGACTTTGTAGTTGAACACATCCTTGTGCCCGTCATTGGCACTGGCGTTCAGTTTAGCACTGCGCAGGGCTACGGAACCCGAACTCGTGATGGGACCAATGGCACCATTACCCTTGTCGGTGTAGCTGGCCGAGAACACGTACGAACCGTCTTTCTGCTTGGGTGCCGTTACGTAGGTGCCTTTCAGCGGTTGCCGGTTGGCCATTTTATCGTCGGCCAGAGACAAAATATAACGGACCATGCTCACGGCGTCTTCTTTGGATACCTGTGGGTGCGCACTCATGGCCTGTTCACCCCAGACACCGCCCCCGCCTTTGATGATCTTGTCCGACAGTTTGCCTTCGATCATGAACGTGCCTTTGTATTTTTTGGCGACGTCGATGTAGGCGGGTCCGATGGATTTTTTGTCGATGGCGTGGCAGGATTTGCAATCGCTCAGTTCCATCAGCCGCTTGCCGGTCGAGAAGCCGAGGTTAGCCTGGTGGCCCTGCGCCAGCACCGTTTTGTCGAAGCCTTCGAGGTAATTGACCGTCAGCATCACATCGTCGGGGTTAACGCCTTTGGCCAGCGTACCGTCTTCTTTATCGACTACATTCACGGCGTACTCGACGGGTTTGTTCGGAAAATAAAACGTCTTATTTCCCTTCACTGCTACCTCCACTTTCGGCGTGTCGTTGCCCACTTTAACGTCCAGCGTCTGCGTCGAAACATTGCCGCTGGCGTCGGTAACGGTCAGCATGGGGTGGTAGACACCCGGTTTCGTGTAGGTGAATGCGGCATTGGCCACTTTGCTTTTGGGAAGCCCTTTGCCGAAACTCCATTCGTAGGTCATCGCGTCGCCATCATAATCCATTGTGCCTTTGGTGTCAAATTTCACCGCCAGTGGAGCCGCACCTACTAATTTATTGGCCGACGCAATGGCCACCGGACGCCGGTTGCCCGCCGTGTAAATGATCTGCGACAGAGCCGCATCGGAGTTCTGGGCGAACCAGTTCTGGCCGTATTCGAGGGTGTACAGCGAACCGTCGCTGGCAAACTGCATGTCGATGGTGTGCGAGAACTTGGTGCCGGGCATCAGTCGTTCCATTTTTACAAAGTCCCCGTTGGCCCCCATGGATACCGGGTTAATCCAGTCGCGCATCCAGTCATAGGCGAAAAACTTACCGTCGTAATAGCGGGGGAATTTCACGTTCGAGTCGGCGTAGTCATCGTAGTAATATACCGGCCCGGCCATCGCGTTCCGGCCACCTTTGCCCACAATGGCCCCGAATTCCGGCGAGTCAGCGTAAGGGTAAAAGATGAAGGCTTTCTGCGCGGGGGGCAGTTCGCGCAATCCCGTATTGTTGGGCGAATCGTTGATGGGGTGCATCGGGTCGAAGAGCGCACCGGTCGTGCTGTCGGCAAACGAACGGCTGTTGTACGGCCGGTTATCGGCCACGAACAGCGGCCAGCCAAAATAGCCCGCCTGCCGTGCCTGGTTCATTTCGTCGTAACCACGCGGCCCGAACTTCTCGCTGTTTTCACCGGCGTCGGGTCCTACTTCACCCCAGTACAGGAAACCCGTCCGCTGATCGACCGAGATGCGGTAGGGGTTCCGGTTGCCCATCACGTAGATTTCAGCCCGTGCCTTATCCGTGCCTTTTGGGAACAGGTTACCGTCGGGAATGGTATAAGTACCGTCGGGTTGCGGGGTGATGCGGAGAATTTTGCCGCGCAGGTCGTTGGTGTTACTCGACGTTTTGCGGGCATCCCGGCCACTGAATCCCGGCCGCTCGTCAATTGGCGCGAAGCCCTGCGAGAAAAACGGGTCGGTGTCGTCGCCGGCGGAGAGGTAAAGGTTTCCTTTTTTATCCCACGCAATCGAGCCGCCGGTATGGCAGCAACCCGTGCGTTTTACCGGCACCGTCAGCAAGACCTTTTCGGTACTGAGCAGCAGTGTATCGCGGACATCATCGTACACAAACCGCGAGAGGTGCTGGGCCGTATCGCCGGGGGCTTCGGGACGGGCGAGGGGGGAATAATAGGCGTAAATAAACTTATTTTGTTTGAAGTTCGGGTCGATGTTCAATCCCATCAGACCGTACTCAAACTTGGTATAAACGGGAAATCGGGCGACTACTTTCACCGCTTTCGTTTTCGGATCGTACAGTTTCAGTTCGCCCTTGCGCTGCGCGAAAAGTACTTTGCCGTTGTCTAAAACGGCCAGTTCGGTTGGCTCGTCTAATCCGGCCGTCAGGACTTTCTTCTCGAAACGGTTCTCTTCGGGAGCCACTTTGGTATAGTCCAGCTTGGTAGCCATCACCGATTGCAACCCGCCGAGGAGGTGTTTTGCAAAAACGGGGTTGGTAAATGTGGCGTCCTCGTGGCCGAAGTTGGTATAAAACGCCTTGCCGCCATCGAACGCATGGTACCACGACATCGGGTGGTTATCGCCCATGATGCCGTCTTTATACGTTTTTTCGTCGATTTTGACTAATACGTTAATGTCAGGACTGACGTTTTTGAAGCTATAAAACTCATCACGTATGGGCCAGCGGTCGGGGAAACCCACCATCGACGGATGGTTTTTATTGACGGCATAAGCCTCACCGTTCTGCACGTTGGGGGTTGCGTGGTTTTTTATGCCGGGATGGTCCTCAAAATAGGCACCGGCTAACTTACCGTACCATGACCAGTCGTATTCGGTATCGGTTGCCGCGTGAATACCCACGTAGCCGCCACCCGACTGAATGTAGCGTTCAAAGGCCGTCTGCTGGGCGTCATTGAGTACGTTACCCGTAGTGCTCAGAAACACAACGGCCCCATACTGTTTCAGATTGGCATCAGTGAATTTAGTGCCATCCGTCGTGGTATCCACCGCAAAACCATTTTCGGCTCCCATCTGCATCAATGCCCGCTGACCAACTGGAATAGACTGATGATGATAACCGGCCGTTTTGGAAAACACCAGAATACGGGGTTGCCCGGTGCCCGGCTGCATGGCCGTCATGGCCGGTTTTGCGGTGGCTTTCGTCACCTGCTGTGCCCAGCCCGGCACCAGCATAGCCATACAGGCAGTCGCCAGCAGGGGCGTGGTAATTATCTTTCTCAGGTTCATAATTAGGGTTAATTAGACGCGGTTGAGCAAAAAAAACGTTGAATTATTCTGTTGCAGAGTTGATTCCATCTAAGAAACAAAGCTACGCAAAAAGTGGACAGGCTGGTACAATTCCGCTGTTTTTCACGCTGATACGTTTATGAGTTGAGCCGCTCGCCCGTGTCAGCATGGCGACGGGTTTATCCACCCACGGCTGAAGCCGTGGGTGGATAGCACAGACAATCAAAGGTAAAGCGGGACCATTTTCTGCCAGAATTCGGCCCGGTGGGCGCGACCATCCCAGATGTACACCGCATTGGCGACCGCTTTAGCCCATAAAGCGTTGCTCAGGGCCTGCGTACTACCCAGAAACGGGTCCTCGGCACCAATAGCCATCACAATTTCCATCCGACGCCAGTTGTTCAGAATGGTGTCGTCGTGCAGATTGGGCACAAAATGGTTGGGCGTGTGGTAATAAATGTCTTCGTTGTAGAAATCCTCGAACAGACCCCGAAATTCAGCCACGGGCATCGACAGGTCGTACCGGCCGCTGAGGGCTACGATTTTACCGAACCATTGCGGGTGCCGCAGGGCAATGTTTATGGCATGGAACGCCCCAAAACTACAGCCGTGGGCAATCATAAACGGCTGGGGGTTCAGCAGGCGGCTGAGCGGCAGCACCTCCTCCAGCACATACGTTTCGTACTGAATATGCCGCTGAATGCGCTCGTGGGGCGGTTTGGTTTTGGAGTACAGACTTTCACCATCAACACTATCCACGCAGAATAACTGAATATGACCGGCTTCGAGCTTATCGGTCAGGGACTCGACCAGACCCAGTTCTTCATACTCAAAAAATCGCCCGAATCGGGTCGGAAAAACCAGCACTCTGGCGCCGGCATGGCCGAAAACCAGCAGTTCCATTTCACGGTTCAGGTTCGGACTGAACCAATGGTGGTAATCGCGATGCATACGTAGCGGAGCAGGTACGGGCGAAATTGGGCTTTTTTCGGCAGAACTGGCCTTAGTCGCGTTTAACCAAATTGTTAACCGCAGGCAAATGCGGTAGCAACGTTTGCTTCCAGATGGCATAACCGGCGGGCGTCAGGTGCAAACCGTCCGGCTCGAAATAGGCCCGACGCGGTGCTCCTTTCTCGTCTAAGAGCGGACTGGCCATATCAATATACTGCGTATGGGGCCGCCGGGTGATCTCCTCCTGAATAAGCTGGTTGGTACGCCGAATCTGTTCGCGCAGGTTCCACCGGGCCACGCTGGTTTTAATGGCCAGGAATGTCATGGGCACGTCCGGGAAATGATGCCGCAGTTTTTCCATAAACTCGCAGAAAAACAGGCAGACTTCTTCGGGGTAGCGGCCATCGCCGAGGTCATTATCACCCGCGTAAAAAACCAGTGATGCCGGGTTCGCCGGTACAATCAGCCGCTCGAAAAACCACGTACACGATGCCAGTGTGGAACCGCCGAAGCCCAAGTTTACGGTGTTGATATCAGGAAAATCGTTGGCCAAGGTAGTCCACAGCCGGATGGAGGAACTACCGTAAAATACCGCGCGGTCATCGGCCGGGGGCAGGGACTGAATCTTTTGTTCAAGTAAGCGTACTTCGTCTTCGTACCAGGTCATGTATCGTAAAAGGCAATTAATGTAAAATTGTTTCCGCCGGGAGGAACGCATAAGCCGGTACTTCCACCCAAACGGGTACGCCCGATAACACGGCATTGCCCGTCAGTTCATCCATTTTAGTTTCGTCGGTGAGGTCGTTGATGCTCACCCCGGCGTGTTGCTGCGCCACATCTAAGCGAATCCCCGGCCGGTTGTGGCCGTAGCCGTGCGGCATACAAACAACGCCCGGCATCAGATCGTTTGTCACCTCGACCGGTAATTCCACCTGCCCCACCCGCGACCGTACCCGCACGACATCGCCCGTGCCAATGCCCAGTGCACCGGCATCGGCCGGATTTATCTGGAGCGTACAGCGATTGCGCCCCTTTACCAATCGGTGAGCGTTGTGCATCCACGAGTTGTTGTCGCGCAGATGCCGTCGACTGATAAGCAGTAATTGCCCATCGGCAACCGGAGCCGCACTAAGGGCCTGCCGCACCCGGTCGAGGTCTGCCAAAAAGGGGGCCGGAACGAGATTGATGCGCTGGTTTGCCGTCGTCAGCCGGTCGGGTAGCTGTGGCTGCAACGGTCCCAGATCAATGCCGTGCGGGTGGTCACGCAGTGTATCGAGCGACAGCCCGTGGCTTTGACCGTATGGACCGTAGCGCAAACCCCTATCTACTTTGGTTTCGGGGTTGACTAATGTCGGAGCCGTTTTTGGATCGAAATTGTTGTTTTCCAGACGCAGGCGCAGTTCCTCAAAGATTTCCCAATCGTAGCGGGCGTCGGGTCCCTTAGCGAACAGCGGCTCGGAATAACGCGTCGTGTTGCGGATGGCTAAAGCGTGAAACGTCAGGTCGTAGTGGGCTACTTCCAGACCCGTGGCCGGGGGCAGAATGTAATCGGCGTGGCGGGTGGTTTCGTTCAGGAAAATATCGACCGACACCATAAAATCGAGGCTGTCCAGAGCGTCGTCTAACTGACCACCGTTGGGCGTGGAGAGCACCGGATTGCCGCAACTCGTCACCATCGCCCGAATTTTACCGGCCCCGTCCGTCTGAATTTCTTCGGCTAAGCACGATACCGGCAGTTCACCCATAAACTCGGGCCGGTTGCTGACCCGGCTCCGAAACCGGTCATAGCGGGTGTATGGTTTGGGTTTACCGCCCCCGCCCAGCACGTCGATGGCGGGCGAGGTAAACATCATACCACCGGGCTGATCGAGGTGCCCCGTCAGGATGTTGATGACACTAATGAGCCACAGACAGAGGCCGCCAAATTCCTGCACCGACACGCCGACCCGACCATAGAGCGCGGCCCGTTCGGCTGCGGCCAGTTCCAGAGCCAGTCGCCGAATTACGGCCGGGTCCATGCCGGTGATGGAAGCTGCCTTTTCGGGCGTAAAGTCCGCAACGGCAGCACGCAGGGTATCGAATCCATCCGTAAACCCAGCCAGTCGACCCGGATTAACCCGGCCTTCGGCGAACAGCACATGGACCATTGCCAGCAGCAAAAACACGTCGGTGCCGGGGCGGATAAAATGATGTTCGTCGGCGCGGTTGGCCGTTTCAGTTCGGCGCGGGTCGATCACGACCACTTTCCCGCCACGTTGCTGGATAGCGCGGAGCCGGTTGGCTACGTCGGGCGCGGTCATAATGCTGCCGTTGCTCACGATGGGATTACCGCCAATGATGAGCCAGTAATCGGTTCGGTCAAGGTCGGGTACGGGCATTAGCAACGGGTGGCCAAAGAGTTGCCAGGCCGCGAAATGGTGCGGAAACTGATCGACAGACGAAGCCGAAAACAGCGTATGGGTACCGATGGCTTTCACGAAGCCCGGCGCGGCCAAAAACGTACCGGAGTTGTGTACAGACGGGTTTCCGGCGTAGAAGCCAATGGCATTGGGGCCGTGTGCCGCCCGGATTTGCCGCAACCGGTCGGCCACTTCATCAAACGCCTGTTGCCAGCTAATTTCGTCCCAGCCCGTCGCGGTGCGTTTCAGGGGTGTTTTGAGCCGGTTGGGGTCTTCGTAAATGTCTTTCAGGCCCACCGCTTTGGGGCAGATATGGCCCCGGCTGAACGGGTCCTGCTTATCGCCCTGAATGCTGAGCACCACCCCGTCGGCATGAGTGATTTCGAGACCGCAGATGGCTTCGCACAGGTTACAGGCTCGGAAATGGGTCTGGACAGGCATGGAATTTAGAAGTTGGCAAACTGGGCAGACAAGATACAAAAATATCGGCTTGTGACAGCGGGAGCGTCATGGAGAAGACCGGGCAGATTTATGGCTTGATTAGCCGGAAATACCAGACTACAAAGCCGGACCTGCCCGTCGCGGGCCAGTACGATGCCACATTGAACAGACCATCATAGCGGTAGCCATGCTCCGGTGCGAACGGATTTTTTTGATTGGCACCACGTACCAACCGGACGGGCAAATCATGTTTATGGTTGAGGGCCAGGGCCAGGTTTTTCCCGTCGAGTTGCTGATCGGCTACCTGCATCCCTGTTTTGTAGCTGCGACCACCGTTTCCGGCGTAAATAATGGTGTGGCCGTAATCTTCATCGTCTTCGTAGCCGCCCGACAGGATAACGGAGTCGGCCCCTTCCGTTGCCCTCCCGCTCACGCCCGCCCGGATGGGTCGGTGAACGCCGTATTTCGAGAGAAACAGCCGGTTTTCAAACTCGCTCCCCTCCGGTATGCCGGGTATTTCTCCGAAGACGCGGGTTGTCATGTAAGACTTAACTCTTCAGATGCCAACTGCACTTTGAAGCTGACAGTGGTCTGTAGTGCTTTGAACACTTTCAGGATAGTTGCTACCGTTACGTTGCTGGCATTTCGCTCTAATTTAGAAATCTGAGCTTTTTGTACGCCCACCAATGCTCCCAGTTGCTCCTGTGTTAAATTTCGCTCCTGACGGACTGTCTTAATCATCTCGCCCAGCAGTTCGAGTTTAAGATCAAATTCGTATTGATCGCGGGCCTGAGTACCAGCTTCGCCAATCAATTCATCTTTTACCCGATCAAACGAGTAAGTGGCTATCTTCCTTGTCATAACTTTAATCTTGCTCAAAATAGAGTTGTCTTAGGTTTTCGGCCCGGCTCAATTCTCCGGCGGGCACTTTGTCCGTCTTTTTTACAAACCCGTGCGTCGCTATAACCAACGTTTGGGTAGCACCGCTTTTATCCCAAAAAGCCAGCAGCCGATACTGCAATCCATTGTACTTCGTTCTGAACTCCCAGATTGTCTCGGTTAGTTTTTTGAACAGTTTTGGGTCATTTAACACCCGTGCTTTGTCAATATTATACAGAATTTTGGTTCTCGCTTTCTCGTCAAGATCAACCAGAAACGCTCTGGCGTCTTCGAGAAACAACACGTCGAATTTTATATCCATTGGTGGGTTAGTAACGAATCAAAAGGACAAATAAGTTTCCTTATATAGAAACAATCGAAAACAAAAGTGCCGGGGACTATATCTCCGGCACTTATAAATCGGTTATTAAGCTTACTATAAACCCAGCACCTTCTTATTAAACGCATCGTCCGCTCCGGTGCCGGCGAAGTCGTCGAAGGCGCGTTCGGTGACCCGGATGATGTGGCTCTCAATGAACGGAGCACCTTCGGCGGCTCCCTGCTCGGGGTGTTTCAGGGCACACTCCCACTCCAGCACCGCCCAGCGGTCGTAGTCGTACTGCGCCAGTTTGGAGAAGATGCCGCTGAAATCGACCTGCCCGTCGCCCAGCGACCGGAACCGCCCTGCCCGTTCCACCCAGCCCTGATAGCCGCCGTACACGCCCTGTTTGCCCGTTGGGTTAAACTCAGCGTCTTTCACGTGGTAGGCAAAAATGCGCTCGTGGTAGAAGTCGATAAATTGCAGGTAGTCCAGTTGTTGCAGTACGAAGTGGCTGGGATCGTAGTTGATACCGGCGCGGGGGTGGTTGCCCGTATGCTCCAGAAACATCTCGAACGTGATGCCATCGTGCAGGTCTTCGCCGGGGTGCAGTTCGTAGGCCAGATCGACACCGGCTTCGTCGTAGGCGTTCAGGATGGGGAGCCAGCGGTCGGCCAGTTCCTTAAAACCCGTCTCGACCAGACCCGCCGGGCGTTGCGGCCAGGGATACATAAACGGCCACAGCAAGGCCCCTGAAAACGTCGGGCTGGCCAGCAAACCGAGATTCTGGCTGGCTTTGGCGGTCATCAGCAACTGATCCGTCGCCCACGCCTGCTGATCTTTCGGTTTACCCGCCAGTTCCGCCGGGCCGAAGCCATCGAACATAGCGGCATAGGCCGGGTGAACGGCTACCAACTGCCCCTGCAAGTGGGTCGCCAGTTCGGTAATTTCCACGCCGATGTCGGACAGTTTACCTTTCAGTTCGTCGCAGTAGGTTTTGCTTTCCGACGCTTGCTTCAGGTCGATCATGCGCGGGTCCCAGGTTGGAATCTGAACACCGGTGTAGCCAAGTTCGGCCATGTAGCCAGCGATGGATTCCAGCGAATTGAACGGGGCCGTATCGCCTAAAAATTGGGCCAGAAAGATGGCCGGGCCTTTCATTGTTTTCATATTTCCGAAGGGTTAGTAATCCGTTGCCTGCTGATACACTAACAGGCAACCTTTATTTTGTCGATTAATAAACTCGATGAACTCACCGAGTCGGTTAGTGAACAGGTCAACGATAGCCTGGTTTTTAACATTTCCGGTACGCAGTCAGATGATCTTGGGCGGAAATCCTCTGACTGACCCAATCAATAGAATGTCTTTATCAAAGGTGACAATTACGTAATTTTCGCGACGGGCATACTCCCAGATTATAAAATCATCGGCATTTAGCAGGCCCACTTCACGAACGCCAACCGTATCAGGCAGCAGTTCCTTGAGCTGTTTCACAACCCGGTACGAAATATTTTGATCGAACAGGAGACGTATCATGCTGCCATCAGCATCGTACCGTTATCCCGGTCAGCCGCAAACAACAAAGCAGCCTGAATGTCCTCCCGTGTCAACTCCGGGAAGTCTTCGATAATCTCCTCGGTTGTCATGCCGCGCCCAAGCCAACCTAAAATATCGCCGACGGTGATTCGCATACCCCGAATGCAGGGCTTGCCACCCCGCTTGCCGGGTTCGATGGTGATAATCGTGTTGTACTTTGCCTGATACTGCATGATAGTCCTCCGTTTTCGACCATTAACGTTTATACCTCCACCCAACTCTGCCTGCGGTTGCTTTCCAGAATTTTCTCGCAGATGAGCAGTTCGCGGTAGCCGTCGGCAAAGGTCGGGAAGGTCGGATGTTCGGGCTGCTTACCGGTCTCAATGGCCGCATACACTTCCTTGAACAACTGTTTTGAGGTGTCGGGGAAGCCTTCGTTGTGGCCACCGGGAAATGAGATCACCGACCGTACTTCGGGGTGTACCAGCGAGGGGTCGCGCATGAGCGACTCATTGTAGCCGTCACGGTTGCCGATCCATAGTTCGTTGGGAGCTTCGGAATTCCAGGCCACGGTTTTCTTCGCGCCCGAAATCTCTAATTTCATCTGGTTTTTACGCCCCGCCGATACCTGCGACACGGTGATAACCCCCCGGTTACCGTTGTCGAACCGCAGCAACACGTTGGCATGGTCTTCGGTATTGATGGCCACATCGGCATAATCCTCCGGTTGCAGCATCTTGCCCGAATACGTCTCAACCGGCTTTAGTGGCTTTTTGCGGGTTTTGTGAATGGTATTGAAATCGGCCATAACGGCGACCGTTTTCAGACCGGTGATGTATTCCAGAATGTCCATCAGGTGCGAACCAATATCGGCAATGGCCCGCGAATCACCCGATTTGTCCGGCTCCAGCCGCCAGTTGTAATCCGTTTCGTAAAACAGCCAGTCCTGCAAATACGACCCGATGACCGAATAAATATCGCCCAGTTCGCCTTTCTCGTGCATGGCTTTCATCTGACGGGCCAGCGGGTAGTACCGCAGGTTAAAATGCACGGCATTCACCAGGCCGGTCTGTTTGGCCAGTGCCACCAGTTCTTCGGCTTCGGCGAGGTCTTTGGCCAGCGGCTTCTCACAGACGACGTGTTTTCCGGCCAGCAAAGCGGCTTTCGACTGCGAATAGTGGAGGAAGTTGGGTGTACAGATGTGGATGCTGGTAATATCATCCTGCTTCAGTAACTCCTCGAAGGTGTAGGATCGGGCGATACCGAGTTGGTCGGCTTTCTGACGAGCCAGTTCGGGCGTCACTTCGCACAGGGCGGCTACTTCAACATTGGGCAAGCGACGGAGGGCTTCGATGTGCGCGGGTCCGATAAATCCGGTGCCGACGACACCTACCTGAATTTTTTGCATGGGTAAAGGGAATGATTGAATGACAGAAGGATTGAATGATTGAATTAGGGCTTCTTCCGGGATGGGGTGTTCTTGCGGGCGGAGGCAAAAATGGCTAATAACTCGGTAACTTCGGTTATCAAACCGGCCAACTTTGGCTCTGGTAAAATTTGTGCTTCTACCATTATTTCCAGCCAGAATAGTGACTCATCGGTTTCTTCAACAACGATGCTGAACTTGGCAAAGAATTCGGGCTGACTTCTGGCCCGGCATACTGCCCGGTAATTCGCAGCCATTGACGTAGAAGATCGTAAATACTGCTTCCCGATAATTCGGGCTTCTTCCGTTTTAGGCAGAGCCTGAAACAACCGAATACTGCGCAGGGCAAAGTCTTTGGTACGCTTCTGCATTTGCTGAACAAACTCGATCTTATCCTGCATGGTGGGGAGAGGTTAAATGATTGAGGGATTGACTTTTTGAATGATTGAATAGGCTTGGGTAACAGAATTGAGTGCTGAATGACGGCAAGCAATGGAATGAGGATGGAGTTTAATTGAGCCCATTCAATCCCTCAATCATTCAATCCCTCAATCATTCAACCACTCAATCCCCCTCATTCTAAAAATTTCGTCCACTTCTGGTCTGACTTATCCGACGCCAGAACCGTGTCGATGAAGGCTAAGCCGCGAACGCCCTCTTTGGTGCCGGGAAAGTCGAGGTGAATCGGGTCGGGCTGCTGACCGTTCAGGCGGGCGCGGAGGGTGAGCGCAAAGTTGCGGTAAATATTGGCAAACGCTTCCAGAAACGCTTCGGGGTGGCCCGCCGGGAGCCGCGTGTTAGCCTGCGCTTCGGGCGAGAGTTGCCCAACGCCGGTGCGGATCAGCCGGGCACCCATCTCGTTGGTTTTGTAGATGAGCGTGTTTGGCTCCATCTGCCGCCACTCCAGCCCGCCCAGTTCGCCATACACCCGGATCGACAGCGGATTTTCTTCGCCGTTGGCAATCTGACTGTTGGTGAGCAAACCCTTCGCCCCGTTCTCGAACCGGAGCAGCATATTGGCATCATCATCGAGTTGGCGGCCTTCGACAAAAATCGAGAGGTCGGCGCAGAGTTCGGTGATCTTCAGACCGGTGACGTACTCAGCTAAATTTTCGGCGTGGGTACCAATATCGCCAACGCCCCCGGCCGCTCCCGAACGGGTCGGGTCGGTGCGCCATTCGGCCTGTTTATTACTGCCCGTACCTTCGACCAGGGTCGCTAACCAACCCTGTGGATATTCGACAATCACCTTGCGGATATTGCCCAGCTTACCGGCTTTCACCATCGCGCGGGCTTCCTTCACCATTGGATAGCCGGTGTAATTATGGGTCAGACAGAAAATGAGGCCGGTTTCATCAACGATACGGGCCAACTGGTTGGCTTCGGCTAAATTCAGCGTCATCGGTTTATCGCAGACGACGTGGAACCCATTTTCGAGAGCCAGTTTTGCCGCCGGAAAGTGCATGTGGTTGGGCGTGACGATGGTGACGAAATCCATCCGGTCACCTTCGGGCAAGGCTTTCTCCGCCTGAATCATTTCCTCGAAGGAGCCATACACCCGGTTTTCGGGCAGGTACAGCGCGTAGCCGGTCTGGCGGGATTTTTCGGGATTCGAGCTGAAGGCTCCGCAGACGAGTTCGATTTCATTGTCCATCACGGCGGCCCGGCGATGGACCGCTCCAATGAAGGCATCGAGGCTGCCCCCAATCATGCCCATGCGCAATTTCCTGTGCATAACGTAAAATAGTTTGTGGTTCGTCGTTTGTGATGGTCGGCCGCTGCCGTTTGTAGTGTTCCGGCAGGCAAATACAAACGGTAGCGACCGACCGTCGCAAACGATGAACTGGTTTAGTATGGCCGAAAATTAGCGGTTTTCCATTATTTTTCGGAAATTTTGCACAAATAGCCGACCGCCCACAGTAAATTTCAGGTAGTCCCGACGTTTATTTCCAGACATATTCATTCTCTTTAACCCTGTATTTATACGCCTTATGAATGTAGCCATCAATCCTGTAGCCATCAATCGTACGCGCCTGTTCAACGCTAGTTGCTTCGCACTCATCACCACCGCCATGGCCTTCGGCATCCGGGCTGGTGTATTAACCCAGTTAGGTAAAGAATTTAACCTGACGGCCGAGCAACTGGGCTATATCAACGCGATGGCCTTCCTCGGCTTTCCAATTGCCATGATTATCGGCGGGCCGCTCTACAATGCCTTGGGGCCAAAACGGATCATCTGGGTCGCCTTTTTCACCCACGTGCTGGGGTTAGTGCTCACTATTTTCGCGGGCGGCTACTGGTCGCTGCTGATCTCCACATTTTTTGTTGGCTTTGGTAACGGTACGGTTGAAGCGGCCTGTAACCCCATGATTGCCGATATGTCGGATGGTAACCAGACGACTAAAATGCTGAGCCGTTTTCACATGTGGTTTCCGGGCGGTATTGTTATCGGTACGCTGGTATCCAAATTCATGACGGATGCCGGACTGGGCTGGCAGTTGCAGATTGGGTCTATCCTGATTCCGGCCGCTATTTACGCGGTTCTGTTCTTCGGACAGGCATTTCCGGCCAGCAAAGTAGAGGGAGCCGCGTCAACAGGCGAAAACTTCCGTACCATGCTCTCGCCGTTATACCTGTTCATGCTGGCCTGCATGGCCCTGACGGCTATTTCTGAGTTTGGCCCCGAGCAGTGGGTCGGCCCGATTCTGGGTAAAGCCGGTGCCAGTCCGATGGTTATTCTGGCCCTCGTAACGGGTCTGATGGCCGTTGGCCGCTACTTTGCCGGGCCAATTGTGCATCGGCTCAACCCGACGGGGGTGCTGCTGGGTTCATCTGTTTTCGCTACGCTGGGTATTTACCTGATGAGCAGTGCAACGGGGCCAATGGTATACGTATCAGCCGTGATTTTTGCGATCGGTGTATGCTACTTCTGGCCGACTATGATCGGTTTTGTGGCCGAATACATTCCCCGCGCCGGTGCCTTCGGGATGTCAATTATCGGCGGAATGGGCATGTTCTCGACGTCGATTTTTCAGCCCATCATTGGTAGCTGGATTGACGGTGAAAAAGTAAAAGCAACTGCCCTGGGTGGTCTTACCAGCGATCAGGTTGACCTGGTAGCGGGACAGGCTACGCTGAGCCACATGGTGCTTTTTCCGGCTGTTTTGATCGTAGCCTTCAGCGGACTCTATTTCTTTATGCGCAACCGCAAGCCAACCCATGCCAATGATGTGCTGGCCATGGAGCAGCCACAGTTGTAAACAAAGATGAATGACCCCAAACAACCGCAGGAGGGAGTTGGGGCTTTCCGATCTGCAAAAAGGCAGCCTCTGCACGGGGGCTGCCTTTTTCGTATTTTTGCCGGCAGCGGCCGACCGTCCGGCACACCCTCTTTACGTAACTGCCCATGTTTGTTGATGCCATTGAGCACGTCGATTCTTTTACCCGTCCCATTCATTCCATTATCCGGCTCTACGGCCACAACGAGATCATCCCCGGCAGTGCCACGCTGTTTTTTGTCAACGAAGAGGGGTGCGCCATCACCTGCAAACACGTAGCCGAACAGATTGTGCAGGAGCCGCAGATTTATGGCCACTACAATCAGTTTCTGGCCGATCGTGCCCCGTTGCAGCGGGAGCGGGATTCGGAGCAGCGCATCAAACACCTCGAAGCCCGCTACAACCTGCGGCCCGGCGTGATGATCCGGATGCGGAGCAGTTTCCTGAACTGTACTGACCAGTTCACGAACCTCGACATCGACCTGCACCCCACGCAGGATCTGGCCCTGATCCGATTTCGAGGGTACAACCGCTTGCTGTACCGGGGGCACGCCACGTTTCTGCGCGACAGCAGCCGGGTGAAGGCCGGGCGCAGCCTTTGCCGATTGGGCTATCCGTTCCCGGAGTTTACCAATTTTACGGTCAACACCCGCACCGACGACATTGACTGGACAACCACCGGACGCATTCAGACGCCCCGGTTTCCCATCGACGGCATCGTGACCCGGCTCATGGGCGACGCAACAACCGTTACGGGTATTGAAATGAGTACGCCCGGTCTTCGCGGTCAGAGTGGGGGTCCGCTGTTCGACACCCGTGGCGTGATATACGGGATGCAAAGTGCTACGCGCCACCTGCACCTCGGGTTCGACATCGAGGACCGCGACGTGCTGGTGAACAACCGCAAAACCCGCGTTTCCAACTACCCGTTTCTGAACGTCGGGCAATGTGTCCATGTTGATGTGATCAAGAAATTCCTGGCTGAACGGGGAGTGAAGTTTTATGAAGAATAGTAGTTTCAGTTAATGTTTAAACACGGAGGAAATGGAGGTTTCACGGAGCGCACGGATCTATTCTCTCTATTTTCTCCGTGAAATCTCTTTTTTCTCTGTGTTCAGAAAAAAACCATGACTCACCTCGACCTGCTGAAGCAACTGATCGCTACGCCATCGTTCAGCCGCGAAGAAAGCCATACTGCCGACCTGATCGACGCTTTTCTGACCGGGCGCGGTATGGCAACCCGGCGAAAGAAGAATAACGTCTGGGCGCAGAACCGCCATTTCGACCCGGTAAAGCCCACCATTTTGCTCAATTCGCACCACGATACGGTAAAACCCAATCCGTCGTGGACGCTCGATCCGTTTACACCACTCGAACGGGAGGGTAAACTCTACGGACTCGGCAGCAACGACGCCGGGGGCTGTTTAGTAAGCCTGATGATGACGTTCTGCCATTTTTACGAACGCGCCGACATGACCCACAACCTCCTGTTGGTGGCATCGGCCGAAGAGGAAATATCCGGTCGCGACGGGCTGGAACTGGTCCTGCCTGAGTTGCCGCCCATCGGTTTCGCCATCGTGGGGGAACCCACGCAAATGCAGTTGGCCATTGCTGAGAAGGGGCTGCTCGTGCTCGACTGCGTGGCCCACGGCCGCAGTGGCCATGCCGCCCGCAATGAAGGTGAAAACGCCATTTACAAAGCCCTGCGCGACATTCATTGGCTGACAACCTACCAATTTCCGAAGGTATCGCCCACGCTCGGCCTCATCCGTGCATCGGTAACTATCATCAACGCCGGGACGCAGCATAACGTGGTACCGGACACCTGTACGTTTACCGTTGATGTGCGGGTAACGGAGCAGTATACGCTGGAAGAGGTAGTGGCTATTATTCAGACACACATTGAGTCGGAGGTGCATCCGCGCTCGGTCCGGCTCAAGCCGTCGGGCATTTCAGTCGGGCATCCGATTGTGCAGGCCGGGCTGGCGTTAGGTCGCCATACCTACGGGTCACCGACCACCTCGGATCAGGCCGTGCTGACCTGCCCGTCGCTCAAGTGCGGTCCCGGCGATTCGGCCCGGTCCCATACCGCCGATGAATTTATTTTCCTGAACGAGATTGACGAAGGTATTCGGGGCTATGTAGCGATGCTGGAAGGAGTGGTGTTGGATAAATAATAATGATCAGGGGTTAGTATTTCCCCGCGAAGTGCTAACTACTATCTCCTTGCCACTATTCCCTAATAAAAACTCCACTCTACCTTCTCGAAGACGGTAATCAGGTGTCTGAATTCGGTGCGGGGAACGTCGAGCCGGATGTGGAGGGGCGTGGTAAGATCCCAGGCCCACCAGACGGGTTCGGAGGAAGCATTGTACCACAGGTCGAGGCTGATTTCGTCGGGGTTGACTGACTGAACCTGATGAATTTGCGGCACAATACCGGACAGCCGCAACGGTTCGGGAGCGTCATCGTTAACCACGGCCTGCAGCCAGTCGCGCAGTTGTTCGTATTCAGGTTCGCTGAGCGTGTGCGTAAAGCGAAGCCACGGCTGCCGATAGCGTTCGCCTTCGCTGCGCCGGACCCAGAACGTGCCGTTTAACCGGACATCGTCTCTGTTGAAGTACGACGCCATATTCAATACACATTTCTCGCCCTGAAATCGCATTTTAGTTGGCTGTTAATCTCACAATATAGCTATAATACTGCCTAAGTGCTATTATTTATCGTTTGAGCGGCAATAGACTATGAATATTTTGTTACGCATATAGCTTTGCAGTTCTAACCACTTATTCTCACGCATACACGAATGATTCATACGCTTTATCTGATTCGCCACGCCGAAGCGGAAGACGCCAGCCACTTCCAGCGCGACCACGACCGCGAATTAGTGTCACCGGGTATTATGGCGGCTGCCCGCATGGGGCATTACCTGCACGACCGGCACATCACCGCCGACCGCCTGCTGAGCAGTACTGCCAACCGCGCCAAAAACACCGCCAAAGTGGTGGCCGAGCAGTTGGGCATTGCGCCTGATACCATCGAATTGATTGCCGACCTCTACGACGGCGGACCACGTGCTTACTTAGCGGCTCTGAACGCCCTGCCCACCGATTGCCCCTCCGTAATGCTGTTTGGACACAATCCGGACATCTCCTATTTCGCCGAGTTTCTGACGCATGAGGCCGTGGGTGATATGGACAAAGGGGCGGTGGCAGCCATCCGGTTCGAGGAGTTGGCCTGGAGCGACGTGTCGGGCCGGACAGGTACGCTGGCGTTCTACGTGTCGCCGAACCAATTGAGCGAACAAACCGGTAACTGAGTAGCCATGAACCGCAACCGCCGAATTTTTATCGTCGTTTTCCTTCTCTTCACGACTATTGTCGCGCTGTTGGCCATCGACATGGCCCGCCGGACAACAGCCCCCTGGAACCGTCGGAAACAACTCGAACGTGCCCTGCCTCCGCAACGCACCAACGGACCCCTTATTGATACCCTGAACCTTGACACAACGGGGGTGAACAGCGAATCACCCAAATAAGGAATTTTTATACACTTTTTGTTGATGAATTACTGCTGAAAATTTATTTGGCACGGCATTTGTTTAACATTGATCAGAATCGTAAATAAATTGCGGTGTAAGACATTAGCAGTTTTCTCATGGTTTGGGTTAGGGTTAACACAGAGTATCGAGTACCCGCTGTCACTGACGGCGGGTACTTTTGTTTTTGGCCCGCGGGTGAAAATCGGTAAGCGTTTGCTTCAGGTAATCGCGGTCTAAGTGGGTATAGATTTCGGTGGTTGTGATGGACTCATGGCCCAGCATCTGCTGCACGGCCCGCAGGTCCGCCCCGCCTTCGATGAGGTGCGTAGCAAACGAGTGCCGAAACGTGTGCGGGCTGATCGTCTTGCGAATCCCCACCGCAGCGGCCAACTTTTTAGTCGTGGTGAAGACCGAAATGCGGGAGAGTTTTTTACCCCGCAGGTTCAGAAAAACGGTGTCTTCGTCGCCCTTCTGCACGGCCAACTGACTACGTACTTCTTCAATGTAAACCGTGGCGTAGTGAATGGCGTCTTTGCCGATGGGCACGAGCCGAACCTTGCTGCCCTTGCCGAAAATGCGCAGAAACCCAATATCGAAGTAGCAGTTGGTGATTTTCAGGTCGAGAAGCTCCGTCACGCGCAGGCCCGAACTGTAGAGAATTTCGAGCATGGCCCGGTCGCGGGGACCACCCGCCGTGGAGAGGTCGATTACGTCGAGCATGGCTTCAATTTCGGGATAGCTGAGCGTATCGGGCAGTTTCCGGCCTAAGCGTGGTCCTTCGATGAGCTGCGCCGGGTCATAATCCATCAGCCCTTCGAGGATCAGAAACTTAAAAAATGACTTCAGTCCCGACAGGATGCGCGCCTGCGACGGTGCCGCCAGTCCCAACTCGCCGAGGTACTGCAAAAAACCCGACAGGTGTACCTCGTTGACCAGCAACGGGCTAATAGGTTCGCCTTTGAGATCAAGATACTGCGCCAGTTTTTCGACGTCGTGCAGGTAGGCTTCTACGGAGTTCTCCGCCAGCGAGCGTTCGAGTTTGAGGTAATTCTTAAACGTGTTGATGTACCTTTGCCACATACTTTTACCCTGCGCTTATGAAACGAATCCTGATTCTGAACGGCCCCAACCTGAATCTGCTGGGTACCCGCGAACCGGATATCTACGGCAACCGCTCCTTTGTTGATTACCTGAAAACGGTTGAGCAGGGGTTCCCGGACGTGCAAATACACTATTTTCAGTCGAACCACGAAGGCGAACTGATCGACAAGCTGCATGAACTGGGTTTTACGGTAGACGGCATTGTTATCAACGCCGGTGGATATACACACACGTCGGTAGCCCTGCGCGACGCGCTTTCGGCCGTGACCGCACCGGCCGTGGAGGTTCATATTTCCAACATTCACGCCCGCGAAGCCTTCCGGCACCACAGCTACCTGACACCCGTTTGCAAAGGCCTCATCGCCGGGCTGGGCCTGACCGGCTACGAACTGGCCGTGCGGTATTTGCTTGGTGAGCAGTGATTAGCAGACAGTAGTTAGTAGCGCTTAGAAACGATCAATCACAAATGGCACTGGCCACCGACTTCCAACTACTACCGACCAACCACTAACCACTATGACAACCTTCTACCCCGGCCCGTCGAAAGTGTACCCGTCGGTGGCCGACTACGCGGCTCAGGCCGTGCGCGAGGGCATTGTGAGTCTCAATCACCGCAGTGCGGGCTTTATGGACGTGGTTCAGGAAACGATCCGGCTGCTGCACGAAAAACTGGCCATTCCGGTTGAATACCACATCGCGTTTGTCTCGTCGGCCACGGAATGCTGGGAAATCGTCGCCCAATCGCTGACCAACACCACCAGTTTACACCCGACAACCGGCGCGTTTGGCGAAAAGTGGCGCGACTACGCCCACCGCATTAAACCATATTCTGGCGGTAAGGAGGTAGATACTTTATGCGTGGTGCAGAACGAAACCTCGAACGGGACGCAGGTTTCCATGACGCAGTTGGCCGAGTGGCGACGCGATTTTACGGGACTCATTGCCGTCGATGCCGTATCGTCGCTGGGCGGGATTGGGCTGAACTGGTCGCTGGGCGATGTCTGGTTTTGTTCGTCGCAGAAGTGCTTGGGCTTACCGGCCGGGCTGGGACTGCTGATTTACGGGCCGAACGCGCTCGAACGGGCGGAGCAAATCGGGGAACGCGCCCACTACAACAGTCTGCTATTTATCCACGAAAATATTACTAAGTTTCAGACGCAGTACACACCCAACGGCCTGGGCATTTACTGCCTGATGCGGGTGATGCAGCAGGTACTGTCCATCGCCGACATAGATGCACGAACCCGGCAACGGGCGGCTGACTGGTACACATTTTTTGAGACGGAACTGGCATCATCCTGGACTCTTTTGATTACCAATCCGGCCCATCGTTCCGACACGGTCATTGCCGTTGCGGGGACCGAAGCCGCCATTAAAGCCGTCAAAGCCGATGCGCTAGCCGCCGACATTACCCTCGGCAATGGCTACGGCAACTGGAAAAATACCACGTTTCGTATTGCCAATTTTCCGGCGATTGACGACGAAGAAATTGACCTGTTAAAAACGTTTCTGCGCCATTATTCACCTAAATCAGCCTGAGCGAAACCATTTGCTAAGTCTGTACGTAACACCTTAATGCTAAGTTTTAAAGAGATTATTTCCGTCACGCTGATTTTATTTTCCGTCATCGACGTGATTGGTTCGCTACCCGTGCTGATCGACCTGCGCCAGAAAACGGGCCATATCCAGTCCGAAAAAGCCACGCTGGTGTCGGGGGTGCTAATGGTCTCGTTTCTGTTCGTGGGGGAGCGGATACTCAAACTGTTTGGTGTCGATGTCGCGTCGTTCGCCGTAGCGGGGGCCTTGATTATTTTTCTGCTGGGTCTGGAAATGATTCTGGGCCGGACTATTTTCAAACCAGCCGCCGACACGGGTGGGGGAGCCGCCCACATCGTACCCATTGCCTTCCCGCTCATCGCCGGTGCCGGTACGCTGACGACGCTTATTTCGCTCCGGGCCGAGTATCAGGTCTATAACATTCTGGTCGGTATTCTGCTGAACCTGATTCTGATTTATGTTGTGCTGAAATCGGCGGGCTGGCTCGAAACCCGCATTGGTCCGGGTGGATTAGACGTGCTACGCAAAATCTTCGGCATCATCCTGCTGGCTATCGCCATTAAGCTACTAAAGACCAATTTGATCGCCGACCTTTGACCGCGATTTTTAAAGGATTTGAAAAGATTAAACGGGATTTTGTTTTCGGCTAATGGAAAGACAAAATCCTGTTTAATCCGTCTGAATCTTCTTTAAATCGCGGTCCTTTTCCTAATCCGTTTAAGTCCTCTTAAATCCCGGTCCGGTATGACTTCTCCCGACGCCCTCAATCAAGTAGCTGAATTTCACCACACCTTTCACAGCCCCGTGCTGGATATCCCGCAGATTCCGCCCCCAAATCGGTGTGCGTTGCGGGTGTCGCTGCTGGCCGAAGAACTGGACGAGTTTCGCGAAGCCATCGAACAGAACGACCTCGTTGCTGTAGCCGATGCCCTCTGCGATTTACAATATGTCCTGGCCGGTGCCGTGTTGGAGTTCGGGCTGGGCGACAAGTTTAAAGCGTTATTCGATGAAGTGCAGCGTTCCAACATGAGCAAAGCCTGCGCCACCGTCGACGAAGCCGAAGCGACGGTGGCGCATTATCAGGCCAAAGGCGTCGACTGTCACTTTATCGAGTCGGATGGCAAGTATTTAGTTTACCGCACGGCGGACAACAAGACCCTCAAAAACATCAACTACTCCCCGGCCGATCTGGCCAATCTGCTATGAACAACTACACGTTTACCGCCGTCGAGCGATTTATCCGGTACGTACAGATCGACACTCAGTCGGACCCGCAATCGACCGCCAGCCCCAGCACCGAAAAGCAGAAAAACCTGAGCCGGGTCTTGCTGCGGGAACTGCACGACATGGGCATTACCGACGCCGAACTGGACGATTTTGGCTATGTCTACGCCACTATTCCCGCCAATACCGACAAGCCGAACGTACCGGTGGTGTGCTTCTGTTCGCACGTGGATACCTCACCCGACGTTACCGGCGAGGGCGTTCAGCCAATTATCCATCAAAAATGGGAAGGGCACGATATCGTGTTGCCGAATGACACAACGCAGGTACTCCGCGTAGCCGACCACCCCGATCTGGCGCATCAGCTTGGGAATGACATCATCACAGCGAGTGGCGATACACTGCTGGGTGCCGACAACAAAGCCGGTC
>JBBQLG010000047.1:0-38450 GCA_038327655.1 Cytophagales bacterium
AGGAGAGGGGTTGGGGCGGTCCGACGGTTCGGTGAGGTTAGTGAGGTCACACCTTGTAAAAAATCCACTTCGACAATTCGCGGTACGTCGTTTTCTTACCGTACATCAGAATGCCGACGCGGTAGATGCGGGCGGCCAACCAGGTAGTACCCGTAAAGCCTAAGGCCAGCAGCGTCATGGACAGAATCAATTCCCAAACCGGTACGCCCAGCGGAATCCGTACCATCATGATAATCGGCGAGGTGAACGGAATAATCGACGTCCAGAAAGCCAGCGTTCCGTTGGGGTCGCGGATCACAAACTGGGCGACGATGAACGAAAACACGATGGGTAACGTGATAGGTAGCATAAATTGCTGCGTTTCGGTCTCGTTGTCCACAGCCGCACCGACCGCACCGAACAGTGCACTGTAGAGCAGGTAGCCGCCAAGGAAATAAAACAGGAAGCAGCCGATGATCAGCGGAATATTCAGGCTGGAAACCGCTTTCATTACGTCGGCAACAGGACTATCTTTCATTTCGCCGGCCGCGGCCACCACCTGATTATCTTTTCCACCGGCCTGCGCCATCTGTGCCGATTGCGCCATTTCGCGACCCTTTGTGTACTTGCTGCCCAGCAGCGAACTGCCAACCGACGTGATACCGATGGTCAGCAGAATCCAGAGCATAAACTGCGTTAAACCCACCAGCCCGACGCCAATGATCTTACCCAGCATCAACTGGAATGGCTTGACCGACGAAATGATGACCTCCACAATGCGGTTGGTCTTTTCTTCCATCACGCCACGCATCACCTGCGTACCGTATATAAATACGGAGATGTAGATCAGGAACGCGCAGATACCGCCAATAACGGTAGCAGCCCCGGCACTGCTGGCTTTTTCGCCTTCTTCGCTCAAGCTGATCGTTTCGGAGTTTACATCTACTTTGGCATCTTCCAGCACCTGTTGAGTGATGCCCGCCTTGGTTAGTTTATTTCGCTCAATCTCCCGTTCGATGGTCCGCTCGATGGTACTTTTGAGATCAAGACTAACCCCTTTCTCGGCGTACAACTGCACCCCCTTAGGTTGCGTCAGAATACCGGCCGGTATGTGTACCAGCACATCATAGCCGCTTTTCGGAAACGCTTTCTTGGCCTGCGCGATAGGTACGTTCTGGAAGGCGAATGACAGGGTTTTCGTGCTGGTGAACTTGCCCTGAAACAGACGGCTTTCATCGACCACTTCCACTTTTTTCTGCTCGATGGAGCCGATGGCCGCCCAGCCAATCAGTCCGTAGAAAGCCGCCACCAACAGCGGGCCGAGAATAGTCATCACCACAAACGACCGTTTGCGCACCCGGACCATGTATTCCCATTTGATAATCAGTAAAATAATGTTCATAAAAGAGGTTGGTTATCAAGCCGGAACTTCGCCGACGGCCTGGATGAAAATGTCGTTCATACTGGGAATATTTTCGCCAAATGTGCGGACCGCCACCCGGTCGATCAGGGCGCGGACGAGTTCGTTAACGGCCGCATCGGGCGGAATTTTGATGTCCGTTTGCCGGAAACCGTCTTCCAGTTCGTGCGTCGCCACCACATCGAATGCGGGTGGTAGATCGGCCAGCGATCCCTGATACTCCACGCGGTAAGTATGCGTTTTAAACTGCTCCTTAATTTCTTTTTTGGTGCCGTCCAGCACTTTGTGCGAGTGGTGAATAAGGGCAATGTGATCGCACAATTCCTCGACGGATTCCATGCGGTGCGTCGAGAAAATAATGGTGCTGCCCCGGTCGCGGAGTTCCAGAATCTCGTCTTTAATCAGGTTGGCGTTGATGGGGTCGAAGCCGGAAAATGGTTCGTCCAGAATAATCAGGTCCGGTTCGTGCATGACCGTGGCCACAAACTGCACCTTTTGCTGCATTCCCTTGGAGAGGTCTTCTACCTGCTTGTCCCACCAGGTCTTGATGTCGAACTTGATGAACCATATTTTTAACTTCTCCATCGCCTGCTTTTCCGTCAGCCCTTTAAGCTGTGCCAGATAGAGCAGTTGCTCGCCTACCTTCATTTTCTTGTATAGGCCGCGCTCTTCGGGCAGGTAGCCGATGCGTTTGATGTGACTGGGATTCAGCTCTTCGCCACCCAACAGTACGGTACCGGAGTCGGGGGCGGTGATCTGGTTGATGATGCGGATGAGCGACGTTTTACCGGCCCCGTTGGGACCAAGCAATCCGAAAATGGAGCCTTTCGGGACGGATAAACTCACATCGTCCAGCGCCCGGTGTTGCGCATACTGCTTAACGATGTGATGGGTTTCGAGGATATTCATGCGTGTTTAGGTTGTGATGACCAAAAGTACAGTTTCCCGCATTGGGTGTTACCATATTGTGATGAAACACGGTAAGGAATACATAAACGGCCAAAAACAAGCAAACCCCGGACATGAAAAACGGGCAGCTTATGGCCGCCCGTTCTTGAGGAACTACTTATCTATCGCTACTGACGGTTAGTATTTATTGGGCGGAGTAGGTGGCAGTATGCCATCGGAATAATAATCCCGCACCTGAAATAGCAGTAGCAGAAAGAGCAGCCCCAGCAAAATGCCCACTACACTAAAGGAGACGATACCGCCAACAATGCTCAGCAACTGTGCGTAGTAGCTGAATACCCAGCCCTGCCGTTTCCGGTTAAACAAGCCCGGTAGTGCCAATGCCCGCAGCACAGTTGTGGCGATGCTGAACACCACGCCAATGGTATAGAGGGCACCGTACCCATAACCGGCAACAGACGAAAACCAGGCACCAAGGCCAAGCAAAGCCAGGATGGCGGGCAGGGCCAGGATGAGTAGCACCAGCGAAACGATGGGCCAGTACTTTACGAACCCTTCACGGAATTCGACCGGAAACTGAAACGGTGCTTTCGTGGTAAAATACGGAGCTAACTCCGGTTCCAGAATGGCAGATTGTGTCATCGGTTGTTGGGGTTTGGTTTAGTTAACAAATTGATAGTCAGATACAACCTAACCGTTTGGCGCGCAATCGCCAAAAAACATTTATTAAGCGGTCATCATACTTCGACCGCCCGCGCAACCTCGATGGCCATTGGGGTAAACTCGCCTTCCCATTTCGAGACGATACAGGTGGCCACGGCATTACCCACCACACTGGTTGCCGAGCGGCCCATATCCAGCACCTGATCGATGCCCAGCAACAGTGCCAGCCCCTCGATGGGCAGGTTAAACATCGACATCGTACCGGCAATTACTACCAGCGACGCACGGGGTACGCCCGCAATGCCCTTAGACGTAATCATCAGCGTGAGCATCATGGCAATCTGCTGCTGAATGGATAAGTGAATGCCATAAGCCTGCGCAATGAACGCCGTGGCAAAGGTCATGTATAGCATCGACCCGTCGAGGTTGAACGAATAACCCAGCGGCAGCACAAACGAAATAATCCGCTCCGAACACCCGAATTTCCGCAGAGCCTCGATCGTTTGCGGAAACGAGGCCTCCGAACTCGCCGTGCTGAACGACAGTACCACCGGGCTGCGAATCGTAGCCAGCAACTTCAGGTACGGGATGCCCGCCACTAAGCAGATGACCCACAAGACCACGAACAGAAAAAACAGCAGACCGCCGAAAAAGCACACGATCAGATAGGCGTAACCGGACAGGATGCTCAGGCCCTGTTGTGCCACAATGGCCGCAATGGCTCCCAACACGCCAAAGGGTGCGAAACCCATGACGTATGACGTAATTTTGAACATGATCTCCGACAGAGCATCGAGGGCCTTAATCATGATCTTACCTTTCTCGCCAATTGCCCCAACAGCGATGCCGAAAAAGATACTGAACACCACGATTTGCAGGATCTCGTTGTTGGCTAATGAGTCGGCAAAACTGGTCGGGAAGATGTGCGTGATGAAATTCTCGAAGGTTAATTTGGTCGTTTCAATGCCCGTATCGGTGCCCTTGGCGGGGAGGGTCAGTTTCATCACTTCGCCCGGCTTCAGCAGATTAACCACCAGTAAACCCACCAGCAGGGATAGGATGGTAGCGAAGTAAAAGTAGCCCAGCGTTTTCAGGCCAATTCGACCGACTACTTTAAAGTCGCCCAGCTTGGCAATACCAACCACCAGCGTCGCAAAAACCAGCGGGCCGATAATCATTTTAATGAGCCGCAGGAACACTTTCGACAGAATGCTCAGGTCCGTACCGGAGAACCCCGAGTCGGTGACCGGAAAGAGGTAACCGATCAGAATTCCGAAAACCATGCCCAGAAAGATGCGGGTGGTCAGGTTGGGTAATTTCATGCGCGATGGGTCAGAATAGTTGGGTAATACAGAACAGGGCAGGTTCGCTGTGAACAGAAGCCGATACTCACAAAAATAGCGCAATTCGCCCGCCCGCAAAACGCTGGTTGGCTTTAAACGGGCTTCAAGCGTACCAAATGCCTCAGGAACGATTAAAAATCCGGCGGTAAATTGGCTTGCGGTACGCGAATTGAAGCCAAAGTAACGGGTAAAACAGGTAGTCTGTGAGCAAAAAGGGCGTGCGGAAGGTGATGTCATCCACAATGACGGTAAGTCCATCGGCGTTGCGCAACAGGCGGTGCCGATGGCGCCAGTATGCCAGAAAAAAAGGTAATTGGGTCCCTTCGTCAATGAAAAAAATCTCATCAGTGCGGTCCGCCGTCCTAATGGTTTGCTGATCGACAATCAGGCTGATCCAGTCCTGTTTGAATACGATAAAGTTAAGCCGGAGGTGAACGACATCGCCTTTCAGGCAACCGTCAAAGCGTACTACATCGACGGGGGGGAACGGCGGACTTAACTGATCGAACAACTGCCGGTCGAAGCCAGCCCAGGTTTGCTGGACAGATGATGTGACCTGTGTTTCAAGGATAAGGTGCATAAAGCGTTTGTACAAGAGTAATTATTACGATTTAAAGGGTTGCCGAATAATAAATAGATTGACTGTGAGTAGGATAGACTGTCGTTAAGTCCCATTTTTAGTGACCAAACTGTGAATAGTCCTCTTTCTATCCAAAAAAACCAGACCGCCCATGACTTACTTTTCCTCCGTCTCAACGACGACTCGAACTGCACCTGCCGAATGGCCACCGCTGCGTTTGTACCTGCGCGATAGTGGTCGAAAGTCATATCCTGTTGATCAGTTGGTTTACCTTCAGGCCGTCGCCAATTATAGCTGGCTCAACTGGTTCGATGGCCAGCGTATGCTAATGCCCCGCACCTTAAAGTATTATACCCCTAAACTGCCCGCCGAGTGCTTTATCCGGCTCCACCGCAGTTGTGTGGTCAACTGCCGGTTCGTCACACGGCTGGAACGTACCGAAGCGGGTGGCTTGGTGTACCTCTCCACGGGCGAAGTGCTCCCGGTATCGCGTCGGCGGTGGACCAGTGTTCGCCGAATGCTGATGATGGCCAATTCCCGCCTGAGTTAATGGTACTCAATCGGCTGCTGATCAGGGTTTAGGTCTGAAGACCTGAATTACCGCCGGGTTTGCTTCTAAATAAGGACCACCAATCAGGTCGATGCAATACGGAATGGCCGGAAAAACAGCATCCAGACACTCCCGAATCGCTTTTGGTCGACCCGGCAGATTCACGATCAGTGTCTGGTTGCGAATACCGGCGGTTTGGCGGGAAAGTATCGCCGTTGGCACAAAGCGCAGGCTCTCCTGCCGCATCCGTTCGCCAAAGCCGGGCAGCAGTTTCTGGCAAACGGCTTCGGTGGCCTCGGTGGTTACGTCGCGCAGTGCCGGGCCAGTGCCTCCGCTGGTCACCACTAAGCAGCATTGTTCAGCATCGGCCAGTTCAATCAGCGTTTGTTCGATCAGGGGTTGCTCGTCGGGAATCACCCGGTAGGCCACCTCGAAGGGCGACATCAGGTATTCGCGCAGGGTTGCCTGAATGGCCTGACCCGGCAGGTCTTCGTAGATGCCCGCACTGGCCCGGTCCGAAACGTTGATGATGCCAATCTTAATCATACGCTAAAATTAAGTCGCTCTGGTTAACAAAACCGCCCCCGGCCAAAATGACCGGGGGCGGTTTTTATTGCATATGGATGTATATCGAACGCTGGAAGGATCAAAAAACATGGTCCGTTTTTCTGAGCGGTATAAAAACAAAAAAGCCAAGCGAGACACCCCCTTGGCTTTCTGATTTACTCAACGTTATGAAAAACTTTTCTTTTCGATACAAGTATAAGCTATAAATCTCGAAAAACATTCTTGTGATTAAAATATTTTTTTGTCTTGTTGAATTTTTTCTGATTATCAAGCGATTATGGTTAAAATATTTTTTACCCATAACAAATTACTTAGAAAAAATACCTGCTTAAGTAGGCTTCTCAAAGAATTTCAGATGAGTAACTAACCGGTCGATGGTTGGACGACACCAAGTATGTAAAATTAATCGACAATAACTATTCCATCCCGAATAACGAGTGTACGGTCGGCGAGGGCGGCTAAGGGTTCGTTGTGGGTTACGATCACAAAGGTCTGATTGAACCTGGCCCGGAGATCAAAAAATAAATTATGGAGTTCTTCGGCATTGCGCGAATCGAGATTGCCACTGGGTTCGTCGGCAAAAACAATGGCCGGCTGATTGATCAGGGCACGTGCTACGGCCGTGCGCTGCTGTTCACCACCCGACAGCTGTGAGGGCAGGTGATTGATCCGGTCACTCAGGTTCAGCGTGTCGAGCAGGTCTTTGGCCCGCTGGCGGACTTGCTTGTCGTCTTTCCCGGCAATAAATCCGGGCAGACAGACATTTTCCAGCGCGGTAAACTCCGGCAGTAAATTGTGAAACTGAAAAACAAAGCCAATACGCTCGTTGCGGAAACGGGCCAGTTGTTTGTCATTCAGGGAGAACACGTCTGAACCGTCGAGCGTAACCGTGCCGGAGTCGGGGCGGTCGAGGGTGCCGAGGATGTGCAGCAGGGTACTTTTTCCGGCTCCGGATGCGCCCACAATGGAAACGACTTCGCCGGGTAAAATGCTGATATCAATACCCCGAAGCACGGGTAGGGTGCCGTAATTTCGGCGGAGGCCAACGGTTTGCAGGAGCGGTGTCAATTCAGTTTGTTGTTTGTGATTGTCGGTTAATGATTTGATGAAGTGGTTAAGAGGGATGGCTACGAACGGCACCGGCCGCCCGGCACGAACGACAAACCATGAACTGTTAACCCAAAACCAACCGTTTTATTCCCTAACTTGCCGCCCAAAATTACACCTAAAAACACGCCGAAGGTGCATTCGTCATGAACATACACGAATATCAGGGCAAGGAAATTCTGAAACGCTACGGCGTTCGGGTGCAGGAAGGCATCGTGGCTGAGTCGCCCGAAAAAGCAGTCGAAGCCGCCAAGCAGATCATGACCCAGTCGGGGCAGAAGTTTGTCGTGGTGAAGTCGCAGATCCACGCGGGTGGTCGCGGTAAAGGTAAAATCGTTGGCTCCGAACAGCGCGGGGTTGCCTTAGCCAAGTCGGCCGACAGTGTCCGTGACATCGCCAAAAACCTGCTGGGTAACGTGCTGGTTACGCACCAGACCGGCCCCGAAGGCAAGCGCGTCAATAAGGTGCTGATTGCCGAAGATGTGTACTATCCCGGCGCGACGGAACCCAAAGAGTTTTACGTCAGCATCCTGCTCGACCGTTCCAAAGCCTGCAACGTCATCATGGTCAGTACCGAAGGCGGCATGGACATTGAAGAAGTGGCCGAGCACACGCCCGAAAAAATCATCAAAGTCTGGATCGACCCCTCCGTTGGCCTCCAGCCGTTCCAGGCACGGAACATTGCCTTCGCGCTGGGTTTGTCGGGTGATGCCTACAAGGACATGGTGAAGTTTATCACCTCGCTTTACAAGGCGTATGTAGACACGGACTCATCGATGTTCGAGATCAACCCAGTGCTGAAAACGTCGGACAACAAAATTCTGGCGGTCGATGCGAAGGTAAATTTAGATGACAACTCGCTCTACCGGCATCCCGATCTGGCCGGGATGCGTGATCTGGCCGAAGAAGATCCGCTCGAAGTAGAAGCATCGCAGAACGACCTGAACTACGTGAAACTCGACGGAAACGTGGGTTGCATGGTAAACGGAGCCGGGCTGGCGATGGCCACGATGGACATTATCAAGTTGTCGGGTGGTGAGCCGGCTAACTTCCTCGATGTTGGGGGCGGAGCCAATGCCAAAACGGTAGAAGCCGGTTTCCGCATTATCCTGAAAGACCCGAACGTTAAAGCGATTCTGATTAATATTTTCGGCGGTATCGTGCGTTGCGACCGCGTGGCAACGGGTGTTGTAGAAGCTTATAAGGCCATCGGCGACATTCCGGTGCCGATTATTGTCCGGTTGCAGGGAACCAACGCCGAAGAGGGTGCCCGCATCATCGACGAGTCCGGTTTGAAAGTAATGTCGGCCGTGTTGCTGAAAGAAGCCGCCGATAAAGTCCGTCAGGTACTGGAAGAGATGTAGTAAAGGACAGACCTCATAAGCAGAAGGCCCCCGATTTTCGTCGGGGGCCTTCTGCTTTTTTACATTGATTTATTCGGTTAATTGGCACCACCGGATCGGCTATAAAATTTCTGGGCTTCGGGTAGTAACTTTTGTAAATCGGCGATCCGACGTTGGTCGGAGGGGTGATCAGAAAAGAAATCGGATGACGATTTTCCGCCACCTGCTTTGGCCATCCGGCCCCAGAAGGTAATGGCTTCCTGGGGATTATACCCGGCCATCGACATGAAAATCAGACCGAGGTGATCGGCCTCCGACTCCTGCGCGCGGCTGTGCGGCAACGTACGGCCAACGGCAATAGCCGCCGGAGCACCTACGCCAAACGCCTGGTTGAACAACGCCCGCGTTGCCGCTGGTTTATTGGCCGTGGCAATACCCAGGCCAATTTGTCCGGCTTGCAGGAGGCCATTCTCGATCAGGCTTTCGCTCATCCGTTCGTTACCGTGTTCGGCAACCGCGTGAGATACTTCGTGCGCCAGTACCGTAGCCAAACCGGCTTCGTTCTGGGTATACGGCAGAATGCCCGAATACACCACAATTTTTCCACCCGGCATGCACCAAGCGTTTACCTGACGGTCCTGCACGAGGTGATATTCCCACTGAAAGCCTTCCAGCCGACTGCCGAAGCCGTTGCTGTTCATGTAACTCTCTACCGCCCTCCGAATCCGGTTACCGACCCGCGTTACCAGTTCGGCATCACCGCTGGTAGCCGAGACCACCTTGCTGGTGTCTAAGAATTGCTTGTATTGGGTGAAACTCATGCCCAGCATCTCCTGATTGGATACTAAGATCAATTGTTTCCGGCCCGAAAGGGGTACTTTCTGGCAGGCTATGGCCACGCTAACGAACAGCATGACGATCAGGGCTTTTTTCATGTTCTGATTTTTTGTACGAGTTAATAGAACGTCAATCCGACAAGGTAAGACCCATAACCGGCCCGGTTTGTTTAACTTTTTTCGGAACGGGTTCGGTCTGCCGTGCTTTACTCGTTAGATTTGCGGGCTACCCAACCGTTTAACGATTAACGCGCTGCCGCATGAAAATTATCGCTGTCGGACGAAATTACGCCGAACACATTCGCGAACTCAACAACGAACAGCCCGATGATCCGGTTATCTTCACCAAACCCGAAACGGCCATCCTGCGTAACAATGAACCGTTCTTTTACCCGGATTTCTCCACTGATATTCATCACGAAGTAGAAATGCTGGTGCGCATTGGCCGGACGGGAAAGTACATTGACGAGCAGTTCGCCCACAAATACTACGACGAAATCGGCATCGGCATCGATTTTACAGCCCGTGATATTCAGTCGAAATTAAAAGAGAAGCGACTGCCCTGGGATTTGGCCAAAGGTTTCAATGGCTCGGCTCCGATATCGGCCTTTGTACCCAAGACGGATTTCGCCGATTTGCAGAATATCAACTTCCGGCTCGACGTAAATGACGAGACCCGGCAGCAGGGCAATACGAGCATGATGCTGTTCAAAATTGACTACCTGATTGCTTTTGTGTCGCGGTATTTCCTGTTGCAACAGGGCGATGTGATTTTCACCGGAACCCCGGCGGGCGTGGGGCCGGTGCAGATTGGCGATACATTGGCCGCATTTTTGGAGGATCGAAATCTGTTGACGTTTGCCGTTAAGTAAGCGGCCGTCCCATGGATCATCCAACTTATTCCGACTCAGTGAAAGTAAACTTAATTCATGTATTCGCCTGTCTGCTGCTGTTTGCATCGAACACCTTCGGGCAGGAACCCCGGTCTGTGCCGATGAAGCCTACCGTTGGTCAGACGGGGTATTTTCTGTTTCCGATCATGCCGGGGGGCGATAATTCGCTGTCGGGGGCAATGGGCGATCTGCGGTCCAACCATTTTCACGCCGGGTTAGACATCCGAACCGGTGGGCGCGAAGGGCTGGACGTTCACGCGGCTGCCGATGGTTATATCTCACGCGTGGCGGTGTTCACCGGCGGGTATGGCAACGTCGTCTTTATCAAACATCCCAACGGCTTGACCACGGTGTATGGCCACTTGAAAACCATCAACGATTCGCTGGGGCGGTACCTGAAAATGGCGCAATACCAGCAGCAAACCTTCGAGATCGATCTGAAACCCGCACCGGGTCAGTTTCCGGTGGAGAAGGGGGAGATCATTGCGCAGTCGGGCAACACGGGTGGTTCGGGCGGGCCGCACCTGCATTTCGAGATTCGGGATGCCAATAATAATCTCATCAACCCGCTGCTGTTCGACTTTTCGGAACTAACCGATGACGTACCACCCTATTTCGAGCGAATCGCACTCCGGCCACTGTCGGTCGGTTCCCGCGTCAATGGCGAGTACAATCGGATTACGTACACGCCGGTCCGCCGACCCGATGGCCGGTATGGTGTGGCGCAACCCATTACGGCGTCGGGTTTGCTGGGTCTGGAACTACTGGCCTACGACAAAGCGAATGGTTCGCCCTACCGCAATGGGCTGAGTTGCGTCGAAATCCGGCTCGATGGGCGGGAAACGTTCGCTTATAACATGGACGCTTTTCCGAACGAGCAGACGCGGTTTATCAACGTCCACATGAATTACGAGGTGGAGCAACTGACCGGGCAGCGGTATCACCGGGGCTACATAGCCAACGGCGACAGCCTGAATCTGTACAAAACCGACCGGTATCGGGGCCACCTGCCGCTGTTCGATGGGCAACCGCATGAAGTAACCGTGACCCTGTTCGATACCTATCAGAACAAAGCCGAGTTGGTTTTCACGGTGTTGCCCGAAAGTCCGATTGCCCCGCCTACGCTGCTAACCGGCAACGCTTTCGGTCCGCCGGCCTCGACGGTTACGTACGATGGCAGCATTCTCCGGCTGGCGGTTCGGAACCTGCCCCCCGGTCCGGCACCAATGGCCACGCTGTATGCCGGCACGACTCGGACGGAGCAACCGGCAAACTATGTTCGCAACAATCAGGCCCTGTATTTGATTAACTTATCGTCGGTTATGCCCGATTCGGTGCGCGTTGGCAGCGGTATTCTCCTGACGAATCTGAAAAAGCGCGTCTTGCCGGGCCGGGCCGATGTGTATAGCGATGGTGATGTGAAGCTGGAATTCAGTCCGCAAACGCTGTTCGATACGCTGCACCTGGCGGTACGGAAACTGCCCGGTGATGGTGGTATTCTGGAAGTGAACCAGAACACGATTCCGTTGAATGACTTCCTGACGATTACGGTACGGCCGCAGCAATCGACCATTGGTTCGTTGCTGGCCACCGATTCAACCGGTCGGGTGGTGCCGGAACGGACGCAGATGTACTTAGTGAGTGGCGGAAACCGTAAATTGCTGGGGGGGACCTGGAAAAACGGGCGCATCTCGTTCCGTACCCGCGAACTGGGCCGTTTCCAGTTACTGACCGATGTGACACCGCCGAAAGTGCAGGTAGTGACCAAAAACGGGAACATGATTGCGGCCCGAATCAGCGATGAGCTGTCGGGCATCAGTACGTTTCGGGCTTTTGTCAATGGCAGTTGGGTACTGATGCAATACGACTATAAACGGGCATTAATCTGGTCGGATAAACTCAACCCTGACGAGCCGTTTCAGGGTGACGTTCGGCTGGAAGTGACCGACCGGGCGGGCAATGTTGCCACGCTCAATACAACTATTCCATAACTGTATTTACTCATGAAATTAACCGTCGGCGATCCGGCTCCCGATTTTACCACCCGCGACCAACAGGGAAACCCCGTGCATCTGGCTGATTATCGGGGTCGCAAAGTGGTGCTTTATTTCTACCCCAAAGATGATACCCCCGGCTGCACGGCGCAGGCCTGTAACCTCCGCGACAACTACGCCGAACTGAAACAGGCGGGCTACGAAGTGCTGGGCGTGAGCATCGACGGCGAGAAATCACACCAGAAATTCATCGGTAAATACGAATTGCCCTTTGCTTTATTGGCCGACACTGACAAACAGATTGTCGAAGCATACGGCGTCTGGGTCGAAAAGTCGATGTATGGCCGGACGTATTTGGGCACCGCCCGCACGACGTTTCTGATCGACGAGGCCGGGCTGATTACCGACATTATCGAGAAAGTAGACACGAAAAACCACACAGGACAAATCCTTAACTAAGTTAACCATGGAACTCGAACAACTCGAACACATTGCCAGCCAGGTTCGGCGCGACATTCTGCGGATGGTAGCCGCCGTTAATTCCGGTCACCCCGGCGGCTCGCTGGGCTGCACGGATTTCTTCGTGGCCCTTTATTTTGACGTGCTGCGCCGGAAAAAAGACGAGCAGGGCCACCCGATTTTCGAGATGGACGGCAAAGATGAAGACCTGTTCTTCCTCTCCAACGGCCACATTTCGCCCGTTTTCTATTCGGTGCTGGCGCGGTCGGGCTACTTCCCGATTTCGGAACTGTCGACATTCCGCAGGATCGACAGCCGGTTGCAGGGGCACCCTACGCCCGCTGAGCACCTGCCGGGTATTCGGATTGCATCGGGTTCGCTGGGGCAGGGCTTATCCATTGCCAACGGCGCGGCTTTGGCCAAAAAGATGAATAAAGACGATAAACACGTGTACGTGCTTATGGGCGATGGCGAACAGCAGGAAGGGCAGGTATGGGAAGCGGCTCAGTTTGCGCCTAACAAAAAACTCGGCAACCTAACCGCCATAATCGACTATAACCATGCCCAAATCGACGGCACGACCGATAACGTGAACAATAACCGCGACCTCGGAGCGAAGTACAAAGCGTTCGGCTGGCACGTGGATGAGATGCAGGGCAACGACATGGCCGATGTCATCAAAACGCTCAGAAAATCGCAGGAAAACCCCGAGGTGCCTACGCTGATTCTGATGCACACCGAAATGGGCTTCGGCGTCGATTACATGGTGGGTAATTACAAATGGCACGGCACGGCACCCAACCCGGAGCAATTGGCCAACGCACTCGGTCAGTTGCCGCAGACGGTGGGCATGACGGATTATTAATTGAGTTTGTGGTTCGTAGTTAGTGGTTGCTACCGGGTAGCCATTAATTACGAACTGCATCAACCACCCGGATGAAAATCAACCGCTTAGTCATCGAGAATTTCAAGTCTATTGAACGGATTGAGCTGATTGAGCCAAATCCGTTCACGGTCTTTGTCGGCCCTAATGGGTCGGGCAAGTCGAATATTTTCGAGGCACTGGAGTTTGTGAATAGTTTATCTAAAAATGTGGAGGGAAAAGCTGTACGCGAGTTTGGTGGAATTGATAAAATTCAAAATCGTAAGAAATATGATAGCTCTCTTGACTTCACGTTTCACGTTGAATTTGAGGATTCTAACGTCTCTATTAGTATCGGTCTTAATAGTGATCTGAAATGGTATTTAGAAGGGAAGCGATATATCAACCCTGAAATACAGATTTCAAATAAGACGATGTCGTCTAATTCTGGTCGGCAGTTTTTTGGCGAATTCACCCGGATTTTTATTGGAAAAGATAAGGAGCCTAAATTTTATTATCAGGATGATAGTTCACTAAACTTCGCTGCTACTAATCTTGAACAGGTTTTAAAAAGGATTTTGTCTGACGAGGTACTAAAAGGTGAAATATTCGAGTGGCTGGAGCTGTTCGTACCTGGTTTTAAAGCTGTTGAGATTGATGAACGGAACGAACTTCACTGGTTTGAAGAATTTGCTCCAGGGTATTTCACCAAAGACCTCATTTCGGACGGTACGTACAATATTCTTGCCCTGCTGACGGCCGTTTACCAAAGCGACGACAAGCCGCAATTTTTGTGCATCGAGGAGCCGGAGAATGGGTTAAATCCCAAAGTGACTAAGGAATTGGTCAATCTTTGTCGATATGCCTGTGAGGAGTTTGGGCATTTTATTTGGTTGAACACTCATTCTCAGTCGCTTGTGTCCGTATTGGAGCCAAATGAGATCATTCTGGTGGACAAAATTGACGGTGCAACTAATGTCAAGCAAATTAAGGATATAAACTTGCACGGCTTGCCAATGGATGAGGCATGGCTTTCTAATGCCCTGGGAGGTGGGTTACCGTGGTAAAGTTGGGAATCATCTGTGAAGGAGAAACAGAGCCAATCGTTCTGGACACTGCTGATTTTAGATTATTTATTGCTCAATTTTCCATTGAATTAATCGGCGTTACACAGGCAGGCGGTAAAAAGGAATACGAATCAGACCGTATTGATAAGCATCGACAAATCTTATTGGACAGAGGAGCCGAGCGAATCATTGTACTGGTTGATTTAGATACTGACAAATGTATAACATCTATGAAGCAGGCCATCAGTCAGCATGAAGATCAATTAATCATTGTGGCGGTCAAAGAATTTGAGAATTGGTATCTGGCTGATGAACAGTCTGTAAGTCGTTTCGTCGGGACTACTATTACCTGTACTTTTCCTGAACAGGATAGCGATGCCACCACAACAATTATTGATTTAGGAATATCGTCGGGACACTTCAAACGCTTTCGCAAGAGTAAAGTTCTATTAGCGAAAGCGATGGTGAATAACGGCTTTACTATCGAAAAAGCGGCTCAACACCCGAACTGCCCCAGTGCACACTATTTTTTAACCAAACTGCAAACCCTCGCTTCGGCGAATTAACCGTGAATGGGACGTGCCCTGTTGCGTCTCTAAACAGACCAGACCATGAAAAAATACGAGTACACCGAATCTAAAGACACACGCTCCGGCTTCGGCGTGGGCATTCTCGAAGCGGGTAGCCGGAACCCTAACGTCGTGGCACTGACCGCCGATCTGGCCGGTTCGCTCAAACTGGAAGCCTTTATCAAGGAGTTCCCCGACCGGTTCATTCAGTGCGGTATCGCCGAAGCCAACATGATTGGCGTGTCGGCGGGGCTGACCATTGGCGGGCACATTCCGTTCGCAACCACGTTTGCCAACTTCGCTACGGGGCGGGTGTACGATCAGATTCGGCAGTCGGTGGCCTATTCACAGAAAAACGTCAAGATTTGTGCTTCCCACGCGGGCCTGACACTGGGCGAAGATGGGGCTACGCACCAGATTCTGGAAGACCTCGGCATGATGAAAATGCTGCCCCACATGACGGTCATCAACCCCTGTGATTACAACCAGACCAAAGCCGCGACTTTAGCCATTGCCGAACACGTGGGGCCGGTTTACCTGCGCTTTGGTCGCCCGGTAATCCCGGTTTTCACCGCGGCCGATCAGGTGTTTGAGATTGGTAAAGCCTGGGTGGTAAACGAAGGCCCGGACGTGTCGATTTTCGCAACGGGGCACTTGGTTTGGGAAGCCATCAAGGCCGGAGAGATGCTGGCCGAAGAAGGCATCGAAGCTGATATCATCAATATACACACGATCAAGCCGCTGGACGAAGCCGCCATTCTGGAGTCGGTACGAAAAACGCGCTGTGCCGTTTCGGCCGAAGAACACATGCTGAACGGCGGTTTGGGCGATAGCGTGGCGCAGGTACTCGCCCGAAACTACCCGGCTCCGCTGGAGATGGTGGGTGTTCATGACACCTTCGGCGAAAGCGGGCCGCCGGAAGCACTGATGATAAAATACGGCCTGACGGCCGATAAAATTGTGGAGTCCGCCAAAAAGGCGATGGCCAGACGTGCGTAGTTTGTGCCGGGTAGCCGTAGTGGTTTGTACTTTATAGTGGCACATCCTGCGGAAGGGGACCGATGCAAACTATAAACTGTTCGGTGGCTCGGCTAAAACCACAAACTACTAACCACCAACTGACTAATGACCGACGAAGAACTCCTGCTTAAATTTCGCGATCCGGACACCCGGAACTATGCCTTCAATCTGCTGGTACGCAAGTATCAGCAGAAAATTTATGGGCACGTCCGTAAAATGGTAATCGACCACGACGACGCGAATGATCTTACGCAGGAGACGTTTATTAAAGTCTGGAACTCGCTGGAACAGTTTCGGGGTGATAGTCAGTTGTATACGTGGGTGTATCGCATTGCTACCAACGAGTGCCTGAACTTTCTGAACAAGAAACGCCGACGATTTTTTCTGCCCATCGGTGATGTAGAAGGCGAGTTGCTGGAAAAACTGGAATCGAACGCTGGCATGACGGCATCGGGTGTGGAACCAACGGGCGAGGAGGTGCAGATGGCGCTGCAAAAAGCGTTGCTGAAACTACCCGACAAGCAACGGTTGGTGTTCAACATGAAGTACTTCGATGACATGAAGTACGACGAAATTTCGGCCATCACCGGCACCTCGGTTGGCGCGTTGAAAGCGTCGTACCACCTGGCGGTTAAAAAAATCGAGGAATTCCTTAATCCCCGTTAAACCTCAGCCTGAATAGCGAGTCCAACAAAGGTCATGAACGAGAAGGAAATTATACGAATAGATGAACTGGATGTAGGGCATCCGTTGCGGCAGGACCCCTTTCGGGCACCGGATGGCTATTTCGATGCCCTGCCCATGCAGATTCAGGCCCGGGTTCAGGCGCAAAAGCCAGCGTCGGCGTTTACCCTGAGCTGGTCCTGGCAACGGACAGTGGCTTCGCTGGCGGGTGCCAGTCTGGTAGTTGCGCTGGTGTGGGTTACGCTGCCCCAACGGCAGGAATCGCTGGGAAAAGAGGCATTAAGCAGTGTTAGCAACGAGGCTATTCTGGCTTATTTGGATGAGCAGGGGATCGACGCAAACGAAATGGCCGATCAGGCAACGATCAAAGTATCGGCTGCCAGCGATAGCACCATGTTTCAGTACATGAATGTAAAGCCCGACGACATTCGTCGGCATGTTGATGAACATCAGGAGATTATGGACGAAATGACTAATCTGGGTTCCTGATCTTAACCGTATACCACCCACATGAAATTCCTCAGCAGTAAGCTCTTTATCGGTTTGTTCTTCCTGATGACGGGCATTGCCTCGGCACAAACCGATGGTCGTCAGCAGATCGAAGCGGCTAAAATAGGCTTGATTACGAACCGCCTGAACCTGACAACAGCGCAGGCCCCACAGTTTTGGGCGATTTATAATGAATATAACGGCCGTAAACAGGATCTGAAGAAACAAATCCGTCAACTGAACAACACACCGGGGCGGCAAAATCTGGCCGAGTCGGACGTACTGTCCGACCTGAAAGAGATTAACGCTACCAAGCAAAAACTCGCCGATCTGGATAATGAATATCTGGACCGGTTTCTGAAAGTTATTTCACCAGCGCAGGTTGCCGAACTTTACAAAACGGAGCAGGACTTCAACAAGATTCTGTTAAACCGGCTGAGGCAGTAAGACCGTAAGCCTCTTTATTGCGCACCAAGCTCCCGTTCTGACTGATCAGGTCAAAGCAAAAAACTCCCCCAGAACCACTCCTCATCGGATGGTTGTGGGGGAGTTTTTTGCTTTGCGCTTAAATGGTGGGCTGACCTGTACATTTCTGCCAACTTCAATGCCTGCGATGGCCTATCGGGTCGGGTGTCTGATGGTCGTATACATTAGTATGCGTTGTGCGCAGACCGTGGCGATAGGTGAATTTCGCCCGTAGTTATACTTACATCGGGCACATGTTCAGACATGACTTTCCGTCAAAATGTCGGTCTTTTACCGATTATGTTCAAATAAAAGACAAAATACTATTATAGACTAAAATAGCTCAAAGTATAATTTTGTCATTGTAAAATTTACTTATATCACGATATAAAACCCCTAACAATCACAACTATTATTAATCAGTCAATACACACCCTACAAAGTCAAAACTTCGCTCTGTTTCGGCATAACCCGGAATGAAATTGCTTAAGTAGTATTTCACTTCGGTAACGGCTCGAGCCGGTCAGTTTGCTGGTTGGCCTTCTTTTTTTCACTCCCACAACTCTTTCCCAAATCAACTATGAAAAAACCTGTATGCTTTTGTAAAAACAGTATAGGTAAACTGTTGCTGGCTGCCATGCTGTTGCTGGCTTTTACCAACACAAACACCTTCGCCCAAAGTCGGCAGGTCACCGGTAAAATAACCGAAGATCAGGCCGGTGGTACCAGCATCCCCGGCGTAAACATTACCGTTAAAGGCCGTACCAATGGTACCGTGTCCAACGCCGACGGAACGTATAGCATTGCTGTTACCGATCAGGCGGCAACGCTGGTTTTCAGTAGTGTTGGCTATGCCGCCCAGGAAGTAGTGGTCGGTACGCAATCGGTGATTAACATCAATCTGTCACCTGATACCCGGTCACTCAATGAAGTAGTAGTTGTTGGCTATGGTACCCAACAGCGGAAAGACATCACCGGGGCCATCAGTACGGTGAGTGCGGCACAGATCGAAAAAGTGCCCGTTACGACGCTGGATCAGGCCCTTCAGGGCCGTTCACCGGGGGTTCAGGTGACCAATAACGATGGATCACCGGGTGGCGGTGTTTCGGTGCAGATTCGCGGTACGGGTACGTTTGGCGACAACTCGCCCCTGTACGTGGTGGATGGCTACCCAATTTCGGGGGGTATCAACACGCTGAATCCCAGCGACATTGCCTCGATGGAAATTTTGAAAGATGCGTCAGCAACGGCTATCTACGGTAACCGGGCCTCAAACGGGGTCGTTATCGTCACCACCAAGCGTGGCAAGCAGGGCGGCCTGCAGATTTCGTTCGATGCTTACGGGTCCGTACAGGCAATTCCTAAACTGTACAAGGTTTTGAATGCCCAGCAGTTTGCGTCGTTCGCGACCGAAATTGCGGATAAAGAGAAGTACCCGATTTTACCCGAATGGCGTAACCCATCGACGCTCCGTAACATCGACTGGCAGAAGGAAGTTTACCAGACTGGTTACCGCCAGAATTATAACCTTGCCCTGCGTGGTGGAAACGATAAAGTACAGACGTCGTTGTCGCTGGGTTTTTTCGATCAGAAAGGAACCGTCAAAGCATCTAACTTCAAGCGTTACAACGGTAGCCTGAATTTGGACTATACCCCGGCGAAATGGGTAAAGGTATCGACCAGCATCAAATACACCCGCACGGGAGGTTTCGTGGGTTTTGGCTCAAATCTGAACGGAATCGGCAGCCTGACCAAGCTGATTCCGACCTTGACGGGCAATCCGCTGACCAATGAGGTGAAGGACGCCAACGGTAACTATGGTTATTATACCCAGGGGGCTACCGCTGTAGCTGGTAATAACAATGTTGTTGCTGACCTGGAAACGACCGACCGGACGCAGGCATCCAACAACCTGCTTACTACGACTTCGGTCGAACTGACGCTGTTGCCGGGTCTGCGGGTGAAAACGAATTTCGGGTGGAACACCAACGATAATTCGGGCTATTATTTTACGCCGACCAACAACCGGCTATCACCGGCTACGCTGCCTTTCTACGCCCAGAACGCCAGTAACTCGTCGGAGTACCTGTGGGAGAATACGGTGGCCTATACCAAAACGATTGGCATTCATTCGGTCGATTTTGTGGGCGGGGTGTCCGCTCAGGAAAATACCTACCGTCAGATTGGTGCCAGCGGTAATGGCCTGATCAGCGACGAACTGCGCAATGTGGGGTCCATTCTGACCGTAAATAATCTGTACGGCAATCAGCAGACCTGGTCGCTGGCCTCCCAGTTTGGCCGATTGACGTATAAGCTGCTTGATCGGTATATTATCACCGGTACCGTTCGCCGGGATGGTTCGTCGCGTTTCGGTCCGGGCCATAAATACGGCGTTTTCCCCTCGATATCGGGTGCCTGGCGGTTGAAAGAAGAGCCTTTTCTGGCATCCTTTAACCTCATCAGCGATCTGAAACTGCGGGGTAGCTGGGGCAAAGCCGGTAATCAGAATATCGGACTCTTTCAGTACCAGGGCACATATGGCTCCGGCCCTTCGCTGACGGATAACCGGGGTTATGTGTTTGGCCGGGATAAAACGTACGTTCCCGGTCTGGTGCTGAATGCGCTGCCAAACCCGAACCTGTCGTGGGAAAACCAGACCCAGTCGGACTTTGGTATCGATGCCTCGTTTCTCAATGGCCGCGTCAACTTCACGGCTGATTATTACGTCCGGACATCCAGCGGGTTTCTGCTGAGCGTAAACGTACCCAGCCAGACCGGTTTTAGCAGTGCTACCCGCAACGTGGGCAGCATCCGAAACAGTGGCCTGGAATTAGGGCTGGAATACCGCGAGTCGAGCAAACCATTCAAGTGGGGCATCAACGCCAACCTGACCACGGTGAGCAACAAAATCGTGAGTTTTGCCGATGGCTTATCGTCGGTCGGTAATTTTTCGGACCTGGGTTTTCCCAACTTCGGCGGTAACCTCTGGACCTCTTTCACCCGGTCGCAGGTTGGCGGAGAAGTAGGCGCATTCTACGGTTTCAAATCAGCGGGTATCTTCCAGAATCAGGGCGAGATTGACGCGCTGAACTCGGCCGCTGTTGCTAAATTTGGTAACGGGGCTTTCTACCAGACGTCGGCAACGACCGTCGGTGACCGGAAATTTGTCGACGTGAACGGCGATGGCCGGGTTGGCGACGATGACCGGTCTATCATCGGCAGTCCGATTCCTAAATTCTTTGGTGGTGTCAACTTTGACGGCTCCTACGGGCCGTTCGACATCTCGATGTTCTGGTACGCATCGGTAGGCAACAAAATTCTGAACTACGCCAAGCGCAACCTGCAGAGTTTAGCCACCAATGGTGGGGTAGGTGTGGAAAACGTCGGTGAAGACTTTTACCTGAACCGCTGGACCGAAGCCAACCACTCGAACACCTACGCCCGCGCCGTCCGTGACGATAAGAGCGGCAATACCCGCGTGTCGGATGTGTACGTAGAGGATGGTTCGTTCCTGCGTCTGAGAAACGTACAGATCGGTTATACCATACCCGCAGCACTGATTCGGAAGATTACGGCGAGCCGGGTCCGGTTCTACGTGAGTGGACAGAACCTGCTCACGTTTACAAAATACACGGGTTTGGACCCCGAAATCGGTCAGGTCAGCGATCCGAATAATGGCAGCACGAGTGCTACCGTGAAAGGCGTCGATGTAGGCAACTACCCGACCTCCCGCTTTTATACGCTGGGTCTGAGTGCACAGTTTTAATCACTCTTCTAAAACAACTGACAATGAAAATCCATAAAACAATAGGGCTGCTGGGACTGCTGGCCGTTGTGCTGTTACCCCTGAGCTGTAAGGAATCGTACCTGGAACAGAAAAATACGCAGGGTATTACCGAGGAGGCCCTGTTTAAAAAACCCGCCGATGGCATCAACCTCGTGACCGGTATTTATGATACGTTCCACGATGTTGACTTCACGCTGAAAGCCCTGTGGTATCAGGCCAATTTCCTGTCGCAGGATTTCAAAAACTACGGAGCCGACACGTTTTTTGAGACGTATGAAGTGCCAACCGATTTTGCCGCCCTGGATTTGTTCTGGTCGCGGGCCTACCAGGGTGTTGCCCGGGCCAATTCGGCCATTCCGATTATTGCCAACATGAGAGCCGGTAAGGTCATTACGGACAGTCTGGCCAACCGGCTGACGGGCGAAACGCTGTTCCTGCGCGGAGTTTTCTACTACTACCTGGCGTCGAACTTCGGCGGGGTACCGCTGGAACTGAAAACGGTGACCGACGATGGCCGCCATCCCCGCAACACGCAGGATGAAGTGTTTATGTCCGTTGCCGCCGACATGAAGGCGGCCGCTGACCTGTTGCCCTGGCCGGAGCAGGTAGCCTCCGTCAATGTAGGCCGTGCCACCAAAGGGGCCGCTCTGGCTTACCTCGGCGACGCCCAAATGTGGCTGAAAAAATATGCTGATGCGGCTGCTACCTACGAACAGTTGACCGGGCACTACACCCTGGAAGATAAGTTTATCAACATCCACGAGTTTAATAACCAGAACGGTAAAGAATCGGTCTTTGAGATTCAGTATTACCCCGGTAACGACCTGTCGTGGGGTCACACCAACAATTCGCACTGGCTCACCAGCTTCGGTATGCCGGACGAGGTTACGCAATTTGGGTATGCCTACGCCGACAAAAAGCTGTACGATTCGTTCGAGGCTGGCGATACGCGCAAACTGGCCACCGTAATTGGTCCGGGCGATGAGCATCCCAGCCCGGCTATTCAGATTAAGAGTTACCCACTGGTGCAGAAAAACTATCCCGGTATGAACACGCTGGGTACGAAAACCAAGCCCTGGAAGGGAGCGGATAACCTGCGTTCGGGCTATTACGGCGGTAAAACCTGGCGCGACCCAACCGTAACGGGCAATAGCGGTAACCCAACCAACATTTTCAGCGGTCAGAATCTGATCCTGATGCGGTACGGACAGGTCTTGCTGAGCAAAGCCGAAGCCCTGGCCAAAAGCGGTAACACGGCGGGTGCCCTGGCTATCGTTAATGGTCAAATTCGCAAGCGGGCCGGACTGGGTGCCACTACCAGCACCGACGTAACGAAAGCCCTGCTGGCCGAATACCGGCATGAACTGGCCGGTGAGTTTTCGCTCTGGTTTATGTTGCGCCGGTCGGGTGAGCAGCTCAACTACGTAAAGAATGAATATGGGATTACGGTGCCTCCCGGTAAGGATTTGATGCCGATTCCGCTGAAGCAAATTGCCACCAACGAGAAACTGGTGCAGAATCCCGGCTATAAGTAACCCTGTTATTTCGTGTAACTTTTGCCACTATTTCACTGGTAGGGAAATCAATTTCCCTACCAGTGAAATAGTGGCAATTTCATTTATCCGGCCCTATGAAAGCCCTCTGTTATCTCTGCCTGGTACTGTTTTTACTGACATCCTGCAAAAAAAGGACGCTGTTCGAGGCTATTCCAGCGTCCCGGTCCGGCGTCCACTTTACTAACCGGATCACCGAAAATGATTCCATCAATCCGCTGGATATGGTCAATATCTACAACGGCGGGGGGGTAGGCATCGGCGATTTTAATAATGACGGCTGGCAGGATATTTATTTTATCGGCAACATGGTGCCGAACCGGCTGTACCTGAACCAGGGAAAACGCGGGGCATCGTTTGAATTTACGGATGCTACGGATCAGGCGGGTGTCGACGGGCTGGGTCGGTGGGGACGCGGGGTGGCCGTCGTGGATATTAACAACGATGGGCTTTTGGATATTTATGTCTGCAACACACTGGCCAAAGACTCACTTCAGCGCCGTAATAGCCTGTACGTCAATCAGAAGATAACGAAAGACGGAACGCCGGTTTTTCGGGAAATGGCCGCTGCCTACGGGCTGGATGCGCACGGGCAGTCGACCACGGGTAATTTTTTTGATTACGACAACGATGGTGATCTGGACATGTACCTCACGGTAAATGAAGCCTCGGCCGAGCAGAATCCGGGTAAATTTGGCCTCAACAAAAGCGCAGGCCATCGGAGTGTGGGTCGGTTATTCCGCAATGACTGGGATGCTGCGTTGCAGCATCCACATTTCAGCGACGTATCCCACCGGGCGGGTATCACCCTGGATGGCTACGGACACACGGCAACCATTGTCGATATCAACCTCGACGGCTGGAAGGATATCTCCGTGGCCAATGATTTCTTGTCGAGCAATATCCTGTACATCAACAATCACAACGGCACCTTCACCGATCAGGCAAAAAAATACTTTAAGCATACCTCCCTCAATGCGATGGGTCAGGATATTGCGGATATCAACAATGACGGGCTGGCCGATCTGGTCGAGCTGGATATGAATCCGCCGGATAATTACCGGAAAAAGATGATGATGATGGCCAACAACTACGTCAGCTATCTCAACTTCGATCTGTATGGTTACCACCATCAGTACGTCCGAAATACGCTGCAACTCAATCAGGGTCCGAGTATTGGTCCGCAGGATTCCATTGGTAGCCCCGTGTTCAGCGAAATTGGCTTTATGAGTGGGGTGGCGCAGACGGACTGGAGCTGGACACCGCTACTGACCGATTTCAACAACGATGGTTTCCGCGACCTGATTATCACCAACGGCTACCCCAAAGATGTAACCGATCATGATTTCATTGCCTACCGGGACCAGCCCAACGAAGCGGCCACAAAGGCCAGCGTACTGGCGCAGATTCCGGTCGTTAAACTGCACAACTACGCGTTCGAGAACACCGGCGATGGGGTGGCTCCACCCACGTTTAAGGATGCGACAACGGCCTGGGGATTGACCGAGCCAACTTTTTCCAACGGGGCCGTATACGCTGATCTCGACAACGACGGTGCGCTCGACATGGTCATCAACAACATCAACGATGAGGCTCTGATCTACCGCAATACGGCCCGCGACGGCACCAAAGACAACACGCATTATGTCCAGATACGGTTTATTGGCGACAGTACCAACGTAAACGGCATCGGGGCGTTCGCTACCATTTATTACAATCACGGCAAACAGCAGGTGTACGAACACACACCGTATCGGGGCTATCTGTCCACCAATCAGGCCGTTGCGCACTTTGGTTTGGGCCAGGTGTCGCTGCTCGATTCGGTGGTGATTGGCTGGCCGGGTGGTAAAAAACAGACGCTGCGCCGGGTCAACGCGGATCAGGTGCTTACTGTGAACAGCCGGAACGCTCAGCTTGCGCCCGCCCGCCCGTCGCCCGTTTTGGCCGCACAGTCGTTGTTCAAAGACGTCACGGCATCCGTGGGCATAGCCTATCAGCACCGCGAGTTCGATTTTATCGACTTCAATATTCAGAAATTATTGCCGCATAAACTCTCGGAATACAGTCCGGGACTGGCCGTTGGCGATGTCGACCGCGATGGCCTCGACGATCTGGTAGTTGGGGGAAACGCGCACGACCCCGCTCAACTTTTCCGGCAGCAGGCCAATGGTAAATTTAGTCAGAAACCCCTTTTGCCGGAGCAGCCGTTTACGACCGATTATAAAGACGAAGGAATACTGCTTTTTGATGCTGACGGCGACGGTGCTCAGGATGTGTACATCGCCAGGGGGGGCTACAAGCAGGCACCCGATAGCCCGGCCTACCAGGACCAATTGTACCTGAATGACGGCAACGGAAATTTTACCGTTGCCACGGAGGGCCTGCCCAAAAACCGGATCAGCAAGCTTTGTGTCCGGGCGGTAGATTATAACAAAGATGGTAAGCTGGACCTGTTCGTCTCCGGGCGGGTTAGTCCGTGGCAGTACCCCAAACCGGTATCCAGCTTTATCCTGCGGAATGACAGCCAGCCCGGACGGGTTAAATTCACGGATGTTACCCGGACTGTAGCCCCTGCTTTAACGAATATCGGTCTGGTGTGTGACGCCCTGTTCACCGACTTCGATAATGATACCTGGCCCGATTTGATCCTGGCGGGCGAGTGGATGCCCATAACCTTTTTGAAAAACAACCAGGGCCGGTACCAGTCCGTCACGGAAACCACCGGTTTAGCGGGTAAATCGGGTTGGTGGAACAGCATTGTTGCCGGTGATTTCCGCCACACCGGTCGGATGGACTACATCGTTGGTAATACCGGATTGAACACGTTTTTTCAGGCCAGCGAAGCCCACCCGACGTACATAACGGCCGGGGATTTTGACAAGAGCACTAACTATTCGGCTATTCCGTCCGTGTTTTTGCCCGATCAAAGCGGACAGATAAACGAGTTTCCGGTGCATGGGCGGGAAGACCTGATTAAGCAGATGAACGGCCTGAAAAAGAAATTTGTCGATTACAAATCGTTCGCCGTCGCTACGATGGACGACATATTGACGCCCGAGCAACGAAAAGGTGCCGTTCGGTTATCGGTTAACTCGGCGCAATCCTGCTACCTGCGAAACGACGGTAACGGAAAATTCACCATGATACCCTTGCCCGGACAGGCTCAGATTTCGGTACTGAACGGGATGGCGGTTGATGATTATGACGGCGATGGGCATTTGGATGTAGCCATTGTCGGTAATGATTACGGCACCGATGTGTCGATAGGACGCTATGATGCCCTGAACGGCCTCATCCTCAGGGGGGATGGACAGGGGCACTTTCAGCCCCAATCCATTCTGCAAAGTGGCTTTTACGTTCCCGGCAATGGAAAAGCGCTCGCTAAATTACAACTTAAGGCGGGTGGATACGGCCTGGTTGCGAGCCAGAATAAAGGTGAGCTGAAAGTGTTTGGGTTAAGACGGTCAGTGAGCACAGTGAAGTTAAACCCGCTGGACGTGAGCGCGGTGATCAACTACAAAAACGGCCGGTCGATTCGGGAGGAGGCCACGTACGGCTCGTCTTTTTTATCGCAGTCAGGTCGTTTCCTGACCGTCAATAAAAATGTCTCCTCCGTTGTCATTACGAACAATAGAGGAGACAAACGAACGGTAATAGTCAAGTAAAAACAAGCCGGACGTAACAGGGAAAGCGGTTGACTCAAACAGCTTCTTAATACCGCACGATTTTCAGCTTCGACATGCCCCCTTCGTACTTGATGGTAATCTTTTTGGCGGCTGTTGCGTAGCCCGCGCTCTCGTAGAGGTCGTCGTTGATCTTGGTCAAATCATCCATCTGACTCAGGTTTAAGGCACCATCTTTTTCGATCCGGCACCCTACGTCTTTCGGCACGCGAATCGTCAGCGAGGCCACACCCGAGCTGATGTTTACGTCGGATTGAACGGCGCGGTTACCCAATTTCAGGTCGATGTCAGCAGCTCCTACCTTAACGTCCAGCTTTTTGACGTCATACCGGCTCAGGTCAATATCGCCCTGCCCGGCACCCATCTCGACTTTCACGGTCCAGACTGGTTTTTCGTTCAGCCGGACATCGACGCGGTTGTCTAAGTTACCGTTCTCTAATTTGACGTTTCCCTCGTTGGGCTTCAGTTCGATGACCGGTGTCCCCGTTGTTTCGTTGCGCTCCACTGACATCGAGTAGCTGCCCACGGTCATTTTGGTATCCGCTTTAATCAGGTCGGCGGCTGCGGCCGGTTCGCCCACCACAAATCGGGCGGCTCCCCCGGACAAGTTAAGCGTTGCTTCGCGGGTGTTGTCGCTCAGGGCTTCGACAAACGTATCAGAACGGGTTTCGACGGAGTTGCGGCTATTGGCGTTGTTGTCCGAATCGTTGTCGCTCTGGTCATCGTTATCATCCGAATCCTTGTTGTCCGTGTTATCGTTGTTATCGTCGAAATCGTTGCGGAAATTATCACGGAAATTGTACTCGAAGCGGTCGTGGTTGTGGCGCCGGTCAACAAAGCTGAACAGGGCAATTGGCAGGGCCAGGGCCAGCAAAACGGTAGTGCCCACGGCGGCCTGATTGCCGCGCCGGACCAGAATCAGATTGACACCGGCCAGGATGAGCAGCAACGGCCACAGGTCCCGAATGTACGACCAGTTCAGATCGAACCAGTTCAGGTTGCGGCCCAGAAACAGGACGCCGAGCGTCACGAGGGCAATGCCCCAGAACAATCCATTGCGCGTTTGCATGGCTCAGAGCGGGTTTTGGGGTGTAGTAGTGGAGGCATCATACGGACTGGGTGGCGGGGTGGTCGTATCGGACGGGCCATTGCCGAACGGTGGCTGTCCGTTGATCCGGTCGCGGAAAATAAGCCAAACGCCGATGGCAATCAGGATGAGCGGCCACAAATCGCCGAAGTCGATGTTAAACCACCGGTCGAGCAGGAACAACACGCCGAGTACAATCAGGACGACGCCACCAACGAGACTGTTCTTGGTGGAATTGGGATTCTGGGGGTTGTAAGGGTTCATAAAGGAGAAGGGAGATTGATAGGTTGTTGATTCATATGCCAGTCCAAACGCCCGTTCGGGCATGGCGATCCACAGGATGATGTAAATAATACCGGCCGGAAAGTGGGGCAGAAAAAGCCCGATCACAAACAGCACCCGCACTAAGGTACGGTCAATACCAAAATAATCGGCCAATCCGGCGGCCACACCGGCAATTTTGGCAGCTTCGGGGATACGCTCGAATCGTTTGTTCATGGTCTGATGCCGATAATGTTCGGCGTTTAGTACAGGACAAACGTACGGGAGAAGCCTGTTTCGGCCAATATGAACGTGAAGAACGGATACCGGATTGGATAAATGATGGTTTTGCCTGATAGTAGGTAATGCAAACTACCGGGCAAACGCTACCCATCCACTTCAATCGCTTCCAGGACATCCATCAGGTCGCCAAAATCGCGGTTGCCCGGTGCCGTTTCGTCGCCCCCCGTCAGAGCTAATCCGGCGGCAGGTAGTTCGGCAAGCAGTGCCTGAACCGTTTCGGCACTGGCTCCAAAGCCGAGCAATATTGGGTATCGGACACTCAACGGCTTTATTGCAGCTTTCAGTTCTTCGTTGAGTTGTACGGTCGCTGGACTATCAATCAGAAAATACTCGACATCGGCATGGGTAGTAGCCAGCAGGGTTTCCAACTGATCGAGGGTAAGTTGCGACAGCGAAATGTGCAGCATCAGCGGCTTGCCAAACCGGCTGAGGTACGGTAGCATGGCCGCTTCTTCGACCTGCAACAGATCGGGCTGGTAAGTAGTGAGCAGGGTTTCGATTTCGTCCGGGTCCGTCGAGGTGGTTTCGCCGACGATATGCACCCCCGCCACCCACGAACGGATTTCGGCGAACCGGGTTGGGTTTACGTAGTTCGGGGAGTCGGCGTCCATCGAGAAGCCGAGCAGGTCGACGCCCATACCGGCGCAGTAGCGGGCATCGCTGAGGTTGGTAACGTTGGAGATTTTAACGGTTGTTTGCAGGGACATCGTGACGGGCTTTGAGTAGAGAGCGGGCCGCTAAGTTAAGGACATCGGCCAAACCAGTCCGTTTCCCGGCTGTCAAAACCGCGCGCATGCACCCGGTGACGAGTCTACGGAGCGAGTAGTCAGGCAAAAATAGCCGTCAGGCTGAGTTCAATGTTGAGTGTTGAATCGCGAAGAGTTTCTGTGTCGTGGAAGAACTGGTAATGATAAGGGCGGTCGTAGACGAAAACACCCTTAACGGCTGGAGCTACAATCCAGCAGGTTTGCACACCAAACGCAAAATATACCGTTGTCTTGTCAACCATTTGCTCCAGACTTTGCGAAGGTGACTGGATCTCGATACACAGCAGGGGGGCATCGGTGCGTTTGGCGGGTTCATCGCCGAAGCCAAGCGGCATCAACGGGTACATCAGTACATCAGGCGTAGAGCCATCCGGTTGGGTTAGTAAGGTTACCTCGCTGGCAATACGATACAGGTTTCGGTAAGCGGTTTTGAGTTCAAAGACAAGATTTGCCTGGATTGAGCCGTGGGTAAGATTGGGTATAGGTTTCCCCCGTTCGCGTTCGTAGGTGGTGGGTTGTTCAAGGGTGGCTTCCATCAGGCATTGAGTTTTTTCAAAGATAACAAAAACGCGTTGGCTTTGCCCGGAAACCAAACCCGGCAGTATGGTTGTTGGCTGTAGAGTTGGTACCGTTACTGACCCACTAATCGCAGGGCTTTGAACCCTGGCAGAGCACAAAATGAGTAAACACGGACGTATTTTAGTCGCCATGAGTGGCGGCATCGACTCGTCGCTGGCAGCCGTCATGCTGCACGAGGAAGGCTACGAAGTCATTGGCATGACCATGAAAACCTGGGACTATGCCTCCTCCGGCGGTTCCAAAAAAGAGACGGGCTGTTGCAGCCTCGACAGCATCAACGACGCCCGCAACATTGCCGTTAACCTCGGCTTTCCCCATTACATCTTAGACATCCGGGCCGAATTCGGCGATGCGGTAATCGACCATTTTACGGGTGAATACCTCGAAGGCCGGACGCCCAATCCGTGTGTCTTGTGCAACACGCACATCAAATGGGATGCGCTGCTCCGCCGGGCCGACAAACTCGACTGCGCATCCATCGCCACGGGACACTACGCCCACATCCGGCAGGAAACATCGGGCGATGCGGCTGGTAGATATATCATTTCTAAAGGCGTCGATACCCTGAAAGATCAGTCGTACGTGCTGTGGGGCGTATCGCAGGAGAGCCTGAGCCGGACTATTCTGCCACTGGGACACCTCCGCAAATCGGAGATTCGCGACATGGCGACTGATCGCGGGTTTATGGAACTCGTCACGAAATCGGAATCGTACGAAATCTGCTTCGTGCCCGATAACGATTACCGGGGCTTTCTGAAACGCCGGATTCCGGGGCTGGAAGCCGAGGTAGCGGGCGGTAATTTCGTGCTCGAAGGCACGGGTAAAATTCTGGGCAAACACGAAGGCTACCCGTTTTATACCATCGGTCAGCGGAAAGGATTGGGCATGGCTTTTGGTCAGCCGATGTTCGTGACCGAGATTCGGAAAGATTCCAACGAGGTGGTTTTGGGCGTGGATAAAGACCTGTTCAGGGACGGGATGGTGGTGAGCAAGCTGAACCTGCAAAAATACGCCAGTCTTGCTCAACCCCTCGAAACCGTGACCAAAGTGCGCTACAAAGACGCGGGTACTCCGGCGACTGTTTCGCAAAACGGCGACCAAATCGAAGTACTGTTTCACGAAGGGGTTTCGGCCATTGCACCGGGTCAGGCGGCTGTTTTCTACGAAGGCGACGACGTAGTGGGGGGCGGCTGGATCATGAAAAGCTTCCGTCAGGCCGACGTTCGGCAGAGTGACGAGGCAGTTCGGCGAGGTCAGTTGACTGTGCTGGCTGGAGAATCTGTAGCTGATTAACGGTTAGTACCACTAAAGAAATCGTTTATGAAAGTCATCAACATTGACCCTGAAATTCTTGGCGGAACGCCTGTTTTCAACGGAACCCGCGTTCCGGTTAAAAATTTGTTCGACTACATCGAAACGGGAGAAAGTATTGATGAATTTTTGAGTGATTTTCCGTCGGTAACGAAACGACAGGTACTAAAAATGCTCGAATTCTCTCAGAAAATGCTCGCCTTGTCAACCCAAATGATGAATGAAGATTTTGCTTGATGAATGTGTAACCCGTAAACTGAAAAGCCGTTTAGCCGACTACGAGGTCTATACCGTGACCGAGATGAACTGGAATGGACTAAAAAATGGCAACCTGATGCGTAGCGCCATCGACGCGGGCTTCGATATGTTGCTCACGATTGATAAGCATCTTCAGTTTCAGCAAAATCTGAAAAGCTACGCCATCATTGTGGTTGTGTTCGACGTGGAGAAAAGTAAAATCGAGTTCCTTGATGAACTGATGCCCCTCTTCAATCAGGACATGATCAGTTTTCAGAAGGGAAAGGCGTACTGCATGAGCATGCGAATTCAATAAAATGCTTTGGTAATTACCACCGGGGCATTTTTATTAATCCTGCTCCGGCACGACGCGGTTATTGTTGAGATAAGTTTTAGCAAAAGTGTCTTCCTGATCGGCTGATACCTGCACCGGATTTTTACAGACAATCCAGTCCCTAAGTACAGGTGGCGTTGTAAGCGAACCCGTGTAGTTGTCGTGCGTGTGGGTCGCGGTAGCAAATTGGTTAAAAATGCAATTGACACGCTGGCGTTACTTCACAAGCTCGGTTGTCATTTTTTTGATGAGCCATCCGGTAGGTTCTGTCCATATCCAGGTGGCGGCATACTTGCCTTTCACGGTCACGGTATCGTGGGCAGTCACAACCACTATTTGCTTATACGAGCCTTCCTGCCGGGCAGTATCGCCTTGGAGTTGTACCATTTCGCTGGTTGATTGCTGCGACAGGACGCTCATGCTCCTGAATTTCGACAAAAATACCCGGATCGAATCCCGCCCGCGGGCCATTTTGCCCAACTCGCCGTCGGGGGCGTAGAGGAGCGCAATCGAATCGGTGTCCATCTTTTTAATCAGATGGTCGTACTGTTTCATCGCCAGTTCAACGCCTTTCTGGCTGTGACTGCCGGTCATACAGCCGGGTAAAGCAATCAGGTAGAGGATACTGCAAACGCAGAGACGGGACATAGGCAGCGCGATGAATTACTTTTAAAGCTACGTAAAAGTAATTCATCTCATTGACCAGCAGTGTACTCAGTGTTTACAACGCGGAAACGGCATCGGTCGATATTGACTATTTTAGCTATGTTTGATGCAATATGCCACGGCCTGCTTACCTGCTTTATTGCCTTTACACCTTCCTGCTCGTGCAGGCGTGCCATCAACCGGTAACTACGCCGATCCAAACCGATACCACTGATTATTTCCCCCTCGAAACCGGTCATTACTGTATTTATGCTGTTTCGGAGCAACGTTATGCACTGACTGCCGCGCCGGTTTCACTGACGTATCAGGTGAAAGAAACCGTGGGGCTGCTGTACACCAACGTGACGGGGCAACCGGCGTACCAACTGCTGCGGTATCGCCGGACAGCCGACGCGCAACCCTGGCACTTAGATTCGCTCTGGAGCATCCGCCGAACCCGCACCGACGGTATTCGTACGGAAAATGGGCAGGATATCGTTAAAGTAGTGTTCCCGGTAATCGAAAATGCCCGGTGGAATGCGAATCAGTTCAACGCATCCGGTGCCGACGATTATGTACTCCGCAACGTCGGCAGGCCATTCAGCGTATCCGGAGTGACCTTTGACGAAACGGCGACGGTGGTGCAACAGGCCGACTCGACGCTGGTGGCGCAGGACAAACGAACCGAGGTGTATGCCCGGCGCGTGGGGCTGATTTATAAAGAACGCATCCAACTACATTTCTGTACGGCATCGCCGGGCTGTATCGGTAAAAATCAGGTGGATTATGGCATTCGGCAGGTATATCAACTTCGTAGCAGCGGTACTGAATAAGGGCGGCTGGCTGATTGGCGGCTGGCTGCTGGTTTCGGTCAGTTTCGGGCAAACCCCACCGACGGCCTCAACCGTTGCGACGGGTAAATATTTGGTGGTGCTGACGACCAAAACCGGTACACCCTATACGACGGCGCAACCAGGTCAATTTTTATCCCAGCGGGCCATTACGCGCCGACAGCGGCAGGGCATCGCCGTTACGGAGCGGGACCTTCCGGTGAATCCGGCATGGGTCAGTCAGATTCGGCAAACGGGGGCAATCGTCTGGTTTACCTCGCGCTGGCTGAATGCCGTACTCATCGAAACGACGCCCAAAGGCCTGCAAACGGTGCTGGCGCTGCCATTCGTGAAAGGCCTCGAATCAACCCGGCCTTTGAATCGGGCACGGATAGGAGCCTCGGAAAAGACGATGGGCAAGTTCGGCGCAGTGGACTCACTGGCGTATGGCCCGTCGGGTACGCAACTTTCGCAGATTGGGGTCGATCAGATGCACCGGCAGGGCTACCATGGCGAAGGGATGCTGGTCGGGATTCTGGACGCAGGCTTCCGCCGGGCCGACAGTGTGGCCTTTCTCAAGCCGCTGTTCGCCGAAAACCGCATCGTGGGCACGTACGACTTCGTGGCCAAAGAACGCAATGTGTACGACGATGACGACCATGGGTTGCATGTGCTCTCCATCATGGCTGCTGCTGCCCCCGGTCAGTTGTACGGAGCGGCCTACAAGGCGTCGTATCTGCTGCTGCGCACGGAAGATGCCCTTTCCGAAACCCGTATTGAAGAAGCAAACTGGCTGCTGGGTGCCGAATATGCTGACTCGGCGGGAGTCGATGTTATTAATTCGTCGCTGAACTATTTCCAGTTCGATAACCCGGCGAGCGACTACGTGCAGTCGGATATGGACGGTAAAACCGCCCTGTCGACCCGGGCCGCGCAGTGGGCTACCGAAACCGGTATGGTGGTGGTGATCTCGGCGGGCAACGAGGGCGCAAATGCCTGGCGAACCATTGGTGCTCCGGCCGATGCGGTATCGGTACTGGCCGTGGCGGCCGTTAATTTCAATGGGGTGCGGGCGTCATTCAGTTCGTTTGGTCCTTCGGCCGATGGGCGGGTAAAGCCGGATCTGGCGGCTCAGGGCGTGGGGACCATCATCGGCACCACTACCGGGCGCATCTCGGCGGAAAATGGTACCACGTGTGCCGCCCCCTTGGTGGCGGGACTGGCTACGGGGTTCTGGCAGGCGTTTCCGGCCCTGACGGCGGCTCAGGTAACGGCCCTGCTCCGCCGGTCGGGCAGTCAGTTTATCCGGCCCGACGAGGCATTAGGCTACGGCATCCCAACCTTTACGTGGGCGGCTGAGTTGGTGAACAGTACTGACCAGTTTATTGCCTATCCCAACCCCTTCACGGATACGGATGCGGTATCGGCCCGGTGGCTGGGCCTGTCGCCCGGTACCCCCGTGGAGGCCATGCTAAGCGATCTGACCGGACGGGTGCTGTGGCGGCAGCAGTTTCTGAATGAAGCCCAACTGCCGTTTACCTTCCAGTCGCTCCGGCTGAGTGCCGGTTTGTACCTGCTCACGCTTACGGCCGACAACCGGCGGCAGGTGGTGAAGTTGCTGAAACGATAGCAAAACTAACTTTTCGTTACCAGACGGGGCCTCAACGATGACGAACAGCAGGACGACTCTCTCGGTTATTCAGGACGACATCACGACGCTGGCCGTCGATGCGATTGTAAACGCGGCCAATACCAGTCTGCTCGGCGGGGGTGGGGTAGACGGAGCGATTCACCGGGCGGCCGGGCCTGATTTACTGCTCGAATGCCGGTCGCTGAATGGGTGTGCGACCGGCGATGCCAAACTGACAAAAGGGTATAAGCTGCCCGCCCGCTACGTAATTCATGCGGTGGGGCCGGTTTGGCGGGGCGGATCGCACGGAGAAGCCGGGTTATTGGCGAATTGTTACCGGCGGGCGCTCGAAATAGCCGTCGAAAACGGGCTGAAAACAATCGCCTTCCCCGGCATCAGTACAGGCATTTATGGCTACCCGAAAGAAAACGCCTGCACCGTAGCCATCGACACCGTTCGGGCGTTTCTGGCTACGGATACCACACTCGAAACGGTGATTTTCGTTTGCTTCGACGACGGAAATTACGCGCTTTATCAACAGGCCTTACGGGGTTGATAGCAACGAGCCGGTACCCGTTAAAGAGTGTTAATTTGTTCCGTTTTAGCGACATGGATTTTACCTTGCTCTCAAAAAGGAGCAAAACCAAAATTCAACGACTAATTATGGGCGTTATGAAAAATTTACTTCTCTTCTCCGCTGCATTACTCGTCAGCCTGAGCGTCAACGCCCAAACACGGGTATTCAAGCCGTTCAAAGTCGATGCCAGTGTAGGCTTTAGCGTTCCGCAGGCTTTTATCGTAGGACCTCTGTTGGCTATGGAACCCAAATACGCCTTGAACGACCAGTTTGCCCTGGGCCTGCGGATCGAAAGCGTAAACAGCTACCGCGATTTATCTGGCAATACAACTACGGATGCCTATTACATCCGGTCATACGGACTTTCCGGCGATTATTATTTCAGTAAGGCCCGTCGCCGTGTTTTTGCGGGCCTTGTAGCTGGGCTCTACCAGTATGCTACAGCCACTGTTAATACTGATAAGCTCAGGCCATTATCACCCGTTCAGTTCGGTCCGGCACAACTGGGTTTTGCCCCACGGGTTGGTGCCGAGTTAGGGCATTTTCGATTAGGCAGCGAATATAATTTCACGTTTGGCTCCCAATCGCGTAACACCAGCTATTTCGCTCTGAAGGCAGGAATTGTTATAGGGGGCGGACAGTATTCCCGGTAAAGTATCTGGTCATCAAACCCACAAGGTTTAAAGAAAAACTCATGGGTTTAGTTGGCCGAGTACCAGGTCGGCGTTCTCCGCACCAACCTTAGAACCGACTCCGAATCGGTAAATTGGTTAACCTCGTTTAAGGCAACCCAGCGAATACCCTTTGTTTCAGCCGTTTCGCGGAAGGGTTCACTGGCGTCGGCTTCCAACAAGAACCGGACGTCGTAGTGCAGGTGCGCCGGTTCGTCATTCCGCGCCGGAATCGGGTGCACATCCACATCGAAAACCGCCGGACGGACCAACCGCAGCCGGGTCAGGCCGGTTTCTTCCTGAGCTTCCCGCAGCGCAACGGCTGCTATGTCCGGGTCACCATCGGCATGCCCACCGGGTTGTAGCCACCGGTCGAGTTTACGGTGATGAATCAGCACCACCTGAGCGTGGTCCGGCGAGACAATCCAGGCGGAACCCGTTACGTGACCGGTGCGCAGCGAACGCTGAAAACAGTCGGGCTGTTCCCGGACGAACGCGAGGGTCTGGGCCAGCATGATCTGCTCGGCCGGATCAGCGGTGTGATACTCGGTGAGTAGCTGGAGAAGAGGTTGGCGGTGCATGAGAATCGCTAAAGGTTGGTTTGTGCCGCGAAAAAAGCGCAATTTCGCCTTGATTTTACAAATGTATACTACCAGAAGAACCATGAAAACTATTTTCCTGAATGTCGTTGCCCTGTGCTTGGTGGCGCAGTTGGCTACCGCTCAGATTCGCCAGCCACAGCCCAGCCCCGGTGCTTCGGTGATGCAAACCGTTGGTGTAACCGACTTTACGGTGAAATATTCGCGCCCCGGCGTCAAAGGCCGGAACGTATGGGATACCACGGCGGCCGTGGCGCCCTACGGAAAACTGTGGCGTACGGGTGCCAACGGAGCCACGTCGTTCACCTCGTCGACCGATGTGATGGTGGAAGGACAGAAACTGCCTGCCGGTACGTATTCGATCTTTTCGATTCCGATGCCCGGCACCTGGATGCTGATTTTTAACAAGAATACTACCGCCAGTACGGCGCAGTATAAGCAGGACGAAGACTTGTTTCGGGTGAAAATCAACGCTACGGCCGCGTCGGAACCCATCGAGAACTTCACCATCGGTTTCACGGACCTGACCGACAGCACCGCCAGTCTGAACTTCATGTGGGCCAGCGTAAAAGCGTCGGCTAAGCTCGCGGTTGAGACAAGCAAAAACACCGCTATGCTGATTGACAAAGCCGTGGCCGACAAGCCGGAAGACCCGGCCGTATTGCAGGCTGCTGCCAGCTATAACCTGTCTAAAGGCCGTAATCTGCCCCAGGCATTGGCCATGACGGATAAGTCGATTGGCTTGAAAGAAACGTTTCGGAATGTGTGGCTGAAGTCGCAGATTCTGGCCAAGATGGGCAACACTGCCGAAGCCCTGCCGCTGGCAAAAAAAGCACTGGCACTCGGCGAGGCCTCAAATGATGCCCAGTTCCCATTCTTCAAAGACGCCATCAGTAAAGACATTGTCGGGTACACCGCCATGCTGCCTAAGGTGATGGACAGCGTGAAAGGCAAGAAGAAGAAAGCGTAAGCGTTACTGGACAAACCAGACACAAAGCCGCCCGATTCAAGTACTTGAATCGGGCGGCTTTGTGTTATTCGCCAACGGGCAGGCTCATTTATTATAGTGAATAGACCGATTCATAAACGAATTAATTAGTTGATAAATAAATCTTTATCTTATGGCTATCAACCAGGATATTCACACATACTTAACTACTCAGCGAACTAACTTGCTGGAGCTTACTAAATCCGATGAATTGGCATCTGCCGTGAGAGAAAAGCTCGAACGTTTAGATGTAGAAGACATTAGACAACAGTTTTGTCAAGAGTTGATTGCCAACTGTGAGGAGGACTGGACTTACACAACAGACTTCATGGACGGTATATTATTTGAGTACAACGACTTCCATAGCCGTGACGAGGACGCCACCGCGTATGGAATAGTACTCGACATTAAAGATAGCTTTAAGGTACAGGCAGAACCCTATGGTTTTGTTGGTTCTTACGACTTTGCTCAGCCTATGGAGGCACTTCCCTGCTTTACGTTGAGTGTATTCAGTGGCTTTTTTCAATTATTGTCAGGAGGATTACTCCTGTCGGAGGGGGGAGAGCCGATACATGCGGTCAACGAGGTTGCTGAGTACTATGTACTTACCGCTTTTTTAGCACTCCATGATGCATTAGGCGATTTTTCGCAAACCACATCATTCAAAAAACGTAACTGTTTAGGTACGCAATTTGCTAACAATTTCTCGTGGCAGAGACAATGGACACAGGAGAACTAAAGGCGTTGATTAGCAGCTTACTGGCTGAAGTCCAGTGTCTGAAAGACCGTGTCCAGGAATTAGAATTGGA
>JBBQLG010000048.1:0-38328 GCA_038327655.1 Cytophagales bacterium
GTTTGCCGGGCCGTTTGCACCACACGCCGACCAAAGTCGTCTAATTTTACTTCTTCGGCAACCTGCTCCCCTACTTCAAAGTCGTCCTGAATTTTACGGGCTTCGGCGAGGGGAATTTTATCGTAGTCCCAGATGTCTTCCGAGTCGTCGTCTACGATTTCGCGGGTACGCCACATTTCGAGGTCGCCACTTTCGGCGTTGATGATGACGTCGAAATTTTCATCCGTGTTGTATTTTTTACGGATCATCGTCCGAAAAACTTCTTCCAGAATAGAAATCATCATCGGCCGGTCGATGTTTTTCGACTTGGCAAATTCGGCAAACGATTCAATCAAATCGCTGCTATTCAGCGAGGTTGTTTTTGCAGTTAGTGCCATAGGTGTAATGGGTAAGAATCCGGCAGTAAACACCCAATTGATGGGCTTCTACTATTTAAATGATATTTCGACGTTGGCCTGCTGAATGTCGGCAAATGGCACCGGCGTTGGTCCGGCGGGTTTGGGCGTTTCAGCAGCCGCGTCTTTTTTCTTTTTCGGTTTTTTGGCTGGTATAACGTCCAGTACAATGTGGTCATCTGCCACACTGTCAAGTTTTCCCGTCAATACCCCACCACTTTTGAGCGTGACTGCCAACTGACGCCCGACATTGCGTACGTACTGCCGCGAAAACCGCAGCGGCTGATCGACGCCCGGCGACGACACTTCGAGCGTGAAGGCGGCTCCACTGAACAGATCGGTTTCGTCGAGTACAGCGCCCAGCCGACGGCTTATGCTGGCACACTCTTCGATGGTGATACCGGTATCGCTGTCGAGCAGAATAGCCACTTTGGTGCGTCCGCCCGGCTGCCCGATTACCTGTACATCGACCACGTACAGGTGGCCATCGTTCAGGTACGGTTGCAGCAGTTCGGTAATCCGCGTGTTGTCATTCATAAAGTATACGAAACAAAAAAGGGAGTAAAACTCCCTTTTCTGAACAAAACTTTTTGTTGGTAAGCGGCACAAATGTAGCATAAAAGTGGAGTATCCGCAAGCCTTTCTCCCCGGGCAGGGCTGCGCTTTGGCCGCTATGCCGTATGTTTGGGATTCGTTTACAGGGATCACCATCGCCCATTCTCCTCTTTCGCTATGGCCTTCGAGTTTATGCCCGGCAAGTGGATCACCCGGTTTTTCGCGTCGCTGCTGTGGTCGCTCAACCTGCTGCTTTTCCTCTACACCATCCTGCTTTATTTTTTGCTTTATAAACTACCCCTTCAGCACTGGACCGCCGGAATGCTGCTGATTACCCTGCCGGTTGCCTGGGCAGTCAACATTATTTACGTCGTGTTCTGGGCCATTGGCCGGTCGTGGCGGGCTTCGCTCTCGGTCATTACCCTGCTGGCGGGGTTCTGGCTCTGGCCCCGGACGTTCGCCTATGAACCGGCAGGGCGTAACATCACCGGGCAACCGACACTCAGTATTTTCAGCTACAATGTGGCAACATTCAACGCGGTGAGTTATTTCCCGGACAAAAAGCTCCCGCCGATGTCGCAGCAGATAACCCGGTTTGTGTGCCGCCAAACGGCCGATGTGCTTTGCTTTCAGGAGTTTTACAATGAGCCAACGCTGCCGGTTTTCAACATCATTGAGCGGTTGGAAAAGGCGGGGTATCCGTATCACGTTACCCTACATCAGTCGTCGGAGAAAACAGAAGTTGGCCTATTGGGTGTGGCGCTGTTTTCGCGCTACCCCATTTTGAATCAGGGTGAAGAACCGTTCAAAGACTTTAACGGGCTGGTTTGGGCCGATCTGAAGATTGGGCAGGATACCGTGCGGGTCATTAATGTTCACCTGCAGTCGATGGGTATTCGGGTGCGAAAAGTGTTCGTGCAGGATGAAATAGCGGGCGTCAAATACGAAACGCGGAGCATTCTAAGCGCCCTGCGTACTGGTTTTACAGACCGGGATGAACAGGTGAAAGTGGTCGAAAAATACATAGATCAGAGTCCGTATCCGGTGATTGTAACCGGCGATTTTAACGAAACACCTTACAGTGTCGTCTACGAGCGGCTCCGACGCAAACTGCGTAATGCCTTTGAAGATGCCGGGCGGGGGTTTGGCTTTACCCTGAACCGCGCGCCAAGATACGTCCGGATCGACAATCAATTTTACGACCCCCGCCTGACAGTTCTGTCCTTCGAGACCCTGCGCGACATCCCTTACTCCGATCACTTCCCGATACAGGGACGATTTGGGATAAAATAGTTTGTGGTTTGTGGTTTGTCGTTACCTTCGGCAGCGAACTATAAACTACGAACCACGAACGCGTAGACCCCTACGGCGTAGCATTTACCCACATATCGCCATCGCTGAAAAATTCCTTTTTCCAAATAGGAACGGTCTGTTTGATCGTGTCGATGATGTAGCGGCAGGCATCGAAGGCATCGGCCCGGTGGGGGGTGGCCACACCAATCAGTACCGCGACTTCGCCGATGCGCAGTTCGCCTTTGCGATGAATGATAACGTAGCGCAACACCTGCCAGCGCCGGGTAGCTTCATCGGCAATTTTCTGCATTTCGCTGATAGCCATGGCGTCGTAGGCTTCGTATTCGAGGTGTTCGACCGCTTTAGCGTTGGTATTGTCGCGAACGACGCCGAAGAAGAAATCAAGTGCCCCGGCCTCAGCCGTTTGCAGATACGTAAACGCCGGGCCAAAGTCGATGGGGTCGCTGGTAATAGAAATCATAGGATACGGTTCAGCCGCCACTGACGGGCGGAATCAGGGCAATTTCGTCCGTTGATGTAATCCGGGTGTCCGGCTCGGCGTATTCGTTGTTGACGGCTACCAAAAGCGATTTTAGATCGCCCAACCGGGGATATTGCGTTTTCAACGCATCGAGCAGGTCACTCACGCGGGCCGCGGCCGGCAACGGGCAGGTCAGTTTCGACTGGCCGACCAGTTCACGAGTAATGCCAAACAGGAGAACGGAAACAGACTGGTTCATAGCGCAAAGGTAGTAGCGTACCGGCAATTTTAGCAGGGTCCGTTTCCGGTACAACGCATTCGGACCGTTTTTTGGCTGATGCAGGTATTAAATAAGTGCAGGTACAACCGGGGAGTGGTAAAAAAAAGAGGTCACTGCTTTGTGCAGTGACCTCCCGGCAGAAACGACTACCCGACGATTGGCCAGTTAGTTGTTGTTCATTTTATTTTCGGCCTTTTTCATGCCGTGGTCCATTTTATCCATGCCTTTTTTGCTCGACTCTTTGGCTTTTGCACCAACCACCTGCGCGTCAGACTTCACAGTACTGCCAGCTTTGCGAGCCTCACGGCCTACTTTATGACCAGCCGCATCCATTGTTTTGCCAGCCTGATGCGTAGTTTCTTTTGCCTTTTGGCCAACCGTTTCCTGCGCTGAAGCGACCGAAATCGTAGCTACTACGAGGGCGGCCATTACCATTACTTTTTTCATAATCGTGCTGTGTAGTTTATTGTAAAATTATCTGTATAACGGGTACCCCACGGGTTTGTTCAGGGAGGTTACGCTACGGCCCGCTCATTCCAGCTACTGCTCACAGCGTATCGTCGAATAATTTTAGAACCCGCTTGTACTCATCCAGCCAGCTCGTCGGTTCTACAAACCCATGATCTTCAACGGGGTAAAGGGCCATTTGCCAGTTCTCCTTTTTCAACTCGATCAACCGCTGACTCAGCCGTACGGCATCCTGTACATGCACGTTTACATCGACCATGCCGTGGCAAATCAGCAGGTGACCTTTTAGTCCGTCGACGAAGAAAATGGGCGACGAGAGGTGGTACGCCAGCGAGTCGGTCTGCGGTTCGTTGAGGATGTTGGCCGTGTAGCCGTGGTTATAAGCTGCCCAATCGGTCACTGGACGGAGAGCAGCACCGGCCTTGAACTGATCGGGTGTAGTAAACATGGCCATCAAGGTGATGAATCCACCGTACGAGCCGCCATAAATACCCATGCGTTTGGCATCGACGCCGTGGTTTTTCACCAACCACTGGGCCGCATCGACGTGATCGGTCAGATCTTTGCCACCCATGTGCCGGTAAATGCCCGTTCGCCAGTCGCGGCCGTAGCCCGCCGAACCCCGGTAGTCGATATCCAGCACGGTATACCCTTTGTCGCACAGGAGGTTATGAAACATATACTCCCGAAAATACTGGCTCCACCACTTGTGCGCATTTTGGAGATACCCCGCGCCGTGCACGAAAATCACCGTTTTGCCGGTTGGTACAGCGGGTTTGTACAGCCGGGCGTAAATCGGTTGCCCGTCGCGGGCCGGAATGGTAACTAATTCGGGGTCGCGCCAGGGGTAAGCCCTGAACATTTCGGTGGTGGAGTTGGTGAGCGGTGTGGCGGTTCCTTTGAGACCGACAGTACCTTTTTTATCGGTGGTAATTTCCTGAAAATACAGTTCCCACGGCTTGTTGCTGACCGAATAACGAATGGCGGCTTTGGTTTCGTCGGGCGAAATGATCACGTCATTCGCGCCGGTCAGGGCAGTTAATTTGGTGCGTTCGCCACCCGTTATGGCCATGCGGTAGAAATGCTGTTCGCCAGGATGTACTTCGTTAGTGGTGAGGTAGAAGTGCTTTTTGTTTCGGGATAACCGCACCTGTTGCACCTCAAAGTTACCGCTCGTAAGCTGCTTTTTTTCGCCGGTCCCGACGTTCATAGTGTACAGGTGTGAGTAGCCGGTCTCTTCCGACTGGAAATACACGGTCTGGTTGTCCAGCCAGCCGAGCGTGCTCTGACCGCCACTGATGCCCGGCCCGCCAACCCACGCTTCGTCGCGCTGCCGGTCGAGTAATTTCAGGGTATGGGTAGCCGCGTCGAGGCCCATAATCCAGCGGTCTTTGTTGTCGACTGCCCGCACGATGACCACCGCGTTTTTACCGTCTTCCGACCAGAGCGGACTGCCAATCGCCACGGCACGGAGCAGGGGCTTTTTCGTTTTTGCCGTGTCTTTCTTCGGGTAATCTTTCAGAAAATCCGGCTGATCCGTAATGCCGGGAATAGCCTTCGTACTGACAACCAATGCCGTATCTCGCCCGGTATCGTACACGAAAAATTCGCTCGTCGCCAATGGTGTTCCCACTTTGGTGCGGCCGGGAATGGGTTCGGTAAAGCCCGATTCGGTGACGTAGCTTGGTACAATGGTCGCTTTGGCACCGGTGGCGAGTTTACTCAGACTGAACGTCACAAACCGCCCGTCGGGACTGGCAACGGGATTGACGATGTTACGGCCCTCGGTGTAGAGCGGTTTTAGTCGGCGGGGGGGTTCAGTACGGGCACTGCGCTCAGCTTCGTCCCGTTTGGCTTTTCGGTCGCGAAGCACATCGAACAGAGCCAGTTGTTCGCGTTTCAGTACGGTTTCTTCGTCGCTTGGTTTATCGGGCGTTTTCCGGCTCCCCAGGTCGAAATTGGTCAGTTGCATGACCTCACCGTTGGACAAACTCATCTGAAACAGGTTGTTACTGCGGACAAATGTGATGCTCTGCTCGTCGCCCGAAAAAGTCGGATTTGCTTCGCGTTCGACGGTGTTGGTGAGGGTGCGCGTTCGGCCCGTTTTCAGATCCAGCAAGAACAAATCACCGTATTTTTCGAAGAGCCGCAGGGTGTAGGTGCGGTTGTAGATGTCGACTTCAGCCGGGGGAAGCATTCGGCGTTCGGCCATTGAAACCTTCACCGGTTTGCGGTCGCCGGTCAGCACAATTTTGTAGAGTGAATCCCCTTTGGCGCGTTCCGGGTTCCAATTAAAATAGATCGTTTGGGAATCATCGGACCAGAAAATACCCGACGGAGACGTACCAACGGCCAGCTTAGGGTCCTGCATGATGGCGTCGAGGGTAAGTACGGGCCGGGGTTTGGGTTGTGCCAACAGGCAGACAGGTAGCAGGAAAAGACAGCAAAGCGGTAGGCGTAGAATCATGGCGGTTCGGTGAAGCAGGGGCTAAAACGCTAAAATTAGCCGACAAACGCCAAAACGTGTAGTTTTACCCAAAAAAGTGGCCATGATTAACCCCCGAATCGAACCCATCGTACGCGAGTTCAAGCAGGCTTTACAGACGCTATACGGCGAACGGCTGCGGGAGGTAGTGCTTTTTGGCTCTTACGCCAGGGGCGACTACGACGAAGAATCCGACATTGACCTGATGGTCATTCTCAACGATGAGACCGTCGACACGATTGCCGAGGTGTTTCGGCTGGCTGAGATAACCAGTGATTTCATTCTCAAATACGGCTATGCTATTTCGCCGTTGCCTGTAACCAACGGGAAATACCGTTCGTCGGTTATGCCGGTTTATCGGGAAGTGCGCCGGGAGGGCTTATTTGTATGAACGAGCTGATTAAACCATTTCTCAGCCATTCGGCGGACTCGCTCGACGATGCGGCTTATCTGTACCGGGACGGCCGCTTGCTGGCACTGGCCAATCGGACGTATTACGCTATTTTTTATGCCGCGTCGGCGCTGTTGTTGACGGAGGATATTGTGACTAAAAAGCACGAGGGTGCCCGGGTCAAGTTTCACGAATTGTTCGTCAAAACGGGCCGTTTCAGCCGGGAGGCCGGGCAGATTCTGGAACGGGCTTTCGAGGCCCGCCAGTCGGCCGACTATGACATGGATACCCACATTACGGATGAACAGGCGCAGATGCTACTGACGGACGCGCAAACGTTTTATGACCTCACGGTTGATTACCTGAACGGGTTGTCTCAATAATAATACGCGTTGCCGGAGCTAGACCACAAAAACTAAAACGTGCAGTTTTACCAAAAAAGCAGCGGCCATGATTAACCCCCGAATCGAACCCATCGTACGCGAGTTTAAGCAGGCCCTACAAGCCCTCTACGGCGAGCGGCTGCGGGAGGTAGTACTTTTTGGCTCTTACGCCAGGGGCGACTACGACGAGGAATCCGACATCGACCTGATGGTCATTCTCAACGATGAGACCGTCGACACGATTGCCGAGGTGTTTAGAATCACGGAGATTGAAACGGATCTGATGCTGAAGTATGGATTGGCTATTTCGCCGTTACCAGTATCCCATAGACGTTATCAAACCTCGTTTATGCCTGTTTATCAGGAATCTCGCCGTGAGGGGCTTTTGGTATGAATGAATTGATCAGGCGCTACATAGACCACGCCGATAGTGCCTTAGAATCGGCTGAAATCCTGTACCAAAATGAACAGATTCTCGTCTTAACCAACCGATCTTACTACGCTATCTTCTATTGCATTTGCGCGTTATTGGCTACGCAGGAAGTGTACGTCAAGAAGCATCAGGCAGCTAAAGCCAAGTTTGGCGAGCTGTTTGTGAATACGGGTCTTTTCACAAAGGATGCCAGTTTAATCGTCGGCCAGGCCTTTAACTCCCGTCAGTCAGCAGATTACGACATGGAAGCAACAATCAGAAATGAAAAAGCCCAAACCTTGCTGGCTGACGCAAAAACGTTTTACAACCTGACAGTCAGTTACCTTGCCGACCTTTCACAGGCTGATTAAGCCAGCCAATAAACTAAAAGCACCCGCTGATTCGAGAGTAAGCGGGTGCTTTATTAGATGCGGTTTGACATCAGACAACCTGACTAACCGGCTTAGGTAGTAGCTGATTCAGCGTCCGGTAGCAGACAAAGCAGATGAGTGCCGCCAGCAGCAGTAACCCGGCGTACAGTCCGTCATTGGCGATAAACGACCGGGTGGTGTTGTCGCTCATGTTCAGCGAATCATTCGTCAGCAGGGGTAGCGAACCAATGGCGTTGTTTACGAAATGCAGGGCGATGCAGGGCAACAGCGACCCCGTGCGGTAGTAGAGCCAGCCCAGTGGTAATCCCAACGCGAAGGCACCCACCGACTGCGCCGGGTTGAGGTGAACTATGCCGAATAAAACGGCCGACCAGATAATCGCTTTTGCGGGTGAATAACGTTTCAACAAACCATCGAGCATAATACCCCGAAACAGGATTTCTTCGAGCACCGGCGCCAGCAGCACCGCCGACCAGATGGCATCTTTCGTGAAGGTTTGTTCGAGCATTTTTTGCAGCCACGCAGGTACCGGCAGCAGGGAAGTAAGCGGTTCGAGCAGGATGCCAAACGCGACAACACCCACGGCAATAACCGGGTAAACGGCGGGTTTAATGGCCGTAAACGAAAGCCGACGGTCTTTGCGCTTCCGCAGGGCACCCCAGACGGTCAGGCCAAACGCCAGCGCATACATTCCGCTGAGCAAAACGCCTTTGGGCACAGAAAACCCGGTTTTTTGCCCAATTACTTCGATAACCCCATACGGAACGGCAGCCGCGAATTGCCACAGGAACAGGATGAATATCAAGTACCAGCTTTGACGGATGGTCAGGCCACGAGGGGTAGGTACAGGCTCGGTAACGGGGATAGTTGGCAGAGAAGCTTCCATACAATTTTTTTTGCGGTTAAACGAGTTGGTCTGTGATTGATGCGTCAAACCTACGCCGGTGCAATCGCGTCGCCAATCGAATGGGATGAAACCCACCCGGTTTGGGACGAAGCCGCCGAAGTTTGGGAGAAGCGCCGTGCTAAGATTGTGAACCGATACCACCGGCAAGTTTGGCCATCTGCGTATTTTGCGGACCACAACGCCTTCTCAACTCCATGCAATACGTTATTCACGCCTACGATTATACCGACGCAGACTCCCTCGACCGGCGCATGGCCGTCCGACCCGATCACTTCGCCGGTGCCCGGCAATTAAAAGCCAATGGCCAATTCGTCATCGGTGGTGCGCTGCTCGATCCCGACGGCAAAATGATTGGTTCCATGATGGTGCTCGACTTCGCCACCCATGAACAGTTCCAGTTCTGGTACGACCACGAACCCTACATCCGGGGACGGGTTTGGGAGCGCATCGACATCAAACCGTTTCTTAAAGCGACCATTGGATGATTCAGGCGGCAATATTTGACATGGATGGTTTGCTGGTCGATTCGGAACCCCACTGGCGGGCGGCCGAGCGCGACGTCTTCGATACCGTGGGGCTTTACCTGACCGACGAGCAGTGTAAACAAACGACCGGCCTGCCCATTGCGGCTGTAGTCGACTACTGGTTTGCACGGCATCCGTGGGATGAAACCGGTCGCAGCCGGGCCGCGATGGCCGATGCCATTACCAACGGATCGCACGAGCGTATTGGCCGCGCGGCCGAACCCATGCCCGGTGCCCTTGCCGTGCTGGCTTTTTTTCGGGACAAACACCTGCCGATTGCCATTGCTTCGGCCTCTCCCCTGTCGCTGATCGAGTTGGTAATCGACCGGTTGGGCATCCGGGATTATTTCGCGCTCTGGCACTCGGCTACCCTCGAAGCCCACAACAAACCGGCTCCCGACGTGTACATCGGCGCGGCCCGGCGGTTGGGCATCGAACCGGCGTACTGCGTTGCTTTCGAGGATTCGGGGACGGGATTGACCTCGGCGATGGCGGCTGGCATGAAAACTGTAGCGGTACCAGCAGATTTTGAGTATAATGACCCTAAATTCGACCGGGCCACGCTCAAAATTCCGTCGCTGACCCTGTTCGACGAACATTCCTTCCTGACTCTTTAACACTTCTACCGATTATGGCGATTCGTATTTACCAACTCGATGCCTTCACCCACGAATTATTTGCCGGTAACCCGGCGGCTGTCTGCCCGCTTTCGGAGTGGTTGCCCGACGCGCAGATGCAGCAGATAGCAGCCGAAAACAACCTCGCCGAAACCGCTTTTTACACTAAGGAGGCCGGGGAAAACCAGTACCACATTCGCTGGTTCACGCCCACAGTCGAAGTCGATTTGTGCGGCCACGCCACGCTGGCAACGGCTCATGTTATCTTCTTTCTGGAAAATTTCGGGGCCATGGTCGACCGAATCACGTTCGAATCACGCAGTGGTCCGCTCAACGTCTGCCGCGAACAGCACGACGACGGTCAGAATTGGCTGGTATTGGATTTTCCGGCCGACCACGCGCAACGGGCCAATCTGCAACCACCTGCCCTATTGGCCAGTTTAGCCATGTCGGGGTTAGGCAGTAAACCCGTCGAGATTCTGAAAGGCAAGACGGATTACATGGTTGTTTACAAAACCCAGGCCGATGTGGCCGACCTCGCCCCCGATTTCCGCGAGATGGTGACGGTACCGGCGCGGGGCGTTATCGTGACGGCACCAGGCGACGACTGCGACTTTGTTTCCCGCTTTTTCGGTCCTCAGTCGGGCATCGACGAAGACCCGGTAACCGGCTCGGCGCACACTACCCTGACTCCGTATTGGGCCGAACGGCTCGGCAAAACCGAGCTGACCGCCCGGCAGATTTCGCCCCGTGGTGGTTTTCTGAAGTGTAAGCTGAACACGCATAACCCCAACCTGCCCCGCGTAGAAATTGCCGGTCAGGTGAAACTGTATTTGACGGGCGAGATTTTGTGATCGTGGGCTACTCCGTCACCAACCGATGACGGAGTACTCACTTTGGGAAGGGAATAAAAACGGCTGATCCGGCGTTATCAGTCTATATTTCCGCTCGACAAACCATGATAATTGATTGCCAGTTAGTTGTTGAAGACAGTACCCAATCAACCAAGTCGATTCATACTAATTCACTTGCGGGTGGCGACTGTGTGTTCAAAAAGTGCTGCAAAAAGTATAAAAAAGGGAAACGCTGTAAAAAATGCCCCGATAAAGAGTGACACCCACCCGACCGGTGTTCTCATCTTTGCCCAACCCTGACTAACTTGGGCCTTTCAAGCGTTATTCCTGCATGAGTTTTCTGTATCCGTCGTTCCTGTTCGGCCTACTGGCGACTGCCGTGCCGATTGCCATACACCTCTTCAACTTCCGCCGAACCCGACGGGTCTTTTTTACCAATGTTGCCCTGCTGAAAACCGTTCAGACCGAAACCAAATCGTTCCGGCGGCTAAAACACTGGCTGATTCTGCTGGCGCGGGTACTGTTTCTGACGTGTCTGGTGCTGGCGTTTGCGCAGCCGTTCCTCCCCTCGCAGAGCCGGTTGGGTCTCTCACGGCAGGGCACCACGAGTCTGTACCTCGACAACTCGTACAGTATGCAGAATGAGCAGAACGAAAAACGCTACCTCGATATTGCGACGGGTAAGTTAGACGAATTGCTGACCCTGTTCCGCAACGCAACGTCCCTGCAATTACTGACCAACGATTTTTCGGCGCAGGAGCAGCAGACCGGTTCCGCCGAAGCCATCCGCGACCGCGTAACGTCGGTTCGGTTTGCGCACACCTCCCGCACGCTGGAGTCCGTTTACAAACGGCAACGCAACCTGTTGGCCAGCCAGAATCCGGGTGGACGGAATCAGCTTTTCTGGTTCTCAGACTTCCAGAAAAGTACCGCCGGTGACCTGTCCCGCCTGAAAATAGACAGCACCGACCGGCTGTTTCTGGTGCCGATGAACGCGCAGGCCACCAAAAATGTCTACGTCGATTCGGTCTGGCTCAACACGCCGTTCATCCGGGAACAGCAAAACAACAGCCTGACCGTAAAACTCAGCAACAGCGGGGGCAATGCGGTTAAAAACCTGCCCGTGCGGTTGTATTTGGACGATGTGCAGGTATCGACGGCGTCGGTCAACATCGACGCGAACGGATCGGGGCAGGCATCGCTGAATGTCAACGTCACCAAAAAAGGCTACCACCGGGGCCGGATTGTGTTTGAAGATTATCCGATCACGTTCGACAATGAGTACTTTTTCGTGATCGAAGCGTCGCCTTCTATCCGGGTGCTGCACCTCTACGGCGAACGGTCGGACCGTGACTACGTAAACGCTGTGTACGGCAACGACAGCCTGTTTGTCCGCCGGAGTGCTTCCGCCCAGAACTTCGATGTCGGGCAGCTAAAGGCTACGGATTTAGTCGTGCTGGAAGGCGTTCCGTCGGTGACCGGCACCCTGCGCACCGAACTGGAGCGGTTCGTGCGGCAGGGCGGCAGCGTAGCCGTTATTCCGCCCGCCAACCCCGATGTGAGCAGCTATGGGCCGTTTTTGAGTGCCTTGGGCGTTTCGGGTGTCACGGCCTTACCGCAGCCCCTCGCGCCGATGCAACCCCTCAGCGACCCCGACCGCAAAAACCCGTTCTTCGCCGACGTGTTCCAGCAAACCTACCAGCAGGACCCACTGAATCTGCCCAACGCCACACCGGTCTGGCAGTGGAACGCGGGCACTAAATTATTATCCCTCCGCGACGGACGCCCCTTTCTGACGCAGTCGCGGGCTGGTTCGGGCTACGTTTACGTGCTGGCAAACCCACTGACCGAACCGTTTGGCAACATCGCCCAACACGCTCTGTTCGTACCGGTTATGTACAAAATGGCGGCTCTGAGTGCCCGCCCGCAACGCACGGCCTATTCGTTTGACGAAAACCTGATTACGATTCCCATCGCCAATGCTACTGGGACGTCGGAGCAGGCGGTTTATAAACTCAAACGGGGCAAATTGGATATCATTCCGGTGCAACGCATCATTGGCAATCAATTGCTGATGGAGATGCCAAAGAGCAATCAGCTCACGGCCGGACAGGAAGTTGAATCGGGTTATTACGAATTGCAGTTAGGCCGTGGCGACGGAGCGGGCAAAACCGAGCGACTGTTAGCCCTGAACCACGGCCATCAGGAGTCGGCGATGGCTTTTTATTCCCCTACTGAATTGCGGCAGATTTTTGGTAATCAGAAGAACGTCGAAGTTTTCAACAGCATCACCGACGGCGATTTCGTACAGGTGCTGGAACGCGAAAACCTCGGCACCAGCCTCTGGAAATATTTCCTGTTAGCCGCGTTAGGGTTTCTATTACTGGAAATCGGACTCGTGCGATTTATGAAGGGTTGATGGCAAAGTTTTCGAGAAAGCCAACGATTTGCTTGTGAAAGTGCGCGAAACTCCGCGACTGCTTAGCCAATTCATCAAAGTCTGCTTTTTCTGCAATGGCCTTAGCAACTCGATCCATGTTCGGTCCGCTATTGTTGCCTTTGTATAAAAGGCGTTTCAATTCATTCTGCTCTTTACCTTCGACTCCGTTCTCCGCAAACTTAGCAGCCAATCCAACTTTATAGGCTTGATAAGCCATCCAATGCTCGATAGCCTGCACAGGTACGTAATGTTTAATTCTTAAACCATATTCTTTGTAGGCTCTTCCAACAGCTTCTACCACAACCTTACATTCAGCAGTATGCTTTGGCTGCTCTTGTTCGTGGTCAGCAGAATCCAAATCTATTCCAATAATAACTAACTGATTATCCTGCTGAATTGCAATCGTACAAATTCTGGCGGCTTCTTGTAATACTTTCGACTTACCAGCATCCCTGCCTTTGAATCCTAAACTGCTGGGGACTGACTGAATTCCATGCTCTAAAGCAATTAATCGTAGATAAGTTGGAATGAAAGAGTACTCCGCGTAGCCCTCAGCAATGAGCGTATAGTTTAATCGAGGAATTTTTCTCATAATACATCTGCTGGTACGCCACCAATCAGGCCATATAGCCAATTTTCACCTAAATTAGTCGTAAAATCAACTTTATCTATTCCCAATTCTTCACTTTTCTTGTGAGAAGGTTCAATAATATTCTTCTGAAGATTACGAACTGTAGTTACTCCAGTTTCTTCGTCTTTCTCGAAGACGAATATCGACTCAGGCATAGATGAGAAAGCATCCACAACGTGCTCGTTATGAGTAGTTAAAATAATTTGTATATCTTTTTCCTCGGCCAGTTGAAAAATAAATTTCATTACCTCCCAAATCCTACGCGGGTGTATGCCTTTTTCGGGTTCTTCAAGTAGTAGAAGCTTTGGCGGATTAGGTTGGTGAATAATACAGAGCAAAATTAAAAAATATAGAGCACCTTCTGATAATTCATCAGACCAATAAATAATATTATTTATCTTGTTCTGTAATCCTATCTTTTTGAATGTCTCCTTTGCATTGAAATACTTTTTTGCAAGTTCACTGTTCAAATCAATTTGAACACTTCTAAAAGCTATATAACTAAATTCAGGCAAACAAATCCTCAGGGTATTCTCTAATAAATCAAATTTCGATCTATGGTTATCTTGCAAATTATCTAAGAATGCAATAATGTTTGAACCATCCGCGAAGACGATTTCATTTTCAGATCCTAATGGATACGCATCCCTTACTTGGCTTGGCTGTGGTGTGTAAATCTTAATTTGTGAAGCATCCAAATTAAACCTTTTTCTCCCTTGTTCAATTCTATGCGATTCAATATTTTCATTTCTCATATCTAAGTCATCTATTGAAAAACTATTCTCAATGTCGCCTTGAATATTTATTTTCCGGCTTACTAAAAGTTTTTCCGAATAGTCAGTGTATAAATCGATAATTACTGGATCACCATACTTATTAAAAGTGATAGATTTGTATTTAGACCCTGAGACTCCGTTTTGAGTTTCCTTTACAAACTCCAGTGCCTTTAAAAAATTAGTCTTACCGGAGTTATTGGGACCGATCAGGAGATTCACTTTCTGGAGGTCAAGCGTGACGTCTTTGAGGCTCTTGAAGTTCTGGATGGAAACGCGCTTCAGCATAGCAATTGTCAATTAAGAAATCAGTACAACCAGGTAAATCCGACGAATCACAGTTTTATTTCCTGACACAATTCGATCAGGACTCCGTTAGTGCCTTTGGGGTGCAGGAAACAAACCAGCTTGTTATCTGCTCCCCGTTTAGGCGTTTCGTTCAGCACCGTAAAGCCCTCACCCCGCAGCCGCTCCATCTCCGCCAGAATGTCGCTTACTTCGAAAGCAATGTGATGAATGCCCTCGCCTTTTTTGGCTAAAAATTTCGCAATCGCGCTATCGGGATCCATGGCGGCAAGCAACTCGATCTTGGTCGCATTTACCCGAAAAAACGAGGTCATTACGCCCTCCGACGCTACAGTCTCCGATTTGTAGGGAGCCACGTTGAGCAGTTTGGTGAACAGGGCGTTGGCAGCGGCTAAGTCGGCGACGGCGATGCCGATGTGTTCGACGTTGGTAAGCATAACAAAACAGAACTTTTACGAGTGGCGGAAAGTTAAGCCATTAGTACCAAATCGCGTTCACCCGCTCTCAATTCATTGCTATGGTAACCGTATCCGACATCGCTAAAGATAAAATTATCGAACTCCGGGAGAAAGAAGGTCTCCAGGCCGACTACGCCATTCGCGTGGGCGTGCAGGGCGGTGGCTGCTCCGGTCTGATGTATGACCTGCAATTCGACGCCACACAGCAACCAACCGATCATGTGGTGGAAGACAAGGGCGTCAAAATTCTGATCGACCGTAAAAGCCTGCTGTATCTGGTTGGTACCGAACTCGATTTTTCGGACGGGCTGAACGGCAAAGGCTTCCAGTTCAAGAACCCCAACGCCAGCCGTACCTGCGGCTGTGGCGAAAGTTTCGCGGTATAGTTCCGCTTCGATCTCACAAAAAAGCACCGTCGGTTTGGCTGACGGTGCTTTTTTATGCAGTCTGTCTACGTTTCTTTGGAGATTAATTTATGATCCTGAGGCACGAAGGGTTCCCACTGGCGACCCGGTTAGCGACCAAGTTTCCAAGATTCTTCGTGCTTCAGGATGACAAATCAACCTCCACCACTCTAATCCCACGAATCCGAGTTTATGAGTACTGCCCGCTCCGTTAACCACTCCCGCACTACGCTTACTGAGTTGATGATTCCGTCCTACGCCAACTTTGGCGGTAAGATTCACGGCGGCATTATTCTCTCTCTCATGGATAAAGTTGCCTACGCCTGCTCGACCAAACATGCCGGTGAATACTGCGTGACGGTATCCGTCGATGGGGTCAATTTCCGGCAACCGGTCGAGGTGGGTGATCTGGTGTCGCTGCTGGCATCGGTAAACTACGTAGGCCGAACGTCGCTGGTGGTTGGCATAAAAGTCATCGCCGAGAACGTCCGTCTGGGTACGGTGAAACATACTAACACGTCATATTTTACGATGGTCGCTAAAGATGATGACGGCAACCCCTCGGAAGTGCCTCCGCTTTTACTCGAAAATTCCAACGATGTACGTCGTTTTCTGGAAGCCATCAAACGGCGGGAACTTCGGCAGTCCTACAGCGAACATTTCGACCATGCCAAAACCCGGATGCTGGTGGTCGACAGTATGGAGCAGCTAAAAAACGAGCGCGCGGTATTGAGCGAAGACTGGTAATTGTTCGCTTAGCTGTAATCGCTGATGCGAGCGATTTTACCGTCGCTGAACGCAAATACCGTTACGCCCCGGAGTGTCATTACCTCCCCGGCTTTCAGTCCGTTGGGTAAATCAACCGCCAGCATACCGGTAAACTCGATCTCGACGGCTGACGTCCGCTCTCCCAACGTAAGGGACCGGATGGTTTGCGTACGCCGGTGAAACAGGCCGAGCGACTGGTTAGCCAGCCGCCCGAATTCCGTTTTGCCGCTTGTCACCGTGATTCCGGCACTATTGGAGACGTTTTCAAAGACGATTACCTCGTGCAGCAACGCCAACATGGCCGGTACGTCCATCGCGTTGTAGGCCGCGATGTATTGCTTGATGGTTGCTTCCATTAAACGCTTTTCTGGAGTTTCATCGCCACTGGATCCCAGTTGATGACGCGCTTCTGCTCGACGCTCAGGTTAGCCGCCAACGACGGAGCAGCCGCCCGCAGGCCAAATTCGGCGTCTTCTTTTATGAGCGACGGGTCATTTTTACGGATAGCGTTAAAAAATACGATCATGTGGTCGAGCCGGTCGTCGTAGCCGCTTGGGGCGTTGAACGTGACGGCCGGTTCGTTTTTTACCTCGCGGGTGTATTGGCCGGCCGGGTATTTCTGATCGTATTGCTGGATAAACTGATCCTGCACCGCCTGTGGATACGTAAACAACGCGTCGTAGCCTTTGCTGTACATGGGCGCATTGGGCCGCTTCAGCCGGTTCATTGTGAAGCCATCCCAGCCAATGTCAATCACCCCTTCCGTGCCTACCATACGCGTGTGAATATCACCGCCCGCGCCGGTTGCCAGATTGACCCGCAGAGCCAGCGGGAAGGACGCATTTTTGTCGGTTTTAGGGTAATTAATCAGGGCGGTAACGAGATCATAGGCATCACGGCCATCCTTCCAGTAGTTCAGATCGCCGAGGGCGTAGATACTGTTTGGTCCGAGGCTACCCGTTACGGTGTGCAGGCCGGTGAGCAGGTGAACGAACAGGTCGCCCGCGACGCCCGTGCCGTAGTCTTTGTAGTTGCGCCACCGGAAAAACCGGACCGGCTCAAAGGCATGTTTCGGCGCATCGCCCAGGAAACGCTCCCAGTCGAGGTCTTTCGGATCAACGGTGGGCGGCATCGTGTACTGCCACGCGCCGAGGGCATCGGTCCGGTCCAGAAAGGCTTCGGCGGAGGTTAATTCGCCGATGTCACCGGCTTCGTAGCGTCTTTTGGCTTCCAGAATTGCCGAGGCACTTGCCCGCTGACTGCCCACCTGGAAGACCTTACCCGACTTTTTGTGCGCAGCAATCACGGCCTGTCCTTCTTCGATGTGGTGAACCATCGGTTTCTCGCAGTAGACGTGTTTCCCGGCATTCAGGGCGTCGATAGAGATGTGGTCATGCCAATGGTCCGGTACGCAAATCAGCACCACATCAACATCTTTCCGGCTCAGGATTTCGTGATAATCGCGGGTAATGAAAAGGTCATTTCCCCAAACTTCTTTGGCCCGCGTGAGCCGGGGCCGATACAGATCGCACACGGCTACGACTTTGGTGCCGGGCACTTTCAGCGCGGTGTTGAGGTCGAAATGGCCAATGATACCCGCACCGATCAGGGCGATGTTGATGTTGTCGGCAGCGGTGCGGGGTCGGATAATCTCGATAAAATGGTCGCGGGTATCAGCCGCAGTAGACAGAACGGGCAGACCGGCGAGCAACGCGGTTGAGCCGGTGAGTTGCCGTAGAAACCGGCGACGAGATGATTCAGTCATGGAACGTCAGGAATTTAGGGAAAGAAGATTTGTCCAATCTATTAGCCAAATATACCTAATCTTTCCGCAGACCGTCCGCGCCTATTCGTAAATTTTCCCGGCAGTGCGCTCCACAAAACCCTTCGGCAGTAACCAGGCGGCAAACGCGCCCAGTTTGTTGATAACGCCCGTAATTACCTCCGTTTTACCGGCAAGCATAGCATCCACGGCAATTTTAGCAACGGCTTCGGGCGCCATATTTACTTTTTCGGCCGCTTTCAGTGCTTTTTCGCCCACTTGCGCCCGCGTAGCAAAGTCAGTATCGGTCGAGCCTGGACTAACGGCCGTTACCGATACCGATGTTCTGCGCAATTCATGGTGCAGCCCCCGGCTGAAGGTGAGCACAAATGCTTTGGTGGCGGCATACAAACTCAGCCCCGGCAAAGCCTGGTAAGCCGCCGAACTGGCAATATTCAGGATATACGATTTGGATTGTTGCCGGAGAATGGGCAGAAACAGACGGCAGAGTTGCATGAGTGCGGTCATGTTCACCGCCATCATGTTTTCGTGTTCGGCAATGGTGTAGTTACCAAACGGTCCGCTCAGCCCATATCCGGCATTATTCACCAGCGTCTGAACGGTGTAGTTTTGTTGCTGACACCAGTCGAAAACCCGTTGAGCCGCACCAACTCCCGAGAGATCGACGGCGAAATAATCGGCCTGAACGCCGTGGGTGCGGGCTAACTGCTCGGCCAACTCCCGGAGTTGGTCGGCGGAACGGGCTACCAGCAGGACGTTGTATTGTCGGCGGGCGAGTTCGGTAGCGATGGCTTTACCAATGCCTTTGCTGGCACCAGTGATGAGGGCGTAGGACACGTTTGGCTTGTGGTTAGTAGTTTGTGGTTAGCATTTAAATGACACCGGGTTAAAGCCTGACGCACAGCAACGTAAGTGTTGTTCTGCGCCAGGTTTTAACCCGGTGTCATTTAATTCCAATTTACCGTTTAGTTGTTCACCTTCTGAATAAAGCGCAGGTAAAACGGCGTTTTGCTGTCTTCACTCTTAGGCATGTATTTACCCGTGATCAGCGGTACATACATCACCCGCCGACGGCTGCTTTCGCCGACGTTCGGCGCCTGCTGTACCCGGTGCCAGAGTCGGCCATCGTGTACCGTCAGGTCACCCGCTTCGATATCGAAACCCACCTCTTTTGGGTCAGGATTGTTATCGATAAAGTATTTTTTACCGAACAGCAGCTTCAGTATTCCCTGCTTGTGGGTGCCGGGAATCACGCGCAGGCCACCGTTTTCCATCGGGCAGTTGTCCAGATGGATGCCTACATTGAGCATTGGCATGATCTTCTGCCCCAGAAAAATATCGCGGGGCGAATCGGTATGCCAGCCCATCTGGGAGTACCGGCTATTGGCCGACCGCACATAATGATTCATCACCAGACCGTCTTTTTCGATTTCGCCAATGCGGCCTTCGTAGGGGTACAGGAGGCCGATTAAGGCGTGCAACCGGGGGTCCTGTAGAAACTCGTGCAGGGCGGGGCTGAACTGGGAGAGAAAACAGAGTCGCTGAATGATGGTTGACTCATCAACGTCTTTGCCGTATTTGAGCGGGATGCCGTTTACTTTCTCCCGCTTTTCGGCCAGTAGCTGTTTCTCAACCCGCTGACCTTCCCCGATAAATAATTGAACCGTTTCGGGCTGAATAAACTTTTTAAAGACAATAACGCCGTGCTCATCAAAAAACGCTTTCTGTTCCGGGGTCAGCGTATCGCCCAGAACAAACGATGGACAGTCAAATTTTCTCATAGTTACTGGTCGGCATGTACTCACTCTACCGTTGCCGCTCGTTCAAAATCCCCATTTCATAATAACAAAATAAGGTGGCAGAGCCCTTGTTAACAACTTGTGAACTTGCAATTAATTCCTTTTTAAGGTAACCTCGCCCGCTTTTAACGGTTCAACCTCTCGTAATACTCCGTGCTTTTGGATAGGACAACGCTATTTTTGGTTTTTTTGATCAATCTCGGGTTAACAACTTTTACGGTGCGGGCGCAGATTGACAGTCTGCCTGTACCCAAGTCGACTATCCCTGATCTGACAGCGAGTGTGCTCCCCAGACAGGACAGTATGCTCCAGTCTAAACCCGTGCTGATTTTGCCACTGGTCATCCGCTCGGTCGAAACCGACTGGTCATTTGGCGCTGCGGGGTCATTCACCTTTCGATTGCTTCGGGGGGATACATCGGCCCGAACGTCCAACTCGCAGGTACTGGCGTTGTATTCCATTCGGAAGCAATTTGTTACCGCCATTAACGGCACTATCTATTTTCCGCACGAACGGTATATCCTCAACCATCAGATTTCGTACAGTTCCTTTCCCGACAAGTTCTGGGGGCTTGGCAAGTTCACCCCCGATGCCAGCGAGGAAAACTACTCATTCCGTCAGTATTACATCTACCTGCACCTGCAACACCAGGTCAAACCGCACATTTTTCTGGGTCTGCTTTACGAATACCAGCGGCTGCTGCGGGTCGATCATTCGGCGGGCGACCTCTTCGATCAGGAGCAGGTTGTAGGGCGATCTCCATACGATATTTCAGGCGCGGGCCTAAGCCTTACTTTCGACAACCGGAACAACGCGTTTGCGCCGGATCATGGCTCCCTGGCGCAGTTTTTTTTCAATCATTTCGATCCGGTGCTGGGGTCCACGTTCCGCTTCACGAATTACACCATCGACCTACGAACCTTTCGGAAGATTTATAAAAATCAGGTTCTGGCCCTGCAAGCCTACGGTGGATTCGGCGGAGGTCAGGTGCCGCTGCGCAGTCTGGCATCGTTCGGGGGTTCCAACAGCATGCGCGGGTATTACGATGGTCGCTACCGCGATAAAAATCAATTCACCTTCCAGGCCGAATACCGGATTCCCCTCTTCTGGCGACTGGGTGCCGTAGCCTTTGCCGACATGGGCAATGTGGCCGACCGGCTCAGTGGGCTGAACTTCCAGAACCTCAAATACACGTTTGGGGGTGGTTTGCGATTTGCGCTCAAAAAAGATGAGCGGCTCAACCTGCGGTTAGACTACGGCATTGCCCGCGGGGGCATTACCGGCCTGTATTTTCAGTTAGGCGAAGCGTTTTAACTCAATGGTCACTGGCTACCTGCTCACAACAACAACCCCGCCAGCGTTGCCGACATATAACTGGCTAACGTGCCACAGATCAGGGCTTTGAAACCAAGTCGGGCCAGATCGCTCCGGCGCGTGGGGGCCAGTTCGCTGATGCCGCCAACCTGAATGGCGATGGAACTGAAGTTCGCAAAGCCGCAGAGGGCGAAGCTGGTAATGGCGATGGTTTTGGGGTCGAGCGTCGACTTGATTTTAACCAGATCGAGGTAAGCCACGAACTCATTGACCACCATTTTAGTACCCATCAACGCCCCGGCTGCCTGCACATCCTGCGAGGGTACGCCCATGGCCCAGGCGAAAACGGAGAACAGTTTACCGAGCAAAAAATTAAGGCTCAGGTCCGGCATTCCGAACACGCCGATGCCGAGTTGCAGCAAAATATAATCGAGCAGGGCAATCAGGGCAATAAAGCCAATCAGCATCGCCACGACGTTCAAACCAACTTTCAGCCCTTCGCTGGCTCCGCCCGCAATAGCATCCAGAAGGTTGGCATGGTTCTTTTTAATCTCGACTTTTACTACCCCCTGCGTCTCTGACACTTCGGTTTCGGGAAACACAATTTTACTGATCACCAGGGCACCCGGAGCGGCCATGATGCTGGCGGCCAACAGATACGGAGCCGGTACGCCCAGCGAAATGTACACCGCCAGAACGCCCCCGGCAATGCAGGCGAAACTCCCCGTCATGGATGCCATCAGTTCGGAGTTTGTCATGTTTTTCAGGTACGGTTTCACCATAATCTGCGCTTCGACCTGCCCAACAAATGTGCTGGCTACATTCGACAGGGCTTCGGCTCCGCTCACGCCCATCAGCGTTTTCATCATCCGCGCCATCACGGCTACTACGCGCTGCATGATGCCGAGGTGGTAAAAAATGTTGACCAGCACCGCTACGAAAATGATGGTCGGGATGATTTTAAAAAAAAAGATGAAGTCATTACCCACGCCGAAGGCCCGGTCCAGTACATCACGTTTGACGAGCGAACCAAAAACGAATTCGGCCCCTTTGTCGGAGAAAGACAGCAGTTTCGCCACGGCTTTACCCAGCCAGTTGAAGATCTGACTGCCAACATCGGTTTTCAAAATAAACACGGCCAAACCGGTCTGCATTAATAAACCGACCCCGACGGTGCGATAGTTGATGGCTCTTCGATTGTTGGAAAGGGCATACGCGAGGCCCAGAATCAGGGCGATTCCAATTAGTCCGGTAAAACGGCTCATTTAGTGAGGTATTGGTGTTTTTTGCAATCAGGCTGGCGAAGATACGAAAGAAATAAGGCGTTTTACGGAACAGAAGGGCTTTAAAGCCACCACCGTTTCCGAAAACGCCTTCTCATGTACTCCCTTTTTATGACAATACTGCCAAATCGAGTTCAAAGCCGGGCAGAACCATTTCGCCGGATAAAATCCCAAACCCCGTCACGATTTCCGGTTCCTGCGCCAGACGGTAGATGTAAGTCGTCTGATTGGTCGGGTCGATCAGCCAGCCGAGTTGACAGCCATTCGCCATCCAGTCGGCCATCTTTTCTTTAGCATCGTTGAGCCGGTCGGTAGCGGAGCGGAGTTCAAGCACAAAATCGGGGCAGATCAATGCAATCTTTCGGCGTTGCTCAACCGTCAAGGTAACCCAGCGTGACTGCGCGATAACAGCTACATCGGGTGACATAATTGAGGTGTCGGGCAATCGGAATCCAGTTGATGAGTCAAAAATTTTCCCAAACTGTGTTTTGCGATTCCAAATCACAAAATCGGCAACGATCTCGGCGTTATTCGATCCTGTTTCGGTTCCTGTAAGTGCCATAAATACAATATCACCGTTCTTCCGGCGCTCAAACTTCAGATCGGGATTTTCCTGACAGAACCGTACGAACTCGTCGTCGTTCATCCGCAGGTCTTCCGGCAAGTGTACTCGTATTGCTTCCATACGGACAAGATACAAAATTTAACCTATGGGTTGGCCGTTTCGGGCTGCTCCGGTTCAACAACGGGTTTGGGGGCTGGTGGCTCAGCAAATAGCACGGCCTTGCGGATTTTGGTCTCTGTTACTTCATAAAATCGTTTCTGACTGTTGAAGGGCTGTTCGCCCGGCGCGACCTCGCACTTCAGATACGTGCCGTCTTCCTGCATGTCGAACGAGTTGACGTTATCGCGCAGGTTGTAGTCCAGAATGGAGATGGTTTGCTGCTTCACGCGCTTGTCGGCCATCAGAAACAGCGATTCGATTCTCCGCTCGAAGCTGCGGACCATGATGTCGGCACTGCCGCCGTACACCTTCGGATCGCCGTTGTTGTGGAAATAAAAAATCCGGGTGTGTTCCAGAAAATCCCCCACCAGCGACCGTACGGCGATGTTCTCGCTTAGTCCGGGGCGTTGCGGACGCAGACAGCAGATGCCCCGTACAATCAGTTTAATCGGCACACCCGCCTGCGATGCGGCATAGAACTCGTCGATCACGGCTTTGTCTTCCAGCGAGTTCAGCTTAATGCAGATGCCACTTGGCAAGCCAACGCGGGCGTTATCGGCCTCCCCCCGGATCAGGTCGATCAGTCGGTTTCGCATGTCGCGCGGAGCCGTAATCAGGTACTCGTAATCGTTGGGCAGCGAGTGGCCGGTGATGACGTTGAAAAACTCCGAAATGTCGTGTGTGTACACCCGATCCGCAGTGAGCAAGCCAATGTCGGTGTAAAGTTTGGCTGTTTCCTCGTTATAGTTGCCGCTTGACAAGTGGGCGTAACTGACCACGCGGCTGCCTTCGTTGCGGACCACCAACAGCAGTTTCGTATGTGTTTTATAGCGGCTGATGCCGTAAATCACAAAGCAACCGGCCTGTTGCAGCCGCTGCGCTTCGCGGATGTTGTTTTCCTCATCAAACCGGGCTTTTACTTCGAACAGTACCGACACGTGCTTGCCATTTTCGGCCGCTTTCAGCAACGCATTGGCCACGCGCGACCGTTTGGCTAATCGGTAAACCGTAATCTTGATGGCCAGCACGTTTGGGTCTTCGGCGGCCTGTTCCAGCAGTTGCAGCACCGGCTCGAAGTTGTTGTACGGCTGATGCATCAGGATGTCGCGTTCCCGGATGGTCTCGAAAATATCAGTAATCGTCTCACGGCCAATACCCAGCGGGGGAACGGCCGGATGGGGAGCCGGAATCAATTCCTTGAATTCAGGGTCGCGGATGAGTTGCCACAGGCTCGTAAAATCGAGCAGCGACGTGGCCTCGAAAAAATTGTACTGGTCAATTTCCCACCGTTTTTTCAGCAGGTTCACCATCCATTCGGCTCCGGGTCCGACACCCCGCGCGGTTTCCAGTTCGACCCGTACCACGCGGCCCAGCCGGCGGTTTTTGATCTTCTGCCGCACTTCATCAATGAAATCCGCTTCGACGTCGTCACTCTCATCGAGCGTGAAGTCGCCGTTGCGGATGATGCGAAACAGGTTGATCGACTGAATTTCGATGTTGCGATACAGCTTCTTGATATTTTGCCGGATCACTTCTTCGATGGGCAGAAACAGGATTACATCTTCGCGCTCGAACCGCATGAAACGCGGCAGATTGGCGGGAATCTGCACGAAGGAAATACGCTGGTTCTCGTCCTCGTCGAGGATGCGGTCCGGTAAATCGCCGTCGGGGTTCTGGGTAACAACGCCAAAAATAAGTACCCGCGCCAGCAGCACCGGGAACGTATGGGTGTAGTCGTAGAGCATGGGCGTGAGCGTCGGATAAATCGTTTGATCGAAATATTCCGTCGCCTGGTCATGTTCGGCATCCGTCAGGTTTTCGTAGGTAACCACCCGCAGTTCGTTTTCGGCAAAAAGGGGCAGTAACTCGTCCGTAAACAAATCGTGCTGCGCCCGGTAAAACTGCTGAGCTGCCGTAAAGAGTGCTTTTTTGAACGGCACCTCCCGTAATCCCGAATAATCGACCCGGTGCTTGTTGTAGTCTAAGTAATTGTACAGACTGCCAACCCGGATCATAAAAAACTCGTCTAAATTCGAGGCCGTAATGGCCAGAAACTTAAGCCGTTCCATCAGCGTCCGCTCCGGGCTGCGGGCCTGTTCGAGCACCCGCTCGTTAAATTTCATCCAGCTCAGATCACGACTGATGTAGTCGCTCTGGTCGATAACAGTACTGACTTTTTCGCTAACCTTGGCCATGACAGTTGGTACGTTTCCGGTAAAGGACGTTTTGGTTCGTTGAGGAGTCAATCGGGACAACAGTTTCTTAATCATGAGAGGCCAAATAAACAAAAAAGCGGACGTTTCGGCCCGCTTTCGCTTGTTAACAAATCACTACACGTCCACCCGGGCATACTTGGCGTTTCGTTCGATGAACTCGCGCCGGGGAGCCACCTCATCGCCCATCAGCATCGAAAACACATGATCCGCTTCGGCTGCCGACTCAATGGTCACTAATTTGAGGCTCCGTTTGTCGGGGTCCATCGTGGTGGTCCAGAGCTGTTCGGGGTTCATTTCCCCCAATCCTTTGTACCGCTGCGTACCCACATTGTCTTCGCTGCCTTTGCCGGCCAGTTCTTTTACGGCAGCTTCGCGTTCCTGTTCATTCCAGCAGTAACGCTCCTCCTTGCCCTTCTTAATCAGGTATAGGGGCGGCTGCGCAATGTAGAGATACCCGCTCTCGATCAGCGACCGCATGTTGCGGAAAAACAAAGTCAAAATCAGCGTCCGAATGTGACTGCCGTCCACGTCGGCATCGGTCATGATGATGACCTTGTGGTAGCGAATCTTGTCTAAGTTCATCTTCAGGTCGCCGGTGTCCTTGTCCTTCTCGAACCGGATGCCCAGCGCCGTAATGATGTTCTTGATTTCTTCGTTTTCGTAAATCCGGTGTTCCAGGGCTTTTTCCACGTTCAGGATTTTACCCCGCAACGGCAGAATGGCCTGAAACGCCCGGTTGCGGCCCTGTTTGGCCGAGCCACCCGCCGAGTCACCTTCTACCAGGTAAATCTCGCAACGGTCGGGATCGGTATCGGAGCAGTCGGCGAGTTTACCGGGCATGCCCATACCGCTCATCACATCCTTGCGGCCAATGGTTTTGTCGTAGATGGCCGCAGCCGCAATCCGGGCCTGCGCGGAGAGCAAGACTTTTTCGACGATGAATTTGGCTTCGCGGGGGTGTTCTTCCAGCCACGTTTTCAGGATGTCGCCTACCACGCTGCTTACCGCCGTTACGGCTTCCTGATTCCCTAATTTGGATTTGGTTTGCCCTTCAAACTGCGGTTCGCCGACCATCACCGAAATGACCGCTGTCAGGCCCTTGCGAAAGTCCGAACTCTCGAAGGTAACCTTGCCATTTTTCTTGGCGATGAGGTTATTTTCTTCAGCGTACTTTTTCAGCACCCGCGAGACGGCCGCCCGGAAGCCCTGCACGTGTGTTCCGTCGATGGTGCTGATGTTGTTGACATAAGACGAGATGTTTTCGGACGCTTCCTGATTATAGACCATGGCGACCTGCACCGGAATCGGCCCTTTCGTCGATTCCATGTACATCGGCTCCATACCCGCCAGTGGCGCGCGGCTTTCGTCTAAGTACTTCACGAACTCGACCAGACCACCTTCCGAATAAAACTCTTTGTAAGTGGCATCACCGGCTTCATTGAGGTCGCGTCGGTCGGTGAGTGTAATGCGAATACCCTTATTCAAAAAGGCCAGTTCGCGCAGCCGGCCGGCTACGGTATCGAATTTATAGACCGTATCGGTGAAAATGCTGGCGTCGGGTTTGAACGTTGTCGTCGTGCCCGAATCGTCGGCATCGCCGATTTGCCGAACCGGATAAAGCGGCTGACCGATGTTGTATTCCTGCTCGTAGATGTGGCCACCCCGGTGAACTTCCACCCGGAGGTGGGTCGAGAGGGCATTAACGCAGGACACGCCCACGCCGTGCAGACCGCCGGAAACTTTGTAGGTATCTTTATCGAACTTACCCCCTGCGTGCAACACTGTCATGGCGACCTCTAAAGCCGATATACCCATTTTGGCGTTGATGCCGGTCGGGATTCCCCGACCATTGTCCTGTACGGTGATGGAATTGTCTGTATTGATGGTTACGTGAATAGTGTCGCAGTAGCCGGCCAGGGCTTCGTCGATGGAGTTATCGACTACTTCCCAGATCAGGTGGTGAAGCCCCCGGATGCCTACATCGCCGATGTACATCGACGGCCGTTTGCGAACGGCTTCCAGACCCTCGAGTACCTGGATATTGTCGGCATCATAGTGGCTGCGGGCTTCGTCTCCACCGGGAAGAATGTCTGCGTCAACGAGTTCGTTTGTCATACGGAATATGTTGCTGGTGTTTACTGAAAAATAGGGCTTAGGCGACTGCCCGTTGGGGCTATAGTCGAGATGGTAAAAATACAACTTTTTTCGCTGAAATCCTACGCATTCTCCGTTCAACATCTTGTTATAGTGATTTTTTCGATGGGCCGGAGAACGTCCATTCAGTGGCCTTTAAATGGCCCTTAACTCGCCTGCAAGCAACCGGTTTGCCGAGGCATTTTGGCGTCAATTCTGCCGGGTTGCTCAACAAGCATTTTTTGTGCCTGCGAAGCTGGTCAAGCCGGACGCAAAAACACCCCGCAGGTATTAACTGCGGGGTGTTTCGGTATAGTATTATGGATCCAGGTCAGCCCCAAATCGGGCCCATAATCTGCTGATAATAAGGCAGAAATCTATTCTGACGGATGCCGGGCAGACCGCAATCCATTAGAATGCTTCGGATATATTAAAATAGATGCCCTGAGTGTTGCGCCCAAAGGCCGCATCGACCCGCAGATTGACGTGCTCCTGGCGGCTCAGCAGAAAGCGAAGTCCGGCTCCACCGGTCACTTTCAGATCGCCCACCGAAAACTCATCCAGCCGGTGAGCCACATCGCCCGTCGCCACGAATACGGTGCCACCTAACCGTCCGACCAACCGCTGCCGCAGCTCCGCCTGTAAAATGATAGCATGGTTGTCGCGGTAGCGGCCATTGTAGTAACCCCGCATCAGCATGGAGCCGCCCAGCGTAGCCGCCTGTTTGAAGGGCACCGTGCCGGTATTCAGGTTAACATAGGCCTGCCAGGCAAAAACCGTTTTGGGGGTGAGCGACTGGTAATGCCGGAGGTCGATCAGGTAATTGGTGAAGGTGTATTCGCTGCCAAACAGACTCCGATAGGCCAGACCGGAAACTTCGGCGTACCAGCCCCGGGTGGCCGAGTAAATGTTGTCGCGCGTATCGACAATGCTGGACAGGCCCAGGCCGTTGGTACGGCTGCCCAGTTCACCAATCAGCGTATTGGCCGGGTAGGGCGTGGTTGACGACCGATGCACATTGAAGGTCCGAAAATATTGCTGCTGCACGCCCAGAAACCATCCCCGTCGCACCTGACGGAGCACTTTGGCGTAGGTACGGAAGCTGTCATAAGAAATTAATTCGCGGTTATTCGGGCGGGTATCACTGCCGATGCCGTAGTAGAACTCGGGAAACTGGGTGTAGAGCAGGTTGGCTTTGATGAGGTACTTTTCGTCGCGGGTAAAAATGGTCAGCGTGGGGTCGATTACCAACTGGTGATTCTGGGTGTAAATGGCCGCTACGTCAATATTAGACGTACGGGCATTGGCTCCGGCCCGGAACAGGTAAGCCCCCAATAAGCCGTAGCCGACGTGCGTTTCCGGCGTGTAATACACAATCGGGAGGGGAATAAACTGGGTCTTGTGCGGGTGTACACTGACCGAGTCCTGGGCCGAAGCCGTCAGTACCATCAGCACCATAAATCCCGTAAGCACTTTTAACAAACCAGCCATGAACGGTACGAAAGAAAGTCGTTTTGGGGTATGAACAGGAACACGCTGAAACGAAATCTCCCCCGGCGACTGTCCTAAAAACGGCAGTCGGGCAGTGTTGTCGACTGGGGTAGTTAGTCTTCAGGTTTTGTACGGTATCAGCCGCCGTTTAGTTTCGTGCCGACCATAGTTAAACCGTATTTTAACCCCTGCAACCTCTTTGGTTTATCGCACCTGTCGTCCGGCCAAATATCGTCTGGCCTGTGCCGTTCAACGGTGGACAACAACCAGCCCACATGCACCAACAAAAAAGTGCTTACGTCTTTACACGTGAGCGCTTCAGGAATGCGGTGGGCCAGCCTGCACAGTTTGAGCGTGACCTGACCAGTGAGCGGACGAAGGCCGATTTAGTTGCGGTTAAACTTCTGGGCCGCACCGGTGGCAAAAAACCGGGCCTGAGTGAAGATGCCAAAAAGCAGGCTCGTATTGTGGAAAGCCTATGTTAGAAGGGACATTCTGTTTCAGTAATAGCTAAGCAACTATCCATCTCTCGGACCATAGTCTATAAGTATTTAGAATACCGTATTATTGTACTAAATATTACTATTTAGTCATGTTGGCTTGTCACGCTCATACGTTCTAAAGTGCCTGATTGTTGTAAAAAATTAAGTATTTTCAGTAAGTTTTCAGTCAAGGCTTTGTAACTACCGTAATCAGTAAATTTTAAGTCTGGGTTCGTATAGTCAATTAACTCCATATTTGAATTAACGTTTTTATAGTAGCTAACGTCTCCAGGGTATTTATTATTAAATTCCCATCCAGTTGGAATTAACAAGTCAACTCCAAAGATAATAGTTGATGGCCTCCTGAGTAACCATTGCTCATTATATTCGTCCCTACGATATGAGAAACAGAGCCTCCCGAGTTCAGCGGAAGTATTGCAATTTACGTGGTGCAGTAGAGCCATAATAGATTTAATAATCTTAGGGATGTATTCTTTACTGTAACCTTCATTCTTATGATCTATATTTTTAATCTTTGTCTTTAATTCTGAATAGCCTCCAAATATCACACATAATACTCTGATAGCACGAATAAATGGATAATCTGCTGAAGAAATGAAAAAGGTATCTATTCCCTCAGTTATAAATCTTCCTGAGTTGTTACTCATAGGCATAAATGAAAGCGAACGTGGCACTCCCGTTGGATGATTATTCCACAAGTTATAAGGCCCATACTCAATGGGAACATATATATTTTGGATTTTAATTTTTATAATATCTCTAATATTAATTAAACCTGTTTCAACAAAATAAGAGAGCAACAACCCCAAAACGTCTTGTACATTCTGATTATCAATCACTTCACTAAGTTCGTATTCGCAGAAATGACGAATTGCAGCTCTATTATTGAAGTGATAAACTTCACTTGAGAAAAATTTACTTATATACCCCAAAAAATTTATTTTGCTTCCATATTTATGCTGATATGTATTTTGTATATTGTCGTAATCACATACAATAATAACCTTGTCAAATCCAAACTTATTTTCATCGTCGTATATTTCATTGTGAACACTTAGTATATTAAGAATACGAAAAACATGTTCCGGATCCAATCGATCAAAGTCATCTATTATTAACACATTATCTTTCTCGTTTTTTAATTTGCATATTTCTAAAGCGGCTCTAATAGTCTGAGTAATTAAATCATTTTCAAAAATAGACCCTTTTCTTAACGTACTTCCTTTTAGGTAGTTTTCAAATAGTATGGACTCACTCCTATTTGACTCCTTGATTTTAACTTTAAAAGCGCTATACTTTTTGTATAAATCAATCAACTTTTCAGAAACTCCTTTGACAGCGCCTGCTATTTCAATTGTCTTTGCTTCTATACTATCTCCGTTTGCTATACCTCCCATTAACAGCATCAAAGTATCTATTGCTACTAAAGGCTGATCACTTAAAAACTCATACAAATATAAATTCTCGCCAAATTCTACTTCTAGAGGCTTGGCTAGTTCAAGCATCACTAATAGTTTAAGAGCTAAATCAAACTTTATATATTCAAAAATATCTTCATTTTGACTTACTGAATACTTAACTGGAGATAACCAAAAAGTATTTACAGTATCCGATCTAAGAGCAAAGAAATCTTTTAAGAAATATGTTTTTCCGGAACCAAATTTTCCTGAGAACAGAATACGCTTGTTTGAGACGTTATCAAAATGATCCCCAAAAGAGATAAGGGGTTGTATTAAAGGAATTTCCATTAATTTGTGTGTTTAACTTAAGTAAGTGTACTAATTAAACATAGTAGGTTATGCTGCTTTCTTCGGGCCGTCTTTTCTCACGAACAGTTTATCGAATACATTGATTTTCTCCTTCTTCCGCTTATCCGATAAGTGGACATACTTCATTCATGGTCGTCTTCCGTTTGCTGTGCCCCACATAATCCTTCAGCGTAACAACATCCCCGCCCAGTTTGATAAGGATGGTAACGACTTAAAGCGGAGCTTGAGCTTACCGGCATCCTTGTCGAAGTACTTCACTGGCCAGGCCAACTTCAGCGAAATCCAGGTCCAGTCGCCATTGGCATTCACATGCAGACATGGGGCAGAGGTGCCATCTTCTTTGACATAATCATCCTTAATAATGAGTCGCTGGCTAAAGGTTGGGGTCGCTTCTATTCGGTGTATTTTAGGAAAACGGGTCGTCTGAATTTGATGAGGAAATGAATTAGGAAACCAAAAAACCCTCAAAACAGCGCGTTTTGAGGGTTTTGAAGAAGGTTCGTGGGCCAGCCTGGGCTCGAACCAGGGACTTACTGATTATGAGTCAGGCACTCTAACCAACTGAGTTACAAGCCCGCGTCGACGGTTATTAGCCGAAAGACAGGCAAATATACGTTTTCCTGAACCACAGCGCAAATAGTCGGTTCGTCCCGCACCATGATTAAGGGGGCGTAGCGGAAACCGTCAACCATCGACTAACCTAAAGTTTCGGGTATCTTTACCGCCAAATCAAGCCCCGTACCGGCGATGCCGACCAACAAAAAGAAGATTCTCAACGATCCCGTTTATGGGTTTATCACGCTGCCCGGCGAACTGATGTTCGACCTTGTTGAGCACCCGTATTTTCAGCGGCTCCGGCGAATTAAACAGTTGGGACTTTCGGAGTACGTTTACCCCGGTGCGCTGCATACCCGCTTTCACCACGCGCTGGGGGCTATGCACCTGATGGGACAGGCTATTCAGACGCTGCGCAGCAAAGGACATAGCATCAGCGACGACGAGTGCGAAGCGGCTCAGGTCGCGATTCTGCTGCACGACATTGGCCACGGCCCTTTTTCGCACGTGCTGGAATGCTGCATTCTGGAGAACGTGCCGCACGAAGAAATTTCGCTCCTGCTCATGCGCGACCTCAATCAGCAGTTCGGGGGTGCGCTATCGCTGGCCATTCGCATGTTCGAGGGCTCATACGAGCGGCCGTTTTTTCATCAGCTTATCTCTTCGCAACTCGACATGGATCGGATGGATTACCTCAACCGGGACTCGTTCTATTCGGGCGTGGCTGAGGGAACAATTGGGGCCGAACGACTCATTAAACTCCTCGATCTGGTCGATGATTCGCTGGTCGTGGAAGAAAAAGGCGTTTTAAGCGTGGAGAATTTTCTGAACGCCCGGCGTATCATGTACTGGCAGGTGTACCTGCATAAAACGTCGATCTGCGTGGAGTCGATGCTGGTTCAGGTGTTGCGCCGGGCGCGGTACCTGGTTGAGCAGAACCGGTTAACTCCAGCCAGCCAATCTCCGTCGGAACCGCTGTTTGCCCTACCCGACTTTGCCCTGTTTCTCAATAATTCCATTTCGTTGGATGAGTTCAGGAACAATCCGCGCTATATCAAAGCCTTCACCCGATTGGATGACTTCGACGTCTGGGCCTGCATCAAGTCGTGGCGGTACCATCCCGACCGGGTATTGTCGGCCCTTTGCTCCATGCTGCTCGACCGGCACCTGTTCAAAATTGCCCTCTCAACGGGACCGCTGGCCCCGGAGTTTGTGCAACAGATTGACGAATCGCTGCGTAACAAAGGGGTGACGGACGATGAACTGACGTATTTCCGGGTGGAGGGACAGGCCACCAACGCGGCTTACCTGCCCTCGGGCGATGCCATCAATATTAAACTGCGCAACGGTCGGGTGGTGGATATTGCGGATGCGTCGGACCTGCCCAACATCAAAGCCCTGAGTTACATTGTGCGCCGGTACTATGTTTGCTGGGCAAAGCAACCCGACCTATACTGGTAGAAAGGGGATTCGCTCCGGCTTGCACAAAACCGCCATTTTCTTGAAATAATCCGGTAGCTATCCGAATAGTGCAATTAGTTAGCTACCTTAGCACCCCAAACTTCCGAATGCAGCCGACTGATTGCTGCGCCTAATATCACGATATGGAGTTTACCGTTAAGCAGATTGCCATGCTGCTGGATGGCGAGGTAGCCGGAGACGACACCCTGACTGTCAATCAGTTATCAAAAATAGAAGAAGGCCAACCCGGTAGTATTTCGTTTCTGGCCAATTTAAAGTACGAACCTCATCTCTACACCACTCAGGCGTCGGCGGTGATTGTTGACCGCTCCTTTGCGCCCAAAAAGCCGGTTCCCACTACGCTGATTTTTGTAGAAAATTCCTATTCCGCTTTTACCCGGCTGCTCGAAGAATATCAGCAGCGGGTCAGCAACGGCCGGGCCGGTGTGGAACAGCCTGCTTTCGTGGGCGAGGGCAGTACCATCGGCGAGGGCGGCTACCGGGGGGCATTTTCGTACATCGGAAAAAATTGCACCATTGGTCAGAACGTTATACTGTACCCCCAGTCGTTCGTTGGTGATAATGTCTGCATTGGTGATAATACCATCATTTACTCGGGTGCCAAAGTACTTCAGAACAGCGTAGTCGGGCAGTTTTGCACCATTCATCCCAATGCTGTCATTGGCAGCGAAGGGTTTGGCTTCGCGCCCCAACCCGATGGTTCGTACAAAAATATTCCGCAGTTGGGCAATGTTATCCTCGAAGACTACGTCAGCATTGGGGCCAACGCCACGGTCGATTGCGCCACCATGGGGTCGACACTGATCCGGCACGGGGCCAAGATTGATAACTTAGTGCAGATCGCTCATAACGTCGAGATTGGCCGTCACACCGTTATTGCCGCCCAAACCGGCATTTCCGGCTCCACCAAAATTGGCGATTACTGTGTGATCGCGGGTCAGGTTGGCATTGTTGGCCACATCACCATAGCCAATCACACGAAGGTAGGTGCCAAATCGGGCATCAACCGGACCATTAAAGAAGAAGGACAGTCCCTGAATGGCGTACCAATGCAGGAGATCAAAGACAGCCTGCGCGCCCAGGCATTGTTCCGTAAGCTGCCCCAGTTGGATAAACGGGTGCAGGAAATAGAAAAAATAGTGGGTAAGTAAGTGAGCCTTCTCCCGATCATAAACAGACAGACTCACCCGCTAACTGACTGACTAAACCAATGAACAGCAAGCAGCAAACCATTCAGAAATCGGTATCGGTATCGGGCGTCGGGCTTCATACCGGCGTATCGGCGACGATGACGTTTTTGCCCGCGCCCGCCAATCACGGCTACAAATTCCAGCGCGTGGATTTACCCGGTCAACCCATTGTCGATGCCGATGTCGATAACGTAGTCGACCTTTCGCGCGGTACTACCATCGAGCAGAGCGGTGCCCGGATTCATACCGTCGAACATACGCTGGCGGCTTTAGTAGGCCTGCAAATCGACAATGCCCTGATTCAGTTGGACGGTCCCGAACCACCAATTATGGATGGCAGTTCGATTCAGTTCATCAACGCCCTGTACGAAGCCGGGCTGGAAGAACAGAATGCCTCGCGGAAGTATTTCGAGATTACAGAAGCCATTCATTACCACAACGCCGAGAAAAACATTGAGATTGCCGCCCTGCCCCTGAGCGATTACCGGCTGACGGTGATGGTCGATTACAACTCGCGGGTGATCAGTAGCCAACACGCATCGCTGAACGACATCAGCCAGTTTCCGACCGAGATTGCCAACTGCCGCACGTTCGTATTTCTGCACGAGCTGGAGATGTTGTACAAGCAGAACCTCATCAAAGGCGGTGACCTGACGAACGCCATCGTGATTGTAGACCGCGACGTGAAAGACGGCGAACTGGATTACCTCGCCGACCTGCTGCACAAGCCCAAAGTAAGCGTAAACCGGCGCGAAGGCATTCTGAACAATCTGGAACTGCACTACCCCAACGAGATGGCCCGCCATAAGCTGCTCGACATGATAGGCGACCTGGCCCTGATCGGTCAGCCCATTAAAGCGCAGATTCTGGCCGCCCGGCCGGGTCACGCGGCCAATGTGGCGTTTGCCAAGAAGGTGAAGAAAATCATCCAGAAAACGGCCGCCAATCAGGTACCCAACTACGATCCGAAACAGCCGCCGGTACTGGATATTGGCCAGATTTCGACCCTGCTGCCGCACCGCTACCCGTTCCAGATGATCGACAAAATCATCGCCCTGACCGAATCGAGCGTGGTGGGTCTCAAGAACGTGACCATGAACGAGCAGTTTTTCATGGGTCACTTTCCGGGTAATCCGGTGATGCCGGGTGTGATGCAGCTTGAAGGCATGGCCCAGACGGGGGGTATTTTAGTGCTGAGTACTGTTCCTGATCCCGAAAATTACTGGCCGTACCTGATTGGTATCGACAATTGCCGCTTCCGCCGGAACGTGGTACCCGGCGATACGATCATTTTTCGGTGCGACTTTACCTCGCCCATGAAACGGGGGATTGTAAAGATGCAGGGTCGGGGATACGTGAGCGGCCAGTTGGTTTGCGAAGCCGATATGATTGCCAATTTGGTGAAGAAAAATAAAGTAATAAGTCAGTGAGTGGTTGAGTTGACAATGGGGTCTTTCGCCTTGTGATCCTGACCGCAAGGGCGACCCCGTTACCGACTTGCCAACCTACCGACTTACTGACTACTTGCTGACTGTACAAAAATGATTCAACCATTAGCTTACGTTCATCCAGAGGCCAAGATCGCGGAAAACGTGGTGATCGAGCCGTTTGCCATCATCCATAAAAACGTCGAAATCGACGAAGGCACCTGGATTGGTTCGCACGCGGTCATCAATGAGGGTGCCCGGATCGGCAAAAACTGCCGTATTTTCTCGGGAGCCGTAATTTCGGCCACGCCACAGGATCTGAAATTCAAAGGAGAAGTTACCCGTGCCTATATCGGCGACTATACGACCATTCGGGAGTATGCGACCATCAGCCGGGGGACCGAAGAGCACTGGAAAACCGAAATTGGTGCCCACTGTCTGATCATGGCCTACGCCCACGTGGCCCACGACTGCCGCATCGGCGACCACTGCATCGTGGTGAACAACGTTCAGATGGGTGGTCACGTCCACCTTGGCGACTGGGCCGTGGTCGGCGGGTCAAGTTCCATCCATCAGTTTGTCAAGATTGGTGCCCACGCCATGATTTCGGGCGGGTCGCTGGTGCGCAAAGATGTGCCGCCGTTTACGAAAGCCGCCCGCGAACCGATTACCTATACGGGTATCAATTCCATTGGCCTGCGTCGGCGCGGTTTCTCCAGCGAGAAGATCAACGAGATTCAGGAAATTTACCGCTACATCTACATGAAGGGCCTCAACAATGCCGACGCCCTCACCCAGATCGACCTCGAACTGGCCCCCTCCGACGAGCGCGACGAGATCGTCAACTTCATCCGCACCTCCGAACGCGGCATCATGCGCGGCCCCGGCGGAGCGACAAGCAGTGCAGAATGAAACAGTTTGTGGTTTGTGGTTCGTAGTTAGCATCAAGCAACTACAAACCACAAACTATTTTTAAGACAGCGGCTGGGCAAAGCTGATGAGCGCCGTGGCCAGATTGGTTAATTGGGTACGGTAGGCTTCACCAGCCGTGTTATTGGCTAAATCCTGAGTGGTTCCCGCCAAATCACGCATCAGTTGTTCGGCCGCGCGAAGGTCACCCTCGTTCAGGGCATCGCGAAGCTGCGTCAGGGGGGCTTCCAGCCATTGCGTACTTACCCCGGTTTTAACCACCTCAATCCAGTCCTCCACAAACAGGACACCCTGTTCGGGTGAGGTAATGTCGACCCCATCACTTAGCATTGTCAGCGTGTCGTTCAGCAATTGATTGGCCCGGTCGCCGGGAGTATTCGGGTTGAAGTTGGTCCGGGTGTCGGGCTTATTTTCGGCCAGCGCCTTATCGTTACCCGTGCGGTCGAGGTCGGTGGCGAATGAGCGCAGCGAGTCAGCTAATTCATAAAGGGCATTGGCTGTTTCGCCGGAAAGATCGCGACCGGCTGCCTGCGTCTGACCAGCTACCGTATTCAGCAACTCACGAACCCGCTCGGTGTCGGGAGTCCGGTTGAGCAACTCGTCGTAGAGGTCGGATAGTTTGTCGGCGAACGGCTCGGCACCGGCATTTTTGAGGACGGAAATCCAGTCTTTCAGCAGATCGGCGCCGGTAGCAGGGGCTACATCACGTTGAGAAAGGGTTTGCAGCGTACCTTGCAGCATCGCTTGCGGGTGGGCATGGGCCATAGTAATATTCGTTGAGTCAAATGAAATGAATGTACGGAGTTGAAACTCCCCCACCGGACGAATGTTTATCTGGTAAACGAGTAGAGTATTAAAATTTACCCAGCTATCTCCGCTCCGTCTGTTTACCGCGTTATTATTCCTTTTTTTATGCAACTGATCGCCGAGCAGATTGGCAAGAAATACCGGCGTGAATGGATTTTTCGACGCGTTGACCTGTCCCTATCGGCGGGCAACAGCTACACGTTCGTCGGGCCGAATGGCAGTGGTAAATCTACCCTGCTGCAACTGCTGGCGGGCAATTTACCCGCCAGCGAGGGAACCCTGACTTACAGCCGCACCGGGCAGGTAATTGAACCGGACGACTGGTTCCGGCAGGTAATAATAGCCGCGCCCTACCTCGAACTGATCGAAGAACTGACCCTGCTGGAACTGCTTGATTTTCACCGGAAATTCAAACCCTTCAAAGCCGGATTAACCCTCGACGCCATCATCGAACGGCTGTTGCTGACCGGTGCCCGCGACAAAGAAATCCGCTATTTTTCGTCCGGCATGAAGCAGCGCGTCAAGCTCGGATTAGCCTTTTTTTCCGATGCACCGGTGGTGATTCTCGACGAGCCAACCTCGAACTTAGACGCGCAGGGTACGGCCTGGTACCACGCCGAAGTACAACAACTCGCCCCCAACCAGTTGCTGCTGATTGGCTCCAACCAGCCGACCGAGTATGATTTCTGCCCCAACGTGCTCGAC
>JBBQLG010000049.1:0-37880 GCA_038327655.1 Cytophagales bacterium
CTGGGTCAACTGCGTTTTTACCCGTTCGCGCACGGCCGACACGTCCGGGTTCTGATAGACAGATTGCCCCGCCCGAAACACCGGAACCAACAGATCTTCGTACAACTGATCGGGGTCAAATTTCCGTCGGCGGGTAAAATCCAGCGGATCAACCATTACTGTATCCGTTGCGGTGCTGCTGCGCGTACCCATCTCTTCGTCGTAGATCATATCGGCCGCAAAACCCCGCTCATCCCTAAACCGGCGCACCTGCTGAATGCCCGGTGTGGAAATTTTAGCGGTCTGCTCGGAAAGTTTCATCTTGTACGCCCAGCCACCCGGCCCACGGTTTGACACTCCGGTTGCCGCAGAGACTCCGTCACGATCAGGCCGAATAGCCGCCAGTTTATACACGCCACCGAGTGCCGGCTGATCGTAGGCCGTCACCAATTTGGTTCCTACGCCCCACGTATCGACCCGTGCGCCCTGCTGCTTCAGGCTGGTTATCAGGTACTCGTCCAGGTCATTACTCGCCACAATGGCCGTATCCGTAAACCCCGCACTGTCGAGCAGTTTGCGGGCTTCGATGCTCAGGTACGCCAGATCGCCCGAATCGAGCCGGATCCCCGCCAGTTTGTGTCCCTTCGCAACCAGTTTTCTACCGGCCTCGATGGCGTGGCGAACGCCCTGCAGGGTGTCATACGTATCCACTAAAAGCGTCACGTTGTTAGGCATGGTTTCGGCGTAGGTATCGAAGGCTTCCTGCTCTGTATCGAACGACATCACCCAGCTATGGGCGTGCGTACCGCGCACCGGCATGCCGAACAGTTTACCGGCCAGCACATTAGACGTGGCATCGCACCCACCGACGTAAGCCGCCCGACTGGCGGTAACACCCCCATCCGGTCCCTGTGCCCGGCGCAGGCCAAATTCCAGTACCGTGTCGCTGCCGGCGGCCAACCGCAGCCGGGCGGCCTTGGTAGCGATCAGCGACTGAAAATTAATCAGATTCAGCAACGGCGTTTCCAGCAGTTGACATTGCAGAATCGGGCCGCGTATACGCAGCAGTGGTTCGTTGGGAAACACCACCGTACCTTCGGGAATGGCGTCGATGTCGGCCGTGAAGGCAAGGTCGCGCAGGTAAGTCAGAAAGTCGGGTTCGAAGAGGGGTTGTCCATCGTTACCGGTCATTGTTTGCAGGTAATGGAGGTCCGCGTCGGAGAACCGGAAAGCGTTCAGGTACTCAATCACGTCGCTCAGGCCGCAGGCAATGGTAAAGCCGCCATTAAAAGGATGTTTACGAAAATAGAGGTTAAAAACGGCTTCCTGCCCGGCATTACCCGACTTCCAGTAGCCATAAGCCATTGTAAGTTGGTAGAGATCAGTGAGTAAGCTAAGCGAGGCATCGGCGGTTTGTGCAAGCATTTTGTTTACGGGTGAGAACGCGTTAGAATAGCAAAGCAAGGCGTTTTTTTAAATCAGGACAATTTTTCTTATTCCGTTAAACAAAAAAATGGCGAAATTGGTCTGATAATTGTGAAGGGGTTTTGAGAGCCCTTTGCGTACCTGCCCTGTGACTTGCTATGACCCCGACCTACTACCATGCAGAAGCTTAGTCTAAATCAGTCGATGCAGCAGAAACTGTCTCCTCAGCAGATTCAGTTTATCAAGTTGCTTCAGATTCCGACCGCCGAGCTGGATAACCGCATCGAGGAGGAACTGGAAATAAATCCGGCCCTCGAAGAAGGCATGGACGACTACGAGTCCAAGGAAGAAGAATCTTACGACGATGAGTACGACGGTGATGGGGATGACTTCAAGGAACGTAATGATGACCTTGACGTAGAAGGCTACCTCGGCAGCGACGACTATGCGGGCTACAAGATGCAGGGCGACGGCAACTACGCCGAAGAGGAGCGTGATTCACCCATTGCCACCCGTTCCAGCCTGATGGATGCCCTGATGCAGCAGTTTGGGTATCTTCGCCTGACCGACGAACAGCGGATGATTGGACTGCAACTGCTGGGCAGCATCGAAAACGACGGCTACATCCGCCGGTCCATGCAGGCGATTGTAAACGATCTTGCGTTTTCGCAGAACGTCTTCACCGACGTTGACGAACTGGAAACGGTTCTCCATAAAATTCAGACCTTCGACCCGCCGGGGATTGCCGCCCGTTCGCTCCAGGAATGCCTGCTGCTGCAACTCCACCGCAAAGATACCAGCGACGGCAGCATTCAGTTAGCGCTCCGCATCATCGACGAGTTCTTCGACGAGTTCTCCAAAAAACACTACGAGAAAATCCAGCGACGGCTGAACATCAGCGACGAGTCGATCAAAAAAGTCATCAACATCATTACCAAGCTGAACCCTAAGCCCGGTTCGGTGGAGGGCGAAGAAGGCACGGCGCAGTACCTCATTCCCGATTTTATTCTGACGAATGTCAACAACAAGATCGAACTGACGCTGAACTCAAAAAATGCACCAGAACTGCGCATCAGTCGCTCCTTCGCCGAGATGCTCGACACTTACGACAAGAGCAACAAAAACAATAAATCGCTGAAGGAGACGGTCACGTTTGTCAAGCAGAAACTCGACGCGGCCAAGTGGTTCATCGACGCCATCAAACAGCGGCAGCAGACCCTGCTCCGCACCATGAACGCCATTGTACGTTTCCAATACGACTTTTTCCTGTCCGGCGACGAATCCAAACTGCGCCCGATGATTCTGAAGGACATTGCTTCGCTGATCGACATGGACGTATCGACGGTTTCGCGGGTGGCCAACAGCAAGTCCGTGCAGACCGAGTTTGGCATTTATCCGCTCAAGTACTTTTTCTCGGAAGGCATTGCTACCGATTCGGGCGAAGACGTCAGCAGCCGCGAGGTGAAGAATATCCTGAAAGACCTGATCGACAACGAGCCAAAACTCAACCCCCTGTCGGACGACAAACTCGAAAAAATCCTCAATGACCGGGGCTACAACATCGCCCGCCGAACCGTTGCCAAGTACCGCGAGCAACTCAATATTCCGGTTGCCCGGCTTCGGAAACAGTTATAGCCGTTCGTGGTTAGTGAATAGTGGTTAGTCCGTCTGACTACTGCCCGCCAACCACTGCCAACTGACCACTCATTTGAACACTACCCTTGCCCGAATCTTATCCGTGGTGTTACACCCGTTGCTGATGCCGACGATTCTGTTCGGCATTTTGCTTTTCCGGGTGCCCGCCACCATCGGTGCCGACGCCTTCAACACCACCGTGCGCGTTAGTTTACTGTCACTGATTGCAGTAGGCACCTTTGGAATGCCCGCCCTGTTGATTTTTCTGCTGTATCGCCTGGGATTTCTGCGCAGCCTGACCCTCGACGACCGCGCTGACCGGCACCTGCCCTACCTGTTCACCGGATTGATTTACAGCGGCCTTACCTTCCTGTTTGCCCGCCGATTACAGGCCGTGTCGGAAGTGGCTCCCGAAATGGCCCTGGTCTTGGGCAGCATTACCCTGTCTATACTTTTAGTCGCGCTCATCAGCCTGTCGTGGAAAATAAGTGCGCATGGTGTTGGCATTGGCGGCACACTGGGCGCGCTGCTGGGTGTCCTGAGCAAGTTTGGCGAAACAGAGTTGTTTGGCTTTGTGCTGCTTTTTGTGCTGCTGGCCGGTTTACTGGCGAGTGCGCGGTTACACCTCAACGCGCACACACCCCTACAGGTAGCAGCCGGGCTGGCACTGGGCCTGACGGTTAGTTTAGGCACGGTGATGGCGTTGGTTTGACGGAAAAGGCGTATGCTTGCATACTGTTTTTGACCGATCCTTTTTTTCCAGCCATGTACGAAACGATCCTCTACTCCACTCTGGAGGGCGTCTGCCAGATTACCCTGAACCGACCACAGGTATATAACGCCCTGAGTCCCGCCCTGATTCGTGAGATTACAGCCGCCATCGAAGCCGCCGGTGCCGACGAGTCGGTGCGGGTCGTTGTCCTCACCGGTGCGGGCGAGAAGGCGTTTTGTGCCGGTGCCGACCTGAAGGAAGGATTCGCCAACATGGCTGCATCAGGTGGACAGTTAGCCCTCGGCGACTCACTGCGGACGGGCTATAATCCCATGATTCTGGCCATGCGCCACCTGCCAAAGCCTATTATTGCCCGCGTGAATGGCGTCGCTGCCGGGGCTGGTTGTTCATTGGCCTTGGCCTGTGATGTCGTGGTGGCCGCCGACGAAGCCTATTTCAGCCAGATCTTTATTAATATTGGCCTTATGCCCGACGCGGGTTCGACATTCTTTCTGCCCCGCCTGATTGGTATCCAGAAAGCGTTTGAGCTGGCAAGCACCGGCCGCAAAGTATATGGTCCCGAAGCCGAAGCCATCGGCCTCATCAACCACTCCGTACCGTCTGTTGATTTGGACAGTACCGTTGCTGATTTGGTGGGTTACTACGCCACGGCTCCTACCCGTGCCATTGGTCTACTGAAACAGGCGCTCAATACCGCCTACCAGTCCGATTTGGCTACGCAACTGGAACAGGAAGCCATTGGACAGGCGCAGTTGGGCCAGTCGGCCGATGCCGCCGAGGGGATTGGTGCGTTTCTGATGAAGCGGAAAGCAAAATTTTCGGGCCAGTAGATTGACCCGTACTACTTTTTTACCTACTTTTGCACTCCCAATCAATGGGAAACGCATTTGTAGCTCAATTGGATAGAGCACCTGACTACGGATCAGGAGGTTTGGGGTTCGAATCCCTACAAGTGCACCCTGATTATCAGCCACTTGCAAGCAAACACTTGCAAGTGGCTTTTTTATTTACATACAATTTGTATACAAAAATGGTGGTGCGCGTAATCTTACATACAAGCAGAACTGCTTTAAATCTTCGATTAGCTACCGTCAGATGTTGGCAACTCACTCTGATGACTTATCATTAGTCGTCTGGCTTGCGTAAACTTGCCAATACCCCTTCTGGCTTACAATTCTCGTATTCGCAGAAGTGCGCCAATGTCAATGGCTGGCCCGGCTGTAGCCCTAATTCAGCCCTGGTTGCATGATACCGCAAACGGCACCATTGGTATGCGCGCTGGTGAACAAAGATTTTGCGGTAATGCTTTGGCTTTAAAATAATGTCAGTGATTGGAAGCTCAGTTAATGGGATCAGGCTTTCCCTTTTATTCACGGGTCGTTCGTTAGTTGAATGAGTAAGGTACAAGTCAGGGTATGATGGACAGCGATGCCATGTTCGTTATTACTGAATTTAGCCGCGCAATTAGATACTCAACATCCGCCTAATTGTATCCTGCATGGCTTGTTTGAAGGCCGCATCCTGTGAGTAAAGTTTGTACAGTTCCAGTTCAGATTTGCGCTGCTGGTTTACGGCATCGTTAATCATTCGTTGCAGGGCCAGGTCCCGGTTCTGTACGTCCGTGTTGTTGACGACGTGGGTCTGGTAATTCGGTTGCTGCTGCACGTACTTGAGGATGCTGACAAACTTTACCCGCTGCTCATCGGGGGTAGCATTCCAGCCCTGGAAATGACGTTCGTTGAAACTGTTGATGATTAGGTCCAGGGGATCTTTCTCTTCGTCGCTGCCGTGTGCCCCGCGTGGGTTGGGATTTTGCGGGTCTACTTCCGTTTCGGAATCATCCAGGCCAATGGTGTGACCCAGTTGGGTCCGCTCCAGGCCGTACGTGGATAGGTCTACCGATTCGAGCAGGGCATCCAGCGCGTCTTTCTGCGAATCACGGATAATCAACTTCGGGATCAGGAACTTCAGAAACCAGAACAGCTTTTCCCAGTTCACGACGGCAAACGGTAAAATAGATGCCATTTGGCCGTAAATCTTGACAAACTGCTTGGCCTTGATTTTAAAGTCGGCCCTGGCGTTGTCATCCAGGTCGACCGGGCCGCCGGGCGGTTCGGTGCTGAAGCGTTCGGCGGCTACGTCGATGATCGGGCTGAGTTGCTGGGCGTCCACTCCGGCGAAGTATTTAGCCACAAAATCTTCCACCTCAGCCCATTCATACACGCCTACGTCGTCTAACTGGGCTTTTAACTCGTGCAGCACATTCACGTCGGTAGCGCGGCTGAGCGACGTGGCCGTGTAGAACGGGTCGAATGCGGTTTTGATGTCATCGACGGTATTGAAGAAATCCAGAATGAACAGGTCTTCAGTCTTTTTACCCAGCCGATTGGCGGCCCGGTTCAGGCGTGACAGCGCCTGTACGGCCAGCACACCCTGTAGCTTCTTATCCACGTACATGGCCGATAGCTTAGGCTGGTCGAAGCCGGTCAGGTATTTGTTGGCCACCACCAGCAGTCGGTAGTCGTCCGTATCGAATTTATCGGCTGTCACGGTTTCGGCAAAGCCGTTGATGCCCGCTTCGGTGTATTCGATGCCATCAACGGTTTTCTTGCCCGAAAAAGCGATCACAGCTTTAAAAGGGAGATTTTTATCGGTCAGGATGGTGCGAATGGCCATAAAATACCGAATGGCTGATTCGATACTCTGGGTAACGACCATGCCCTTGGCTTTTCCCTTTAGCTTTTTGGTATTGACCACCTGCGCCACGAAGTGGTCGAGCATAATCTCGGCTTTGGTGGCAATGGTCTGCCGGTGCTGTTCGACGTAGGCACGTAGTTTTTTCTGGGCTTTTTTGGTGTCGAACAGGGGGTTCTCTTCGATGGATTTCTCGATCTCGTAGTAACTCTTGTAGGTCGTGTAATTGGCCAGCACATCCAGGATAAAGCCTTCTTCGATGGCCTGTTTCATGGAATACAGGTGAAATTCTTTGAAACTGCCATCGGTCTGCTTCGTGCCGAACTTCTCCAGCGTATTGGGCTTTGGCGTGGCTGTGAAGGCAAAGTACGACGCATTTCCCCGCATCTTGCGGGCCTGCATGGCTGCTACGATCAGGTCCTGGGCATCGGGTTCGTCCTCGCTTTCCTTCGCTTCGGCTTTACCCATCGCGTTGTTCATGCTGTCGTGAGCCGAACCGCTCTGCGAACTGTGCGCTTCGTCGATGATGACCGCAAACCGTTTGTCGCTCAGGTCGGCAATACCGTCGATGATGAACGGGAATTTCTGGATCGTCGTAATGATAATCCGCTTGCCGCTTTCCAGCGCGGTACGCAACTCCTGCGAACTGAACGCCGGAGCCACAATATTTTTGACCTGCGAAAACTCCTTGATGTTCTCCCGGATCTGCCGGTCGAGCAGCCGCCGGTCGGTGACAACAATGACCGAGTCGAATAACGGGTGGGCAATGCCCCGGTTGCCCGGCGTGGTGTCTGATTCGGGGTAGGCTTCGATTAACTGGAAAGCCGCCCAGGTGATGGAGTTGGATTTGCCCGATCCGGCCGAATGCTGAATCAGATAGGTTTGGCCGACGCCGTTCCGACTGGCATCGGTCAATAGACGCCGGACAACGTCTAACTGATGATAACGGGGGAACAACAGGTTGCGCTTCGACAGCGGATCGGTGGCTTTACCGTCGAGGGTAACAAAATGCTGAATGATGGTGCTCAGACTTTGCCGGGTGAGCACGTCGTCCCAGAGGTAGGCCGTTTTGTGGCCGAATGAGTTGGGGGGATTACCCGCTCCGTAATTATTACCCCGGTTGAAGGGCAGAAAAAAGGTGTCTTTGCCGTTCAGTCGGGTTGTCATGAATACCTCGTCGGTATCGACGGCGAAGTGGACGACGCACCGGCCGAACTGCAACAGCGGCTGGCTGGCATCGCGCTGAACCTTGTATTGATTTATACCGTGTACGCGGGCATTTTGTCCGGTCCATCCATTTTTAAGCTCCATTGTGGCCACGGGCAGGCCGTTGATGAACAGCCCCATATCCAACTCTTCGCGGGGATTGGCGGTGGAGTAGCGCAGTTGCCGCGTAACACTGAATTCATTGCTGGCAAAGGCGTCTTTTACGGACTGGCTGCTCGACGCTAAGGGGGGCACGAACAGCATCGTGAAATTGGCGTCGTTGATCGAAAAACCTTTGCGGAACAGATACAGAACGCCGTTTCGCTTGATGAGCCGGTCTACCTTTTGCAGGATTAGCAGTTCCCACTGGGGCTCGGTCTTAAGTTTAGCCAGCTCGTCAGCCTGGGTGGTAGTCAGGAAGTGCCAGAAACGCCGGGTGTCGATGGCGTATTCTGCGTTAAAATCGGTGGTGTCGCCAATGTAGTAGCCGTTGCCCGCCCGGTATTGGCTGGCGGCTTCGGCCCAGGTTCCGGTTATGCCTTGTGCTTTCAGCTCTTCGCGGGTGGTGCCGGTCAGTTTTTTTTCGATGGTGGCTTCGAGGGCCTGTTCGTTGGTTTGGGATGGCATGAAAAGAAGAGTCAGTTGAGTACTTGTTGGGCTATAGGAACGTCGATTCTATCTTGTCCGCCGTCTTGATGACGTGTTCGTAGCTGAATTGAATTAAATCATTTTCGCTTTTGATGTACCCGGCAATATATTCTGCGGATCGGGTTTCTAATCCCATTTTCTTACAGATCAGGAAGCTGATTACCTCTGCTTCCAATTCCTCGGCGCTACGGCTTATCGTTCTATGTGTAATGCGGAGCGGCTTTTCCTTCGCAAAGTGTTTCAATTCGGTATGCCCGGTATGACCCAGAAAAAGATGGGCTAACTCGTGGATAAGCACTGCGAAGTTTACTTCATCGCTCATGCCTTCCTTAAGGCAAATTTCCAGGTAACTTTTAGAAATAGTAGTGATATACCCTGCATTGAAATAGGACAGGGGTTTGTAAGTTAGTTTGATACCCCATGCCCGGACTTTTTCTAATACTTTCTGTAAGAATCCGGATTTCAGTTTACCCAATACCTCAAACGGCTTGGCACCCAGACCGGTTTCTAAAAGTTGCTCCGGGGTTTGTGCGCCCGTGGTGTCGAAGATGTCGTACACCAGCATGATTGGGCCATTGGGGGCTAAAATGATGTACGGTCTGGCATCTTCCTTTATGTGACGATTGAATCGTTTGCGCCAATACGATGTACCACCAAAAAACGTGACGCTCGAGTTTTGTATGTACACCAACATGGTATTGTACCGCGAATAGTGATTAAACCGGGCGATAAAACTAAAGAAACGTAGGAAGCTTTCGCTGTTGCGGTGTTTCCAACTACGGCGTAACAGCTCGTCAATAGTAAACTTGTCTATAATAAAATTCTCATTCAGCATGTGTACAGCTTGAAAACTGTTGATAGTCTTGTAAAACCACTTGTATAGTATGTGTCATTCGTGGAAGCCGGCCTCATACCTAGCTGTTAACTCCCCATCCCTATACATGGCCTGAATGCAGAGTTCGGGCGCTTTACTGAACAGGGTCATTTCAAAATGGTAAATCTCGTAATCTGGATAAGTGCCTTTTAAGGTGTGAAGAAGATTCAGGTACGTTTTGTAGCTTTCGTCTTTTCGGACTTCTTTCCAGCCCTGTTTTCTAACCAGTAGATTCTTAGTAAACACTTCGACAAAGCCTAAAGTCTTCTTATTGCCCTGAATGGCTTTGTTACGGCCGGGGATATAGTTGAAGAATAGTGGGCTTTCGGATTTCATCAGTAACTGAACCGCGTTTAGGCAGGCGGCTACCCGCGCATCGTAAATAGCGTATTGGCGGCAGTCGATCATGGAAAGAATCTTCGAGTAGCTCGCTATGCCCTTCAAGGGTGTTGAAAAGTCGTCGTAGGCGAAAGCCCTTACATAGGAAGCAAGCGTTGCCGGATCGTTAGTGCGGACTCCGCCCCAGTCAGATACGATCCACCGCGCTAATTCGGCTCTTTCTGTGTCATTAGCCGTAGCCCATTTATCTGTCAGGTGGTGCTTCATGGCGATGCACTCGTTCATACTGCCAGAGGTGGGATGCCACGCAAAATCGGTTAATCCCTGCTGCGCTTTCAAGCTAACGGGCCAACTGTATGTTTCTTCTAACTGCTCAAGGTGATCGTCAAAAAATCGTACAAATGCGTCCATGCGAGGTTTTTTAGTGGTGATGGTGTAGTTGACTTTCTTCTTATACTTTGATCTTCCCCGTTACCGCCGAGTTGATAAGCGTCGATTTGAGTTCCTGAAGTTTCTGAATTTGAGCCTCTTGACTTATCAGTATTTCATTAGTCTTATCAGTAAGACTTTGTAGCCAAGTAAACAATAAGTCTTGCTCATCGGGAGGTGGCATGCAAATTGGAAGTTTTGATATAGAGTGTAATGAAAGATTGTTAATTGTTGAACCGGAAAGCTCTCTATCAAAAAAAGTAGTAGCCGCTCTCGATCCTAAATAATGAAACATAAAGTTAAGATTCGGACCTTTTAGGAAATTAATGTACGCAGAGCTCTTGCCAAGAATTACTTTCTCATTTCTGTAAAAAGCAAGGTTCCCAATTGTACCATTTATTGATAACAGCAATGTACGGTTAGTCAAAACTTTCTTATTTAGAAGATATTCCTTCTTGCTGACCTGCTTAGTCTGATCAGTAATTTTAATTGTGCCATTATTAAGGTTGTTTCCATTAATAAAAAAATACTCTGAGTTATCAACGTAGTTAGGTGTACCATGTAATCCATCTCCAATTTTAGATGTCAGGTAGCCAAGCTTACTTACCTCCCAATGCTCTGGAATTTCGCCAATCCACTCAATACCAGAGTCTTTCATGGGCGCATTGGGATTGAGGCCGCGCGTTACGGCCCGGTGAATCATCACTTGCCGCCGTTCGTTGAGCAACTCAATGAGCCGTTCTTTCTGGGCAATGGCCTGGTCAATCTGCGCCGTTTTCTGGTCTAAAAATTCGGCAATGCGGGTTTGCTCAGCGAGGGATGGGAGTACAACACAAACCCTTTTAAAGTCCTCAAAATGCATATCCCACTGTCCAACACGGACTCCATAGGATAGTCTATTGTACTCGCCAATGTAATTATCACATCGAAGCAATTGGTGTAGAAAAGGTGATACTATTTTAGATGAGGTTACTTTACACGTGATGTAGGCAGGGCTTACTATACCTTCATGAGCACTTATACCCATCGAGCCTTGCCAAGCCTTCATCTTGTTTACTACTAAGTAACCTGGCTCTACTGCCTTGTATGTTGAGGTGTCCAAAGAAGTAGCGTTGTGGTTATCATCCCGCGAATCTTTCGGGATAACACCATAATCCCGATACACTGATAAAACTTGAAGTTCAGGGCGATTTTTATTGCTTTTTAATTCAATTAATGACCTCAGTGAGTTCACTTCCCAATGCGCCGGGATTTCGCCCAGCCAGTCCACGCCGGAGTCTTTATAATCAGGGTAACGATTCGTTTGTCTAGTTTGCTCGGAAATCATAGTCATCTATTGTTCAGTTGAACAAGGGTTGGAGTCGGGTAAATTGACTAGTCGCGACAGTGTCGCGACTAGTCAATTTAATGCTGTTCATCGGTTATCAAAGCGTCTAAAATCTCCTGCCATTTGGCTTGCAGCAGTTGCTTGTTCGGGAGCTTGGTCTGGTAATCCGCCACCAACGTAGGCGATAGCGTCCGGCTCAGCGCATACTCTACCACGGTATCATCTTTACCCTTGCAGAGCAGAATGCCAATCGACGGATTTTCGTGGGGCTTTTTGATGTCCCGGTCCAGGGCTTCCAGATAAAAGTTGAGCTGGCCGAGGTGTTCGGGCTTGAACCGCTCAATTTTCAATTCGATGGCTACCAGGCAATTCAGGCTCCGGTTATAAAACAGCAGGTCGATGGCAAAATCCTGATTGCCCACCTGCAACGGGTACTCTTCGCCCATGAAGGCAAAGTCGCGCCCGAATTCGATGAGAAACTTACTGATGTTCCGGCTAATCTGGTGCTTCAGGTCGCGTTCCAGATGGGTATCCGGCAGGTTCAGCATTTCCAGCACGTAGGTGTCTTTGAACTGAGACGTAACGTCTTGCGGTAAAACCCGCGCCAGTGGTGCGAGTTTTGCATCGGCCAGCATTACCCGTTCGTAATACGACGAGTCAATCTGCCGCTGTAATTCGCGTGAAGTAAGCCGCTCTCGAATAGTCAGTTGCAGGTAAAATCCCCGCTCTTCAACTGATTTGCAAGTCATTATGAAGCGGTGATTTGACCAGCTAATTTCTCGCAGCAGTGCTGCGAGTTTTGGCGAATCTTCATATGTCTCGTAAAACTGTTTCATTCGCCACAGGTTCTGTGCCGAAAAACCTTTCACGTTTGGCTCTGATCGCTGGATGAAATCGGCCAGTTGGCTCACGACAGATTTGCCCCATACTTTGCGGGATACCTGTTGATGCACATACTCGCCAATGGTCCAGTACAGGCTGACCAATTCGCTATTTACCGCCTGAAATGCCCGTTGCCGGGCTTGCTGAATCAGGGTCGTAACCTGACCAAACTGCGTCTGTAAGTCTATTTCGTTGTTCATGTCAACTCCACGCCAGAATGGATTTAATCAGTCCTTCGCTTTCTCCTTCCAGTTGCAGAATATCAGCACTGACGGCTTCAATATCGCGCAGGGGCTTGTGGCGGTAGAAGTACTTATTGAAACTGATTTCGTAGCCGATCTTGGTGGCGTCGAGGTTAATCCAGGCTTCGGCCACGTGGGGTTTCACTTCGCGCAGAAAGTAGTCGTGGATGTCGTCTTTGAGCGGCACGTTCTCCGTATCGCGCAGGTCCGATTCGGTTTCGTATTCCAGGTACTCGCCGGGTTTATCGCGGTCCGGCGTTCCGGTCAAGAAATAGCCAAAGTCGGGTAGTTGGGTTTCGGTGCAGTTCAGGTGGGTCAGCAGGTCGGTTAGTTTCTCGCCTTTCAGTTTGGTGATGCCCTTACCTTCTCGGCATCGGGGTCGTACCAGCTCACGGCGTCCATAATCTGCTTCTTTTCAGAGGCCGATAGTTTGAGACCCAGCGCTTTTAACTCCATCTCAACCTCGCGGGCAAAGACGTTGAAATTGCTGTACTCGTCCGTGCCGATGGCCCGCATTAGTTTGGTGGCGGTATTCATCAGCACCTGTTGCTTCAGCCAGTTATCGGGCTTCAGCAGGGCGTCTAATTGCTTGCGGGCCAGGTTCAAGTCCTGCTTTTCGCACCAGTCGATAAGGTCTTTTTCCAGCGCGGGCAGGTCGGTGTACACCCGCTCCCCGTATGTTTCCCACGCCCAGACCATCGGTTCGCGAAGACGACTATCGAACCGTAGTTCGGCAATCCGTTCGGCACTGAATTGCGCTTTCAGGCGTTTCGGCCGCTCAACAGTCACTTTGTAATAGCCAAAGTCTTTGTTGTCGAATACCTTACTGGCCAAGCCGTCGTCGCCGGTACGATCAATATTAGCGAGTTGTTGGTATGTTTCTACGATCTCGGTGATGTGTTCGGGTGCCAGTTCGCAGTTTTTCGCGCCCAGATTCTTTCGCAGTTTGCGGTAAAGCGGTCCCGCGTCGATGAGTTGCACCTTACCCCGCCGGTTAGCCGGTTTGCCGTTGGTCAGCACCCAGATATAGGTGGTGATGCCCGTGTTGTAGAACAGGTTGTTGGGCAACTGGATAATAGCGTCGAGCAGGTCGTTTTCGATCATGTAACGCCGGATGTTACTTTCTCCGCCACCGGCATCGCCCGTAAACAGACTGGAGCCGTTATGCACCGACGCAATCCGCGAGCCTGCCGGAGCCGCCGTCAGGGGTTTAATTTTGCTGACCATCTCCATCAGGAACAGCAGTTGCCCGTCGCTGGAGCGCGGAATGGCGTCGGCATCTTCGTCTTCGCCCCAGTAATTTTTGAGTTTGACGCGGAAACGCGGGTCGATCACCTCATTACCGTCTTTGATATAGCGTTGCTCACTGGCCCACGACTTACCGTAGGGCGGATTGGAAAGCATGAAATCGAAGAGCGTTCCGGCAAACTCATCCGTCGAGAGCGTAGAGCCGTTTCGGATGTTTTCGGGGTTGTTGCCCTTAATCATCATATCCGACTTACAGATGGCGTAGGTCTCGTCGTTGATTTCCTTGCCGTAGAGATACACATCGCCGGTTGCCCGAATCAGCCCGTCGGGGTCTTTGATGAAATTTTGCGATTCGGTCAGCATGCCTCCCGATCCGCAGGCCGGGTCGTAGATGGTCATTACGGGCGGCAACCGGTCTTTGATGGGTTCAAAGATCAGGTGTGTCATCAGGTCGATGACCTCGCGGGGCGTGAAGTGCTCGCCCGCTTCTTCGTTGTTGTCCTCGTTGAATTTACGAATCAGTTCTTCAAACACGTAGCCCATGCCCAGGTTCGAGAGGGCGGGTAGTTTACGACCTTCGGGGTCCGGCTTTTCGTGGGGCGTCAGGTTGATATAGGACGAGGTGAATTTTTCGAGTACATCCAGCAGCACGTCTTTCGTGGCCATGTGCCTGACCTGACTTTTGAGCGCAAACTTGCGGACAATCTCTTTGACGTTGTCGCTGAAGCCGTCTAAGTAATTGGCGAAATTGGCTTCGAGCAATTGCTGATTGTTGGTCGCCGTGTCGCGCAGTTTTTGCAGGGTCCAGTCGCTGGTATTGTAGAACACGTAGCCCGATGCCGCTTGCAGACCACTGTCGTCCAGTTCGGTAAATCCGGCTTCGTCGCGCTGGAATCGTACCTCTTCCAAAACCTCGGCTTTCTTCGGTTCGAGCAGGGCATCCAACCGGCGCAGCACCACCATCGGCAGAATAACGTCGCGGTACTTACCCCGCACGTACACGTCGCGTAGGCAATCGTCGGCAATGGACCAGATAAAGGATACTAATTTGTTGTGGGAGGCCGTATTCACAGAAAATGAGCGGGTAGTAGTGTGAGTAATTGTCTGACCGTCAGCCCGGTGGTATGCATACCCAATTTCCAAAAGTAAGCGGGGCCAGGCAAGCGGGCAGACCGGCTATCGGTAGTGTAGCCTTTGTAGTGGCAATATACTTAATACACGGCCATGAGTGGGTATTCGGCCTACAGCAGGTTACAGGCAACGGCATGGCCGTAGTAGACCATTCCCGGCAAAACAGCGGGTATCAGATACAAATTACCAACGGATATGGGGGTAAAATCAGGCTAAGAGCCGATTTTACCCCCATTTGTTGGCCAATAATGTCTGTTCTACGCTAAAGTTGGTTCAGGGCCGTATCGGCCTGTTTTTACGTTGTTAGATTTTAGAGCAGGTGAAGCTATGGTTCTTTATTGGCTGTAAAAAAGTATCATTATATAAGCTAAAAGTTACTTAAAATACCAATTACCACCTAATAAATACCGCTAAAAAGTGACGAAAATAGCCAAAAATCGCTCACTTTCGTCCAGAATCGCCCATTTTCGCTCGGCCTCCTTTTGGCAAATACCACCTTTGATCGCTCGCAACATCGCGGGCATTAACCCATCATTCATGGATATGTCAAAGTTTAGTCAGGATGCAGCAACCTTCCTGAAATCTGTTTTCCGGGAGGCTATTCGGGAGGAACTCAACGCAATGCCCCGCTTTCAGCCCTACCCCTTAGCCGACAGAATTGGTGGGTATGAATTGGCCGAAGAGGTTACCTCTTACAGAGGTCAGACGCTAAGGAACAAAGTTAGTCAGGGGGAGATACCAAGCTTTAAACAAGGGGGTAAACGGTTCTTTTCCGAGAAAACCTTGCGTGAATGGATGACAGTAAACTACCATCCAATGAAACAAGAAGCCGTGGCTAATGCACACACGTTGGTAGTGAAGCCAACCCGTAAAGCGAAAGCCAAACGATGAACGTCTTTATAACCATATCGGATGCTATTGGTCACTTATGCGCACTGTACGATGAATTGGTAGCTGACGTTGAACGCTACGCTGAAAGGGACCAAGTCAATGCGCAAGTACTGGAGCGAAAAAACCGACAATTGCGCCTATTCAATGAGGCAGTTACGTCTCTACAATTGCTGCGGTACGTTGCGATTTGGGAAGCGGCTGATTATGCGCTACAGGAAATAGAGCGAAAAGACCCAGACATTAAGGGTTTTTTGATTCAGATCAGGTTGTCGGATCAAGGTGTGTACTGCCCGGCTCAACTCACTTACGATCTTTCCCGGCCATGAAGCCATTTAAGCCAATCGTGGCCATCGGACGGAATCGCCCGTCAGGATTGCTTGAAACCAGTTCAGTTGTCGAGCCGATAGCCGTTGCGCTACCGGCTCCGGCTGAAGCCTGGGCCGACTCGCCTACGTTTCCCGATGCGGTGTTCAGTTGCTTACCCACCCTGTTCACGCAGGGGTGCAGGGTATTTACGTCGGAGCGGGAGCGGGACGTCTTTCTCCTATCAGCGTTGGCGGTCATCAGCGGTTGCCTGCCTACGGTAACGGGATTGTATGACGGACGACAGGTGAAGGCGAACCTGTTTGTTTTCGTAGTAGCCCCTCCGGCCAGCGGAAAAGGCGTGTTGGTCTGGGCGCAAAAGCTGGGTAGGGTTTACCACCAGCACCGAATTGCCCAGACGGATCAGCTACGGCAAGCGTATAACGAATGTGCCCAGGAAGTCCGGCAAAATAAACAGCCTTTTGAGGAGCAGCCGCCCCCCTACAAGTCTCTGTTTATTCCCGGCAACTCGTCAGCAGCCGCGTTTTTGAAGGCCCTGACGGAGAATGACGAAACAGGCGTGGTATGCGAAACCGAAGCAGACACCCTCTCCGGCGCGTTGAAGCAGGACTGGGGGGATTATTCCGATTTGCTGCGCAAGGCATTCCATCACGAACGGGTCAGTTACCTGAGAAAATCGGGGGAACGCTACGAAATTGAGCAGCCAGCCATTTCCGTTTTGCTTGCGGGCACACCCGGCCAGGTACAGAAGCTGATTCCGGATGCTGAAAACGGCCTGATGAGCCGGTTCATGTTCTACGGCTACGATACGAAGATGGACTGGCATGATGTTTCGCCCCAATCAGGACGCCCCGCTCTCGACGGCCATTTCGAGCCGTTGGCCGCACGGGTCAACCAGATGGTGCAACGTTTAGAGTCGCCGAACGCGGTTGTGTTCGACCTTCAGCCCGCCCAGTGGGCACAATTGAATCAGTCGTTTAGCGAGATCATCAGCCGCCCTGGTATCCAGCAGATGCGGGAAGCCGGAGCGATAGCCTACCGCCTGGGGCTGATTACCTTTCGGATAGCGATGATTTTGAGCGTGGTGCGGATGTACGAGACCGGGTTTACCGAGAATAAGCTCTATTGCGAAACCAGCGACTTCGAGACCGCCATGACTTTATCGGCGGTCCTCCTGGACCATGCGCTGCTCGTTATGGCCTTGTTGCCCAAAGGTGGACCAGCGCGGAACCGGCTCAGTAGCGGTAACCGGCAGCTTTTACTGGCCGGGCTTTCGGCTGAATTCACCCGTGCCGAAGCCGACACCATTGGGGCCACGCTGGGTATCAAAGAACGAACAATGACCAATTACCTGACCGACTTTACCCAGCAAGGTCAGCTCGCCAAAACCGAGCACGGCCGGTATCGGAAAGTACAGTAGTTGCCATTTGCCATTCTTACCATTTGCCACTTTAGGGATATGGCAAAACGGCAAAATAGCAAATGGCAAATCACACTCTTTTTTAACACCCAACAATTATGTCTATTATCAAAACATGCCCCAATGTGGGACTTCATTCGAGGGACGGAGCAACCAACTTTATTGCAACACCACCTGCAAGCAACGGGCTTTCCAGACTGGGAAGACCCGGCTGGCCGAATCCGCACCCACAGTGGTTGCGATCACCCAACACGGCAACCCGCTGCCCGCCCTCCACTCTGCCATCATACCACCTGTTTCTGCAACAGCAAGTCTGGAAGTAGAGAAACTTCGCTTAGAGCAGCAGGAGGTCTTCCGCCGGTGGGAGTTGGAAGATCGCCAACGGGAACGCCAGCACGAACAAGTCAAGCAGCAACGGCTACTCAAGCAGGAATTGGATCTGCTTGACAACAAAAATATGGCTGAACAGCAGCAACGGGAGGCCGAACAGGCTGCCCAGAAAAACCAGCTAAAAGCGCAGCGGCAAGCCCGCTGTATCGACCGATCAAGCCGAAAGGAAGCCGAAGAACCAACCGAATCCGGAAGCGGTGGGGTAGGGTGGGTAATGGCGGGTGTAGCCGGGCTGATACTACTGAACTGGGCTGGTGCCCAACCGCCAAAGCCGGTCCCCGCCCCTAAGCCAACACCCGTTAAAAAGGGATTGGATGCGCTTATTTTGGAGCCATTATCGAGTGAGACCGAGGTAAAAATCGATTCTAAACCGGATTCAAAACCGATGGAGGAACAGTAGAAATCGTTTGCAAAAACCGGCACTAAACCGTCTATAGACGGTTTAGTGCCGGTTTTTAAGTGCCGAACAGGAAAGGAAATCGTAAATGTTGCATTTCCGTTCGCGAGAACCCAATGTTAGCGTGAAAACCAGCGCATCTCATCCTGTATCCGCCCCTCGTCCGCAAAGGGCTAAAACCACTCGGTTGTCCAAGTGCACTGCGCGGCAGGGATCAAGATGACAACTGGTGATGTATCGCGACCCGTGCCGAAGGTACAAAGACATTACAACCGCCGAAAGTGAAAAGTGATGGAGACCTTTCTACTCGACAGCATCACCTTCGATTATCTCCCGCTTTGCAAAAGTCGATCAACCTGTACTGAACAGCGTCCCCAAAAGCCGCGCCAGGCTCTGCTAACGCGGCTTTGTAGTGAGGTATATTGTACCGGTGCACTTACTGGATTTCTGTTTTAATAGCCGTCAACTCCAATCCGTAGCACACGAGCCAGTAAGTTTGACTGCTGACTTACACGATGTCGGTAACGCATCGCATGGAAAAGTTGGGTAGCTCTGTTGAGCAATTCTACCTACCAGTCTGTAGTTTTTCTGAACAGATGTACCAACCTGGTGTTCAATAGCCAATCAACTCAACATTATGGCTAATTTACTACTCGACCATCTCCGGTCCATTTTTACGCCTGTTGCCGCCAATGATCTGGCCCGCACGCTGAGCGAAACGCCCGCTGCCACCCAAAAAGCCCTTGATGGGCTGCTACCTGCTGTAACGGCAGGCATAGTCAGCCGGACCGAAAGCGACGAAGGGGCAACGACCCTCTATCACCTGATTCAAAGTACGCCTTTCGACACAGATCCGTCGATGACACAACTGGTCGAAACGGATGAACATCGGCAAAAATCGTCCGAATCGGGCTACAGTTTACTCAAGCAACTCTACACCGACCGGGTTCATCGGTTACCGGAAGCGGTTGCTCAACACAGCGGTGTCAGCCTGGGATCGGCCACTACACTAACCGGGCTGGTAATGTCCATCCTGATGGGTTTTCTACGCAAACAGGTAGCTACGCGTAATCTAACCGAAACGCAACTGGCTGCCCTGTTGCGGGGCGATGGCGATAACGTGCGGGGGGCGATTCCGGCAGCACTCGCCGGTGCGCTGGGCTGGTTTATGGGTACAGGTACCCCTCGCCCGATAACGCCCCTGCGGCCCGAATCCATCGGCCATCCGGTCGAAAACCGCGAGGTAGCCGGTACGCCCTGGTGGCGATGGCTGCTATACATCCTTATCCCATTGTTACTGCTTCTGCTGCTGTTACGTAATTGCAACGGGAACAAAACCGAAACTGTAACGACAACTACTACGAATGAATCAGGATCAGCAGTCGCTACGGATACCGTTGCCAGCGATCTAAACGGTAACGGACCGATAACCGATTCGACGACGACCGGAACCGATGCCAACGGCCCTGAAGTACGGGTAGCTGTCGATCTGCCGGGTGGCCGCAAGCTAAATGTAGCGGAAAACTCATTCAACTTTTCGCTGGCCCAATTCCTGGCTACTAAGGGCGGTCAAGTGCCGAAAGTGTTCACGTTCGATAACTTGACGTTCGAGACTAATTCGGCACAAATTACGGCCAAAGCCCGCCCTAACGTCGATGACCTGATCCAGATTATGCAGGCTTACCCCAGCCTCACCATTCGTATCGAAGGAAATACGGATAGCACCGGCGACGAGACCATCAACGACCCGCTGTCGGCAGATCGGGCCGAAAGCGTCAAGGCGGCTTTAGTGAAAGCCGGAATCGACGCAGAGCGGATCGGTACGCGGGAGCGGGGCGACACCAAGCCGGTAGCGTCCAATAAAACCGAAACCGGGCGGGAGAAGAATCGCCGGATCGACGTGGTGGTGACCAAAATCTAAACCTACCTGCTTCATTTCCCCAAAACAGCAAAAGACCAGCCGAAGCTGGTCTTTTGCTGTTTCATAAGGTATGGCTGTGATGATGGTCAACCGGGTTAGGGCAGCCGACTAACGCGGTAGGTCAGGAGCACATTCAGCGTCGGCAGAAATCCATTCTGCCGGAGTTTAGTATCGACTTCGTTATTAAGGTTATCGTACAAGCGCTGCGTGAAACCAAGCCCATCAACTATCGACCGGTTGGACGAAAATGTATTCCGCGTCGCCACGATTTTACCCAGACTGGCTTCCAGATTCAAGCCGAAATGAGACTCGGTAAACCGGAAAGACTGGCCAACGTGCAGACTGGCCACCCATAGGTTCGATTGCATATTGAAGACGAACGATGGCGAATCCAGCAGCCCAAACCCCGAAAAGTCGCGCTTGAAATAAACGCCCAGCGCATCGGCGGGTGTAATCGGACCAGCCGCTAAATGGACATATTGCCCGTAAACGCCCGTGTACCAGGGCGAATTGGCATGAACGTTGACCCCAATACTTACTGAACTGCCTTGTCTGAAGGAACGGTCGAGGGCACTGGTTAACGTTGGATCAAGGCCGAAGACTTGCAGCGTTTTCAGCGTAAAGCGGTCGAATGGGGGCAATCAACCCCCCTTCGCCCTGTACCGAGAGTCGGCGGCTAAACTGAAAGCGATACCCCGCTGTATAGTTGAGCGGGAACTTCACCCCGGCAAACGCGGTATGTACAGACCGGAACCGGGCGGTCGTTAGACTATCCTAAACCTGCGAAAGCAGGGGCAGACTTAAAAAAAGCAATACGTTTTTCATAGTCGTTAGGCATAAACGACAGATAAGCTAAATTGAACTCCTTGAACGGCCACCGGCGAACGCGTTCCTGCCGACGCTCAAAAACGGATATGCTCGGTGAGGTTATTGATTGCTGCTCAAGTAGGTTTTGTTCCCATTCTTGTTGATGTAGAATTTTGCCCCCCTTTCCCCAACGTGTACCGCTTCACCATTGGGGCCTTTAAGTATTTTATCGACCGGCGTTTGGTAATCGGCAGTGGTAGCTTTTATGAGTTTTCCGGTCTTGGTATCGGTGCCTTTGGCGCTTGCATTTAGCGTATCAGATGACTTATTCGCCTTCTTCTCTGATTTAGCCGCGCGGGCTTTGGCCATTCGCTCTTCCACGGACATTTTATCGTCCGTAGTGGCTGATTGATTACAGGAACTGGCAAACCAGGTCAGGCTCAGTAACAGGTGTATTAGTATGGATACTTTCTTCATCGTTCTACCATTTAGGCGTTAAACGTGTGATTGGACGATAGATAAAGTCCGGTTAGTTGATTGGTAACTCCCTTAGCGGTCAATGGTTCAGTCTACATCGCCTGGGTAGAATTCCACAAACTGTGGCGAATGGGCTACAATTACCTACCACATTTTCTCTCCCCATTTGACCAAATAAATAGACTGTTGACTGCAATAGGCGTTTTTCCTTGATGGCACGATTTTTACCAACCCACTTGTAGAAAATAAAACAGCGTTAAATCATGAAACGATTTTTGACAGGAATAGTCGCCGGATTAGCCATTGGCTATCTGACCGCTCCCCGGCCAGGCAAAGAAACACGTGGTCAATTGGCCGACGCGGCCAACAAACAAACTGGAGGGTTGAAAGACCAATGGACTAAAGCCATCGAGCAGATTAACCAGCTGGTTGAGGAGTTAAAAACGCAATCCGGGCTTTTCAAATCGGAAGGTTATGCCCTTGCCGACAAGGTAAAAGACAAGGCCAATCAATCCAGGAACGAAGCGATTTCAACGAAGAATCAGGCAAAAAGTGAATACAATGATGAAGTAGAGAACACGGCTGACGCGGCCAAAGCGGGTGTAAGCAAGGCGGAAGAGGCCTTGAAACTATAAATAGTGGTTTTCTGCTGGTTCGCCCCGCATCGGCGGACCGACTGCGATTTACTCAACGTTATGAAAAGGCCCCCTGATTTGTAGTAGATCAGGGGGCCACCTTTGAGAGTAAAACAGTCAATTGCTCTTGTTCTATAGATTTTATGAACAAAACAGCAAGCAGGCTGTTCCTCCGCCGGTGATTATCAATTTGATTGACAGGATTTTACAGTTTATCTAACTGACGAAAACTGATCTTACACAGGCTAAATTCGGGACAGCCTCAATAATCCCGATTCAACAAAAGTTAACTCAAAACAGCGTTATGGAAAGAACTACAACTACATCTTATGAGGACCGCCCGGCGCGGATGGATTTTATGAAGCGCATTTCTTGGAGTGCCATATTTGCCGGTGTTCTGGTGGCCATCGTTACGCAGATGCTGCTGACGCTCTTAGGGTTGGGTATCGGCCTGAGCACGATCGATCCCGTTACCGAGCGTGATCCAACCGCTGGTCTGGGTACCGGCAGTGCCATCTGGTACATCATCAGCAGTCTGCTTTCTTTATTTTTGGGTGGTTGGGTTGCCGGTCGGCTGGCCAGTGCTCCCCGTCTGTTCGATGGCATTATCCACGGGGTACTGACCTGGTGTTTAGTGACGCTGTTGACCGTGTATTTCCTAACGACTGCTATTGGTGGTATCATCGGTGGGGCTGGCAAATTAGTTGGCAGTCTGGTAAGCACGGCTGGGTCGGCAGTTGGCTCGGCGGCTTCGGCGGCTGGACCGGAACTTGGCAATATGGCTAAAGACCAGTTGAAGGCCAATGGTATCGACGTTGAAAATTTGGATCTGAATGATCTGAAGGGGGAGGTAAGTTCCATGTTGCGTCAGACGGGCGATCCCAATTTGAATCCAAATACCCTAGAACGTAAGGCTGACCAGGCGGGTGCTCAGGTAAAAAATGCCGCTGGCCGGGCGGCCTCTAATCCCCAGGCAACAGATGACGTAGCTGGTGGCCTGTTCAGTCGGTTGTTTAAGCAGGGCCAGTCCACTGTCAACAGCGTCGATCGGGAAGATGCGGTAAACGTGGTGATGAAGCGCACGGGCAAAAGCCGTCCTGAAGCCGAAAAAACCGTCGATAACTGGATCCGCACATACAAGCAAGCGGCTGTCAAGTTCGAGCAGACCAAGAAAGAAGCTGAAATACAAGCCCGTCATGCCGCCGATGCTGCGGCTGGGGCTGCGTCGAAAGCCGCCATATTTGGTTTCTTCGGTTTACTGATCGGGGTAGCCGCTTCTGGATATGGTGCCAAGATGGGTACCGATTCCAAAGACGACTATAATCGATTAGACCGCCCGGTTCGGGAAGTCCGGTAACCTAGTCTCACAACTACACCCGGTCACTGGTAAACTTCATGCCAAACGAATGGACAAAAAGCCGATGCCCCCTTCGGCTTTTTGTCCTTCTAACCAGCAATGATCGTCAAGTAATATTTGTGCCTATTACCTCCGACCTCTATGAATCCTGAGAATAATCCGTCTTTGCCGATTGACTCCAACCTGTCCGCGCTAAACAGGACAGAGTCTGAACAGTTGACAATCCCCGTCATCGAAGAACACCTTAAGGTCACCAAACGGGTGATTGAAACAGGTAGGGTTCGGTTAGTGAAAACGGTAGAAGAACAGCCCGAAACGGTAACGACCCGACTAACCCAGGAAACATTCGTGGTCGAGCGCGTACCCATCGACCGGTACGTCGACCAGATCCCCCCCCCCGGCAGGAAGGCGACAGCATGATTTACCCGGTACTCCGGGAAGTAGCCGTCGTCGTCAAGCGGATGCTGCTGGTCGAAGAAATTCACGTAACCAGACAGCTCACCCAAACCGAAGATGTGCAGGTGGTCAACCTGCGCCGGGAATCCGTCGCTATACAGCGGGACTCACTAACCGATGAACATCCGGCTTCGTAAGAAGCCTTCGTTATAAATCCAATCAATTTTCAACGTATAACTAACTCCAGTCAACCAATGGCACTTACAGTAATCGGCGTTTTCGACAACGCTTCCGAAGCACAAAAGGCAGTAGAACAATTAGTGAGTGGTGGATTTTCGCGCAGTGCCATCGACCTGTCGGCTCAGACCGGTTCGTTTTCGGACACCACTACGACCGACGGAACGATGGTTCCCGACCGGCATACCAATACCAGCGGCACCCGCACCGAAGAACTGGTCGATGACACCAAAGATGTTGGCAGCAGTATCGGTGGCTTCTTTAGTTCACTCTTTGGTGATGACAGTGACGAGAAAAATACATATGCCGACGTAGCTGACCGTCATTCATTGGTAACGGTTCATGCTATGACCGACGATGAAGCAGAACGGGCGGCTGATATTCTGGACGAAGCCGGTGCCATCGATGTCAACGAGAAAGCTGCTGAATATGGCTACAAGGCCGCTACGACCGGAACGGGTATGGTTGCCGGTGCGATGACGGCAATGCCCGCCACCAGCCCGGTGGATGGCGACCAAACCATCAAGGTGATTCAGGAAGACCTACAGGTTGGCAAGCGGACCGTCGAAACAGGCGGTGTACGGGTACGGAGCCGTATCGTTTCCAAGCCGGTCGAAGAAAGTGTTCGTTTGCGTGAGGAGCGCGTCACGTTGCAGCGGAATCCCGTTAATCGGGTCGCAACAGCCGCTGACCTGAATGCCTTCAAGGAAGGGGAAATTAGCCTAACCGAACACGCCGAAGTACCGGTCGTGAATAAAGAAGCCCGTGTGGTAGAAGAAATCTCGGTAGGCAAGCAAGTGAACGAGCGCGAAGAAGTGATTCGCGACACCGTTCGCAACACCGAAGTGGATGTAGAAGACACGACGGGCAAAACGACGACCCGGACCGGTCTGGATTCCGACGACGTGACGTACTCGACCAAGTAAGTAAAGAACGCGATTTTATCGGCTCTTTTTATTCATACCTGACGGGACAACTGGCAAACCGGTTGTCCCGTTTTAATATCAATCCTTCTACGCCCAAACGCTTATTTATAGCTGAAAAGCTGATTCTTATGGTAATAACGGCAGGCCCACTCGACAGTACAAAAGGGATTAGATCAGCTTATCTTGGAACCACTATCGAGTGAGAACGAGGAAAAACCGGATTCTAAACTGATGTGGAAACCGGCATTAAACCGTTTGCAAAAACCATTTACAAACGGTTTAATGCCAGTTTTTAAGTGCCGAACAGGAAAAGGAAATCGTGAATTTCGCATGCCCGTTCGCGAGAACCCAATGTTAGCATGAAAACCATCGCGTCTCATTCTATATCTGCGGTGGGTCAACATATACAACACCCCGAAAATCAGGAACGGGTACCTGGAAACTGAACGCCTGCCCGATGGATGGTGGGGCTGTGGTGCTCTCGGTAAGGGGCCAGTTCCTGACCGCCTGGCGACGGGATAACACCTTGTACACCTGTGTACCCGGTCAGGCAGAAAAATCCATTACAACCGGTCGAAACGTAACACTGGCGGAAGTGAAAAGCGGTGCCATACTCGCCTGGGATGAAGGCGGCACCGCTTTGGGTAAAGCACGATGATGAACCGCCGGTTGCCCTCGGCAAAGAGCAGATAGCCAGTCTCGCCATAATGGGAAAAACTGCCTTGTGCACCTGGGAAGCGGATGGCCACATGATGGTAGCTACCGTAAAACTGGCGGGGAAATAGTACACAAGTTTAATTCATCAAAAATGGCCACTATTTTGGTATTGGTCGTTTTTGGCGAATTAAACTGTATTAAACAGCCATATTGTGCGCTCCTTGAGCCATTTTCGTCATTCTTCAGCGCGCCAGCGACAAGCTCCGGCAAAGGCCTTGCAATGGTCATGGTCTTGTTTTCACATTCAACCGTGCAAACTTCGCAGATGTGATCGCAAAGTTGATAAACATCGGTCGCATGAGGACTGTCAGAAGCCATAAACGAGACGGCCACGTAAAGAATATTCGTGCAGTCGCGCTCGAGCCGGATATAGGCAACCATCACCATTATGTCTTGCTCGCTCAGGCAGGCTTCGACGCAGCCATCACAGGTAATGGCACAAGCCTGACAGGCGTCGATGCACGATTAGTAAATTGGGGGCGTTAATTGAGTAATCGTACTCGTCTGTTGGTTTGGTTGATAGGCCGGTTGTAACACCTGAAGAGCAGTTAGTTAAATAGGCTAATCCCGTTTACTCAGGATGTATCCCTATTCGTTAAATTTTGTAAAGACTCCGCCGAATTCTGTAAAGATCAGTCAGTTGAATCCATGTAAGTTTGCATCCGTAATACCATATCCATTGAAGACTCCACTACATACCCGTTTAATTTGCTGCTGGCTGGCCGTACTGGTCCTGCTGAGCAGCACGGGTTTTGGTATGGTCGAAAAGTGGTGCCAAATGCGGGGGCACACTAAATCGTCCCTGCTGATGCAATCGGGCTGTGTCAATCCCTGCGAGACTGAGCAAGAGACTGTGCCGCTTACGAATGGGCCGGTCATTAAGAAAATGCCCTGCTGCAAAACGACGGTGTCTTACCAACACCTCGATGTAAGTCGTTTTATCGCCGATCAACACGCACAACCCGCTCCGCAACCCGCTGATTTTATCCCTAATCCGCAGTTTCGGCTTCTGCTGGCTGCTTTGTTGCCAGCAGAAGCCTCTGTTTTAGTGCCTGCTATTGCCGACGACCCCGATCCTGAAACTGGGCGTTTCCGATTAATCTCCTTCTGTACCTGGCTTATCTGAGCCGATCCTGTTTTGTAGCTCTCGCTGACGGATGCGCCTTTGCGGTCTGGTTAGTGGGCGTTTGACGCTTTCCATAGCTCTCAAAAACCTCTGTTTTTACTGAGGTTCCATTTTGCAAACGAAGCCCGCGTTTGCAACTGCACCTGTGTTCTTTCTGAGTCATCCACTCAGGAATGACCATCATCACCTGCTTATTTATCAGTGTATCCATTTGTCAATCCGATGAAAACGAACCAAAAAACCCTGTTGAGCTGCCTATTATGGCTGGCCGTATTACCCGTATTGGCTCAATCCGCCAATTACAAACAGCCCATGACGATTAACGCCACGGGCCAGATTAAAGATAGCAAAGGCACAACTATTGGGCTGGTTAGTAAGGATCAGATCATTACCAATGCTACCGGTAAGAAGATGGCCTTTGTAGACGGACAGGGTAATCTTGTGGACGTTAAAACCGGTAAAAAGATGGGCCGAATGGGCAAGGATGGTAAAACCTATTACGATGCAGACGGCGAACTGCTCTTTACCATCCGGGATAATGCCGATAACACCTGCGACATCTTCGACGCGAAAGGTAAGAAAATCGGTAACGTTCATGACAGCTACAAAGGCACGGCCTGTGCGCTGCACTGCTTCCAGAACCAGCACAGCCACCTGTCTAAAAATAGATAAACGGGAAAGCTGGGTAGCTATCCAGACGCTACTGAAAGGCAAACCTGATTGATTATAATAACTGAAATATCGAAAAACCCAATGAAACTCATCTGTCTCGCGGTTACCGTCCTCACCTTTTGCCTGTTTTCGCTGGCCGTTTCGGCTCAAACTGCACCTGCCTTGATGGCTTACTACGGTGTAAAAGATGCCCTCGTTGCCACCGATGCCGCCAAAGCCAAAACTCAGGCAACCGTACTGGTAGCAGCCCTGAACGATATCACCGTCGATAAACTTACGGCTGCGGACAAAAAAGCCCTCACTGCGGCCCAAACCAACGCATTAGCGATCAGCGAGGCAACCAATGTAGTGATGCAGCGGGATTTGTTTGCCGCCCTCTCGACCAGCATGATTGCCCTAACAAAAGCAACTAAATCCGCGAAATCATATGTGCAATACTGCCCAATGGTCAATGCATCGTGGTTAAGCGACAAAAAAGAAGTACGAAATCCCTACTACGGCGATAAGATGCTCAAGTGTGGATCGGTGAAGGAAGAAATATAACGGCTCACTAACCGCTTCAAGGGAGAGTAGCAAACGATGGCTATACAGGAACTCTTTATTAAAAACATGGTCTGCGACCGCTGCATCTGGGTGGTCCGGCATGAACTGGAACGGCTGGGGTATGTCGTCGAACAGATCGAACTGGGCCGGGCCACGATAGGCCGAGCCACCCGTGGGGATGCTTCTGTTGACTTAACCACCATCGGTTCTGCCCTCGAAAGCCATGGCTTTGCGTTGCTGACTGACCGAAACACGCGGGTCATTAACCAGGTGAAGACGCTCATTATCGACCTGATTCAAAGCGGGCGCATTGCCACGCTGAAAACGACTTTATCCGACTACTTAGCTGAACAGGTCGGGCTGGACTATGCCCACCTGAGCCATCTGTTTTCGACCACGGAGAGCCTGACTGTTGAGAAATTCTGGATCATGCAGCGGGTAGAACGGGCTAAAGAGCTGTTGAGTTACGATGAAGTACCGATCAGCGACGTTGCCCGGCAACTCGGCTACAGCAGCGTAGCCTACCTGACCAATCAGTTCAAACAGCTAACAGGTCTTACGCCGGCTGCCTACCGGGCACAGGGCCAGTCGGACCGTAATCCGCTGGACTGGATTTAACAAATAGTCAACTTAACGACCAGTACATCAATGAAGACCATCGCGCTTTTAGTTGCCCTTATTGGATCGCCGGTTTTTGCCCAGCACGGGGGAGCCGACCATAAGCATACATCCCCGCACGGCGGCATCGTCAAGTCATCGGGAAACTACCACCTTGAACTAATGCAACAGGCGGGTACAATGACCGTTTACCTGCTCGACAAGAACGAGAAAACCATGCCCGTCAGCGGGGCGACAGCGACGGCTCTGTTGCAAACGCAGGATGGCCAGGTGACAACTGTGACCCTAAAGCCGGGTAGTAATCAACAGTTAAGCACGACGCCGGATAAGACCAAATCCTTTCGCAAAGCGGTCGTTACCGTAGCCTTCGGGGATAAGTCGGCATCCGCGTCATTCGACCTGATGGCCACCAACGCTCAGGCTGTACCCAAACACTAAAACGATCCCGGCCTGATCCGGAAAATACCCCGGCGATAGCGGGCTACTTAACGAATAACCGAATGAACCGATTGATTTTTCTGTTGATAAACTGTCTGGCTACCATCGGTGCATGGGCGCAGCAACCCCTGTCCGAAACGGATGCCGTTGCTTTGGTGCTGGCCAACAGTCCGGCCATCCGGGCGTCGGATCTGAGCATCCGGCAAAATCAGCAGTTGCTCAAGGGGGCCTACACCATTCCTAATCTCGATGTGTTTACCGACAGCCCGACAGGTGGTTTTTACACCATCGGGGTGAATCAGTCGTTCCAGTTGCCGACCGTTTATAGACGTCAGTATCAGCTACAGAATCAGCAGGTTGGCCTGGCTCAGGTCGAAAAACGCATCTCGGAAAATGACATTCGGTTCCGGGTGCGGAATCTGTATCTGGCCTTACAATATGCCGAAGCCGTCAGGCAGCAATTTCAGCGGCAGGACAGTGTGTACGCGCAGCTCCAGTCCATCGCGAACCGGCAGCTCATAGCGGGTCAGATCGACTACCTGAGCAAAACCTTCACCGAATCGCAGGCGGGGGAGGTGAGGAATCAACTGATGCAGGCCCAAACGGATGTGCAATCGTTGACCCGGCAGTTGCAACGCCTGTTTGGCCGGACAGAGCCGATTCAGGTGACTGCTCTGCAACGCAATCAGACCACAGCCGCACTGGTGGTTGCCGATTCTGTGGCGCTGGGCCAGAACCCAACGCTGGCTTTTTTGCGACAGACGGAAGTGATCAGTCAGCAGCAAATCAGCGTGGAACGCGCCCGATCATTGCCGGGCGTATTGGTCGGGTATTATAATCAGGGACCAAAAGAAACGACGACGCAGCTCCGGTTTCGGTTTGGCCTAACACTGCCGGTTTGGTTTGGGCAGTATCGGAGCCGGACGGCAGCCGCACAGACGGGACTGCAACTGGCCCAGCAGCGCACAGCCTCGCAGGCACAAACCTTAGCGGTTGACCTGCAACAGGCGCGGGGCGACTTTGACAAGTTTCGGCAATCGCTGGCGTATTATGAAACGACCGGGCTACGGCAGGCCGACGATTTAATCAATACGGCCCGTCGATTGGTGGATAACGGACAAACTGATTTTGTCAGCTTCCTCCGCACGACCAACGATGCCTACGCCATCCGGCAACGCTATCTGGATGCCCTCCGCAATTACAACCAGTCCATTCTGACCATCACTTACTTAACCGGACTATGAAAAAGGCGTTTTTAACGGCACTCCCGCTGTACCTGGTACTCATCATGAGTTATCAGTCAGCCACGGCCCACGGTGGAGAAGATCACGGCGCGGCCAAAGCACCCACGGGGAAAGCCGTGACCTACTTCACCAGTATGGCCGTATCGGAGAAGTACGAACTGGTGCTGCACTACGCTCCCCTGGAAGCCGGGGAGGCCGGTACACTGCAACTATACCTGAATGAGTTTGCCACCAACCGGCCGGTCAACGGAGCGACCCTGCAACTGAGCAGTCCCGAAGATGCGAAGCTAACGTTCGCCGTAAAACCCATTGGCCCCGGTATCTATCAACTAACGGGGACGTTTCCAGCCCGGAAAGCCTATTCATTAACGGTCAATATGAACGCCAAACCTGGCCCTGATCTGCTGTTACTACCGGGCATTGAGGTAGGCAAAGAACTCCCGGTTGCCAACGCTGAACCCCCGGTGGCTCCGGCCCACTGGTACCAATCTACCTATGTGCTGCTGGGGGGTGGGGTGCTGCTGGGCATGATCCTGATGTTCGCGCTGATGCAGGTGCGCAACAAACGGGTCATTGCCGGGCTGATTATTGTGGGTTGTCTGCTGCCGACCGCCAACTGGCAACCCGCCACGGCGCACGGGGGCGACGATCACGGGGCCACCAGCGGGTCAGGCGGGGCGGTGTCGTCTACTTTCGGCATTCCCAAAGAAACCCAGTTCATCTTCGGCGTACTGACCGTGCCGCTGGAAACGGGCGACCAGAACCAGACCACTAAAATTGCCGGTACCATTCTGCCATCTTCGACGGGCCAAGCGGTGGTGCAATCGCCCCAGGTAGGCCGGATTACGACCCTGCGGGTGCGGGTGGGCCAGACCGTCAGCCGGGGGCAGACGCTGGCCGTGGTGGAGCAGACAATCGATGCCGCTACCCAGATTAACCTCCAGGCCGAGCGTAACAATCTGGTGGCTGAGTTTCAGGCAGCCAAACAGGAATACGACCGGATTCAGACCATCGCCGATATTGCCGCCAAGCGTGATGTGACCGAAGCGCAAGCCCGCTTCAACAAGGCTCAGGCTAATCTGCGCGTCTTTACCAGCATCGCCCAGCGCGGGGGCGGTAGCGCCCGTACCATCACGCTACGCGCGCCCATTGCCGGCGTCGTGGGAACGTTCAGCGCGGCCATCGGCTCGACGGTCAACGTAGGTGAAACCATTTTTTCCATCACCAATCTGAACACGGTTTATATCGAGGCCCAGGTATTTGAACAGGATCTGGCCGTGGTACGCTCGGCTAAATCCTTCCGGGTCGAAGGGGCAAACGACGCGGGAAAGATGGCTACGGCCCAATTGCTGTCCCAGGCGCAGACCATCAACTCATCCAATCAGTCGCAACGGCTACTCTTTGCCATGGATAATACCGGTGGTATCTTCAAAATTGGCGAATTCGTCAATGTACGGGTGCAGTCGGCCAGAACCACGCATGGCCTGGTAGTGCCTAACAGTGCGCTGAGCGAGGTCAATGGCAAGCCGGTGGTATTCATCAAAGACGCCCCCGAAGTGTTTAGTATGGTCTATGTCAATACGGGTGCCGACGACGGGCGGTTTACGCAGATTACCAGTGGCGTAGAAGCCGATGAGCGCGTGGTGGTCAGTGCGACCTATCCCGTGAAAATGATCTACCTGAATCAATAAATGTGAATCAACCAAACCGGGGAAACCCATCAATTCATCCAATGAAATCAATTCCGAATTCAGTCCTTGTCGCGACCCTTTTCGGGTCGATGAGTTTATATGTTAGTGGATGTCAGTCGGGCAATAAGGCCGACAAAGCAGTTACCGAAGTCAATCAGCAAATGCCGGTCGCCAATGCAGCTACCGCAGCGGGTACCGAACACGCGGCAATGGCCCACAGCGGTGAGCATATCTACGCCTGCCCGATGCACCCCGAAGTAACAGGAAAAGAAGGAGACATCTGCCCCAAGTGCGGTATGAAACTCGAACACAACGACAACGTCGGCAAAAGCAATGGCAACACCTACGCCATGGTATTCAAAGCCAATCCGGGCACGGTCGAAGCGGGGAAAGCGTCCGTATTGTCTTTCAAGCCAACCATTAAAGGCAAAGAGGGCGAGTTGGTACCATTGGACGTGCATCACGACAAAAAAATGCACCTGATCGTGGTCTCCAGCGACCTGTCGTACTTCGACCATATCCACCCCGACTATCAGGCATCGGGCAGCTACGATATTGCCGTTTTACCCACGGGAAAAGCCTACACCAAAACGGCCAATATGAACGAAACGCGCTTCGATAAAGGGGGCGATTACCTGCTGTTTGCCGATTATTCCCCGACCGGAGCCAATAACCAGGTTGAGAAAATCGACCTGAAGGTATCCGGTAAGCCCTACACGTCCGTGACCTATACCAGCCCGAAAATGGCGTCGACCACCGGCGACTACACGCTGACGCTGGTGCCGGAAGGTGGCAAACTGGAAGTCGGTAAGTTGGCCCACATCCAAGGTGTATTAACGAAAAACGGCCAGAAAGTCGACGCGGCAACGCTCGATAATTACCTCGGTGCCAAAGCCCATATGGTCGTGATCGGTGTCGACGACAAGCAGTACCTACACGTCCACCCCGAAGTTGAGAACGGGGCCTTCGACCTGCATACAACCTTCGAGAAAGCAGGGGTGTACCGGGGCTGGGTACAGTTCAACGCCGGGGGTAAAGTCAATACCAGTGATTTTGTGATGATGGTCAAGTAATTTATAGACGCCACTGCACCGTACCGATCAACAAGCGATCCCAGTGCGGTGGCGACGTTTTGCCTTTAGCTCCATGCTCAACCGGCTTATTCAGTTTTCGCTTCAGAACCGCCTGTTCGTCGTCGCAGTGGCGGCTCTGGTGCTGGTATATGGCGTCTATACCGCGATTCATCTGCCCGTCGATGTGCTGCCCGACCTGAACCGGCCCCGCGTCACGATTTTCTTGGAAGCCAACGGACTGGCTCCCGAAGAACTGGAAACGCAGGTCGTGCTGCCCGTAGAAACGGCCCTCAACGGGGCACCCGGGGTGGAAACCGTGCGGTCGGTAGCCTCGCCGGGTTTAGGTCTGGTATTCGTGGAATTTGGCTGGAACACCGACATCTACCGCGCCCGGCAGCTTACGGCGGAGAAACTGCAAACGGTGCAACTACCGGGTGGGATTACGCCGGTGATGGGACCCATCAGTTCCGTTATGGGGCAGATCATGCTGGTAGGGTTGACATCGGATACGACCAGTCCGGCCGACCTGCGTACGCTGGCCGACTTCACCATCCGTCGGCGACTGATGAGTATCGGGGGCGTTTCGCAGGTGATTCCCATCGGGGGCGAACGGCGGCAGTATCAGGTGCTCATCAGCACCGCCAAACTCCGGCAATACGGCCTGACGATTGACGACGTGGACCAAGCACTCCAGGCGACCAACCGGAACACGACGGGCGGCTTTTTCGACCGTAACGGCTCCGAAGTACTTATTCGCAATGTTGGGCGGGTGCAGACATTGGCTGACCTGTCGGGAACGGTAGTCGCCAACCGCAACGGCCTGCCCGTACTGCTCTCGGCGATTGCCGAAGTGAAATTCGGCGGAGCCATCAAGCGGGGGGATGCCAGCGTGAACGGCAAACCCGCCGTGATCCTAACCGTCGAAAAACAACCCGGTGCGAGTACGGTCGAGCTGACCAAAAAAGTGGAAGCCGCGCTGTCTGAACTTCAAAAGACCTTACCCAAAGACGTCAAGATTAACCCGAATCTGTTCCAGCAGCGGCATTTTATCGAGACCTCCCTGCGCAACGTCGAGGATGCCCTGCGCGATGGGTTTATCTTAGTCGTGATTATCCTGTTCCTGTTCCTTCTCAATTTCCGCACAACGGTTATCACGCTGACCGCCATACCGTTATCGCTGGTCATCTCGGCAATTATCTTTAAAGCGTTCGATATTTCGATCAATACCCTGACCCTCGGTGGGCTGGCCATCGCCATTGGTGAACTGGTAGACGATGCCATCGTCGATGTAGAAAACGTGTTCCGGCGATTGCGCGAAAACCAAGACCTACCCAAGCCAAAACCGACCCTTGAAGTCATTTACCATGCCAGTGCTGAAGTGCGAAACTCGATTGTGTATGCAACCATTATTGTGGTGCTGGTATTCATCCCGCTGTTTTACATGCAGGGCATCGAAGGCCGTATTTTCGCGCCCCTCGGCATCGCCTATATCACCTCGATTGTGGCCTCGCTGGTCGTATCGCTGACGGTAACGCCCGCCCTATGCAGCTACCTGCTGGCTAAACCGAGTAAGCCAATCAAGCCGAGCGCGGCACCGTGGCAATTCTGGAAAAAACGAAATCAAATCCCGCCCGGCGACGCACAGAACAGTCCGTTTCAGGAAGCCGACGAACACGACAGCGGCCTGGTGCGCTGGCTCAAAAAACGCGATACCCGCCTGTTGCACTGGGGCCTGAAACGCCCCCGGCTTATCATAGGCTCCGCCATTGCGTTAATTCTGGTTTCGGTAGGGCTGGTACCATTTTTCGGCACGGAGTTTTTGCCGCCGTTCAATGAAGGTTCTTTTACGATTAACTTTTCCACTCCTGCCGGTACGTCGCTTGATGAATCCAATCAGATTGGGGTGATTGGTGAGAAACTCCTGCTCCAGGTACCAGAAGTACAGTACGTGAGTCGCCGAACGGGCCGGGCCGAATTAGACGAACACGCCGAACCACCGGCTAACTCAGAAATCGAAGTAGACATCAAACCCTCTGCCCGGAGCCGGGCGACTGTGCTGGCCGACATCCGGCAGAAAATGGATGAACTGAAGGGCGTAACGGTCAATATTGGTCAGCCTATTTCGCACCGGCTTGACCATTTGCTGTCGGGCGTGCGGGCACAAGTAGCCATCAAGCTGTTTGGTAACGATCTGAACGATTTGCGCACCAACGCTGATAAGATCCGGCAAACCATTTCGGCGGTGCCGGGCGTGGTCGACGTGCAGATCGAGAAGCAGGTAATGGTACCGCAATTGATGGTCAAGCTCCGGCGCGACGCCCTGCAACGCTACGGCATTCAAGCGGGCAAGGTAGCCCAGAGTCTGGAGGTGTTTTATAATGGCAAAGTAACCGGGCAGGTGCTGGACGGGGCCAAAACGTTCGATATTCTCTTGCGGGTGCAGAACGACGAACGCATCGACCTCAATAAAATCAAGTCGGCCCAGATCAGCGACGCGCAGGGCAACGCCATTCCACTGGCGCAGGTGGCCGACATCGGCTATACCAGTTCGATCAACTCTATTTCGCACGAAAATACCCTGCGCCGAATCGTGATCTCCTGCAATGTGCAGGGCCGTGATCTGGGTAGTACCGTGAAAGAACTGCAAGCCGCCGTTAGCCAGGATGTGAAGTTGCCGACGGGTTATTTTGTGCAGTACGGCGGTCAGTTCGAGAGTCAAAAGGAAGCCACGAACCTGATTGGGATACTAAGCATTTTTTCCATTCTGGGCATCTTCCTAGTCCTCTACAGTCACTTTAAATCCGCCCGAATCGTCTGGCAAATCATGCTTAACGTACCACTCGCCCTGATTGGCAGCGTGGTGGCGGTGTTGCTGACGGGCGGCACGTTTTCGGTGGCCACGCTGGTGGGTTTTATCACGCTGACGGGCATTGCCTCCCGCAACGGCATCATGATGATTTCGCATTACATCCACCTTATCGAGCAGGAGGGCGAAACCTTCTCGGAGCACATGATTATCCGGGGATCGCTGGAACGGCTCGTACCGGTGCTGATGACGGCCCTGGTGGCCGCGCTTGCCCTGATTCCGCTGACGCTCGATGCGCAGGCAGCGGGCAAGGAGATTCTCTATCCGGTGGCCACGGTAATTCTGGGCGGTTTGGTTTCCAGTACGCTGCTCGATATCATCGTGACACCCGTGGTGTTTCATCAGTTCGGTAAACAGGCGTTGCAGACGTATTTCAGGAACAGAAAACAAGTGGATTTTCAACCAGAGCGCGTGAGGGAAACGTCCGAACCGATTGGGTGAACGGATAGACGTAACCAGATGCCAACGTACCCTATAACCCCACCTGTGTCCACACTTATCTTCTGCGTATGACCAGACCTTTAACTCTTTCTAAGCGAGCTAAACCGATTAAATCCTGGATAAAGTATTTGTTGAAAAAACCAGCGAATATGGCTCGCCGAGGACTTGCTGTTTTATTAAGCGGATGGTATAAGGTCATGGGGGTCAAGTTTTTAGACAAGATCAAAACGGTAATTTTTCTACGAATATATCGGGTTAGTAACCATCCGCAAAAAGCTCTGCTGCTACCTGAAGTAGTGAATCCACAAGATATCCGTAACCCCGTCTTCCCGGCTACTCAAGCCTTGATTGAACCTGTGTTTGTCTGGCGATACACTGTAAATGAAGCGAAAGCCAAACAACTACCGTACGGTGGCATTATGACCGCCGATAAAATACTTTGCCTTGATGCTAACACCGATGACTTTTACCGAAACACGCTCCACCGGCAAAAACGGGAGACTATTCATACCAAAATACTGATTGCACCCTGGAGCCATTATCTGGATGGTTTCATGTGGGGAGGGTATTATGACTTTGTCATACTGGTGGCGGGCAAATTGTGCCGAATGAAGGATACGATGTCGGCATCGGACTTCACCAATGCATTGGTCAGCTATCCCCTGTTTGACACGACCTACGAACGGGAGTATCTGGCGCTGCTTGGCATACAGCCCGAACGGGTTTTAGACAGCCGTAGAGCAAATGTCACTTTCGAGGAATGTATTTTAGGGAATATTGGCCACTGGTTTTATCCTAATGCAGCCGATGTACGGACACTCAGGCATCACATCCTTACTAAAATGCCCCCTGCCCCGCCTAAACGAAACCGAATTTATATCAGCCGTTCGGGTCGACGACGTATCGTCAACGAGCGTGAACTGATTATGCTGCTAAAGAATTATGACTTTCAGATCATTGACGATACGCCCCGATCTGTTGCTGATCAGGTTGCAATCTACCAACAGGCTTCCTTCATCATAGGCCCACATGGGGCTTCCTTCACCAATATACTCTGGTGCGAACCGGGTACGCACCTGTTTGAATTATTTTCCCCAACCTACATCCCTGGCTTTTTCCGGTATCTGGCTCACCTGTTGGACTTAAGCTATTCGGCCTACTATCACGGCCCAATCCCGTCAGGAGATTGGGCTAAAGGCCTGAACGATGATATGTACGTGTCGATTTCTGAACTGGAACGCTGCTTGGACCGGCTATTCGTAAAAACGTGATCCCTATCGCGTTCCAATCGCTTGGTGAACAGGCAAGGTAACTGTCACTTCAGGATACAGTAAGCAAATAGTAGAGTTGTTGCAGGGGTGATAGTCAGTTTGTTGTAGCTGTTCAAATGAATTAATTTTACGACATGAATTTCTCAACGGCTAACTTACGAACAGATCGTCATTGGCGCTCAGCTACCGGGCTTGACCAGAAACGATTCC
>JBBQLG010000050.1:0-37501 GCA_038327655.1 Cytophagales bacterium
ATCCTTCTCTTTAAGAACTTCGAGAACGACTTTGAGCTTGAAGTCGGCGGTAAACTTGCGCTTGGTCTTGCCTTTCATACGGGTCTAAATTTAGCCCGTTATCCAACTTAACAAGTGGTCCTAAATATGGGGCGCACCATACTGGCCCGATATCCTCAACCGAGCCAGTATTATTTAGTATTGGCTGATGCAGTTATTCAATATAAGTAGTGGGTGTAACAATATAGAGTACCTCAGCATTGTTATCATTAATCAATATATAATGCGTGTTCTGGTCAAAAAACGGGTTTTTCGCTGTTATATACGAAACTGTCCATATTGGTATAACTTGTCCTTCTCGCAGTTTTTCTGGACCATCATAACGCGCTTTTAGGCCCTCCTCATGGTCGTACGTTAATTTCCGATCAGCGATTGCTTTTTCGGCGATTTGTAATATCGTCTGTTCGTTAAGGTGTGGCATGTCTAACGAGTTAACGGGTTTAAACCAAAATCTTTTCTCACTTTATTTATATACCCTACCGCATGGTCTATTTCAGCGCTGGTCAATTTATGAGCTTCCTTCATAAGATTTTCGTACACATGCGCTTCCTTGTTTAGCTTATTTAACCTACCGTAAGCTTCTTTTCCTAACTCAGCACAATGTTTGGCGTGAGTCATTTCGTGAGCTGTTTCATAATAAGTGGCACCCTTACGGACAAACAGCTTGTTGATAGCGGCTTTAAAACCAGCTTGGGCACCTGCATCGTCCATCTCTTTAATGAGTCTCTTATCTTTGACCACTTCCAGTTCAGCCCCTAACTTCTTGGCCTGTTGCTTGAACTGTTGGAGTTGACTGCGGCTCAGACGAGGACTGCCCAGAAAACCTGTACTACCCCGCTGCAATTTGCCTGCCCAGGCACCACCCTTCTCCATCAGGTCGGCTCCTGACTTCCACACTTTTTTAAGCTGCTTTAGTTCTCTGGCTTTCCCCGCAATCTTGACACCCTTGCGCACCACTTTAGCACCCGTAGCTGCCCAGCCGGCAATGGGAATCATGGCCGCAGCACTCAGGGCGGCATCGGTCTTGTTGCCCCCGGCTAAGTAAAACAGGGCGTTGGCGCTGTCGGCCAACTCACCCACCACCGGGATCATGCCCACCACATCGAGCACCCCGTGGGCGATGTCGCTGAACAGACCCGGCTCTTTGCTGACGGCGCGTTCGGGGTGGCAGGCGGCATCCATTTCCGACCAATCCCAATCCACAATGGGTTCGGGGGCGGGCCAGTTATTATCGTGAAACAAGCCGCCCACGGCAATGGCCTGGGGCGAAATGACAAACCGCCAGCGGAAGTTGGCCGCGTTGGCGGTGCCGTCGAAACTTTGGGTGAGGCCAACGCAGTACGCGTTGTAGTACTTGATAACCTTCTCGACCCCGCCCGTGAGGTTGCGCAGGAGGAGTTGGGCGTTTTTGAAAGCGGCCGGGTTAAACATCCACTCCGGGATGGTGGGATCGGTAACGGTGTTGCTGATTAAGTAGGCAACAAAGGGGGATATAAACAATAATGGCCCGACTGGAGGTGCGGGCCATTAGGGAAACGGATTTTGACTAACTGAACAATATACGTTCAATCTATCTCAATACCTGTTGCTGTGGGAGTCCAAGATATTTATTAATGTTTCCTCATCTATCTTGTCAAGCTCAGTTTCACTGTTCTGAACGTACTCCATATCTTCATCTAATTCGTAAATAGAGAACTTAATATTTTCTTCCTTTAGAAGGGAGATTACCTCTCTAAGTTTTTTAGATACCTCATCATGATCATTATAAAACATTGCATAATCTACAATAGGCTTGTGAGCAGACCAGCACTTCTCCAAGCTAACTAATGAAACACCTGTTATCTTCTTCAAATCAAGTAACACCTTCATAGAAGGCTTATCATCAGTTATTATTATTGATGCTTTTGACATGACTTTGTTTTATTAGAACTCTTCAGGGAAATTCTTGTCCAAAGGTACACCGCGCGTGTCGTTTTTAAAATCACCACCGTGCCACCTTTTTAGGTGTTCAATTTTAGTGGCGGGATATATATTACGTGGGTCATCTGCAAGTTGAGGATGATCCAATGCATTATACTTGTGGTGGCCCTCAACTGGTTCACCGTTATGTTTAGGTGTCTTACCTTTTAAAATGTCACTTCTCTGTTCTTTTGACCAATTGCGAGTTCCTGGTTCTCCTCTCCTAAGAGCTTTACGTTCTTCTGCCCAATATCGGCTAACACCTCTTGATCTTCTGTTATTAAATCTTCTATCCCATTCCAGCTTTTTGTATTCATCTTTTGTAATCGTTCTTTCATTTAATTTTCTGGAAAGGCTACTCTTTTGCTTTACATTAAGTGGTTTAAAGGGCGTGTTGTATGAAACTACCTTCTCGGCTCGTTTGGTAGCCGCTTTGAGTGCCGTTGCTGCCCGGTTGACCTTGCTGGTAACCTTCTTTAACGCCTGCGCTTTCCCGGCAATTTTCATCCCCTTCCTGACCACCTTGGCACCTGTAGCTGCCCAGCCGGCAATGGGAATCATGGCCGCAGCACTCAGGGCGGCATCGGTCTTGTTGCCCTCGGCTAAGTAAAACAGGGCGTTGGCGCCGTCGGCCAACTCGCCCACCACCGGGATCATGCCCACTACATCGAGTACTCCGTGAGCGATGTCGCTGAACAGACCCGGCTCTTTGCTGACGGCGCGTTCGGGGTGGCAGGCGGCATCCATCTGGGACCAATCCCAATCCACAATGGGTTCGGGGGCGGGCCAGTTATTATCGTGGAACAAGCCGCCCACGGCGATGGCCTGGGGGGCGAGCCGGAACCGCCAGCGGAAGTTGGCCGCGTTGGCGGTGCCGTCGAAGCTTTGGGTCAGGCCAACACAATAGGCGTTGTAGTACTTGATAACCTTCTCGACCCCGCCCGTGAGGTTGCGCAGGAGGAGTTGGGCGTTTTTGAAAGCGGCCGGGTTAAACATCCACTCCGGGATGGTGGGGTCGGTACTCACATCGATCTCGATGGTCGTTGCTCCCCCAAACGTAGGTGATGCGGGACGGACCAACTCATCGACGAACTGATGAATATTAAGGTTGGAATACAGAACGATGTATTCCTTGTTGCCAACCTGAAAAAACGCTGAGAAAGACGCCATTTTTGGCTGTTAAGGCTATTAGGTCGGGGAAAGATACACATAGCCCGGCTGGTCTCCAACTGTTATTCCACGCTTCATAAACTCTTAAACCGCTCGAAGGCCTGCCGCTCCAGGGCTTCGCGGTGGTCAGGGTGGGCGATGTTGATGAGTAATTTGGCCCGCTGCCGCAGGTTCTGCCCGTACAGGTTAGCGATGCCAAATTCGGTAACGATGTAATGCACGTGCGCCCGCGTGGTGGTTACGCCCGCGCCTTCTTTTAGAAACGACACAATTTTGCTGTCTCCCCGGCTCGTAATGGAGGGCATGGCGATGATGGGTTTACCACCTTCCGACAGTGACGCTCCCCGCACGAAATCCATCTGCCCGCCCACGCCCGAATACTGAAACGTACCGATCGTGTCCGCGCAGACCTGCCCCGTCAGATCGACTTCGATGCAGGAGTTGATGGCCGTTACTTTCGGGTTCCGCCGGATGATGGACGTATCATTGGTGAACGACGCTTCTTTCATGGTTACGGCCGGGTTATCGTTGATGAAATCGTACACCCGCTGACTGCCCATCACAAAACTCGACACCACCTTGTAAGGCAACACCCGCTTGTATTCGCCGGTGATGACGCCCCGCTCCACCAGGTCGATTACGCCGTCGGAGAACATTTCGGTATGAATGCCGAGTCCTTTGTGATTTGTCAACTCGGCCAGCGTCGCGTTCGGGATACCGCCGATGCCGAGTTGCAGGGTAGCCCCGTCGTCGACCAAACTGGCGATGTACTGCCCGATTTTCCGGTCTGTCGCGCTGATCTCACCCGGCAGTACTTCATAAATCGGGTCGTTTACCTCGATGGCCGCGTGAATCAGGCTGACTGGAATCATGCCGTCGCCGTGGGTACGGGGCACGTTGGGGTTCACCTGCGCGATCACGTATTTGGCCGCGTGAATGGCCGACAGCGACACATCGACCGACGGCCCCAACGAACAGTAGCCGTGCGGATCGGGGGGCGACACCTGAATCAGGGCCACGTCGACCGGCAGAATCCGGCGGCTGAACAACAGCGGCACTTCGCTCAGAAACACCGGCACGTAGTCGCCGATACCCTGATTGAGCTGTTTTCGCATGTTGGCCCCGATAAAGAACGCATTGGGTTTGAAAATGCCGGTGTAGGTCGGGTCCAGATACGGCAGCGGCCCTTCGGTGTGGATGTGACACAGTTCAACGTCGGTCAACTGATCGGCGCGGTCCATCAGGGTCGTAATCAGCCGGTGGGGCGTTTGGGCCACGCTGTGGACAAATACCCGGTTGCCGGACTGAATCACGGAAACCGCCTGTTCGGGCGTAACGATGGGGAGGAGTGCGGGCATAAGCAAGATTTAACCCCCGTCCCCTAAAGGGGTGAAGACCTTAGTTACCGGTAACTAAAGTCTACTCCCCTTCAGGGGACGGGGGTATTCTAATGGTTTGTTATGCAACCACCGGATGTAGGATGAGGTTTGGTGAAACTACCCGTCCGAGTTACTTCTTGAATACTAAGGCCTGCACCGGCTGAATCCGGTTGATAACCAAGGTCGGTAACCACAATACGGCCGCAATCAGAGCTACCGTGGCGAGGTTAAGCCACAAAATCACCGACCAGTCCCAACTGATGGGTACGTAGTTCATGTAGTAGTTTTTGGCGTCGAGGGGGATGAGCTTGAACTGATACTGCAACCAGCAAAGGCCCAGTCCGATCCCGTTTCCGATCAGCAGCCCCCAACCCACCATGTTCAGGCCGACGTACAAAAACAACTGCCGCAGCATCCCGTTGGGGCTGCCGAGGGCTTTGAGCAAACCAATCATCGGTGTCCGTTCCATCATCAGTACCAGCAGCACCGACACCATGTTGAAACTGGCCACGAACAGAATCAAGACCAGAAACACGAGCGTATTGCGGTCCAGCAAGACCATCCAGTCGAAGAGCGGGCGGTACTGTTCGGTCACTTTGGCGAGCCGCATGTCGGGCGTTATCCGGTCGAAGATGTTGCGGTACGTCTGGTCTAAGTAGGTAAAGTCTTTAACGAAAATCTCGTAGCTGCCCACCGAGTCCGGTCCCCAGTTGTTGAGCCGCTGAATGAGCCGGATATCGCCCAGCACCACCGTATTGTCGAACTCTTCCAGCCCCGTTTCGTAAATGCCCGATACGGTCAGTTTGCGTGGACGCGGAGCCAGCCGACCCGCCTGCTGACTGCCGCTGTTGATAAAATACATTACCACCGACTGATTGACGGCTAATTTTAACTGATCGGCGATGCGTCGGCTGATCAAAATCTGTTTGGAATAGGCGCTGTCAGTCGTGATGTCGGGTACTTTTCCGGCCACCAACGATTCGCGCAGCAGTTGCCAGTCGTAGTCTTTCCCCACGCCTTTCAGCACCGCGCCGTTCAGTTCGGTGGCCGTTTGCAGAATACCCGCTTTGGTGGCCACGGCCTGAATATGCTGCAACCCGTTGATCTGATTCGCGTGGTCGTACAGGTCGGAATGCAACGGCAGGGGCGGGCCTTCGTACGAAAAATTGAGCGTGAACTTCGATACCTGCACGTGGGCACCAAACAGGAAAATCTTTTGCTGGATGGTATTCTTAAAGCCAAACAGCACGGCAAAGGCCACAATCATCACGGCCAGCCCGACGGCGATACTGCCGATGCCTATTTTGGTGACGGTATTGGAAAAACTGGCGATGGGCGCGTGACGAATTCGCCGGGCCAGAAAAACAGGAACGTTCATAGAGACTTGGTACTACGCCGTAAAAATAACAGTTTTACAGCGGTACTCCCTCACACGCATGACACCACTCCGCCCACTCCTCGTTTTTAGTTTAGCCCTCGTCGGGATGCTCCTTGCCGAAGCAACCGGTTTTGCGCAGCGCAACCTGTCGGCCACGCTCCAGACCGGGGCCGAGCAAACCAACCTGTACGTGTCGTCGCTGCTGGGCAAACGGGTGGGCATGGTCGTGAATCAGACGTCGGTAATAGGTCGGCAAAAGACGCACGTGGTCGATAGCCTGCTGGCGTTGGGTATCACCGTGAAAACCATTTTTGCGCCCGAACACGGTTTCCGGGGGCAGGCCAGCGCGGGCGAAAAACTCACCAACAGCCGCGACCCAAAAACCGGCGTGAACATCATCTCCCTGTACGGCAAAAACCTGAAACCAACACCCGCGCAACTCGACTCGCTCGATGTAATCGTGTTCGATATTCAGGACGTGGGTGCGCGGTTTTATACCTACATCAGCACCCTGCACTACGTGATGGAAGCCTGCGCCGACGCCAAAAAGCCGCTCGTGCTGCTGGACCGGCCCAATCCCAACGGGCATTACGTGGATGGCCCCGTGCTTGATCCGGCGTTTAAATCGTTCGTGGGCATGCACCCGATTCCCATCGTCCATGGCCTGACCATCGGCGAACTGGCCCGGATGATCAACGGCGAAAACTGGCTCAAATCATCCACCGGTACGCCGGGATTGGTGTGTCCGCTGACCGTAATTCCGGTCAAAAATTACACCCACCAGACGCCTTACGACCTGCCCATTGCCCCCTCGCCGAATCTGCCCAACCGGCAGGCGGTGCTACTGTATCCGTCGCTGTGTCTGTTCGAGGGCACCGTCGTGAGCGTTGGGCGGGGAACGGATAGGCAGTTTCAGGTGATTGGCTCGCCGGACTACACCACCGGGCCGTTCACGTTCACCCCCGTCGACAGGCCCGGTGCCCTGAGTCCACCGCAGAAGGGCAAACTCTGCTACGGCTTCGACCTGACGAAAGTAGATGCCCGTAAACAGGAATTTACCCTGAACTACCTGCTCGACTTTTACCGGAAATCGACCGACAAGGCGATGTTTGTCCTGGCCTCGCACTTTATCGATAAGCTGTACGGCTCCGATCAACTCCGGCAGCAGCTCATTGCCGGGGTGCCCGAAACCGCCATCCGCCAAAGCTGGGAACCCGCACTTGGGCAGTATAAAATCATGCGAAAGAAGTACTTGCTGTATCCGTAACTCCTGAACAAGTCCGACGTAAACCCATTTGCTCATGCCTAAATTTCTCCTGCTGCTGGCCGTTGTGTTGTCGCTGTCGGCCGCTCCGAAGCCTGTAAAAACGTACCCTGTTGGGCAGATTAATACCAGTAAGGGCGAGGTGCTTTTCTGGCTGTACGATGAAACGCCCAACCACAAAGCCAGTTTTATGAAACTCGCCAATGAAGGCTACTGGGATACGCTGACGTTTAACCGGGTCATCAATAATTTCGTGGCGCAGGGTGGTTGCCCCGATACGCCCGCCGGTTTTGCCGATTCGCCGTACCTGCTCAAACCCGAATTTAGCCCGGCCATCCGGCACGTATACGGCGCGGTAGGAGCCGGTCGCGACAATAACCCTGGCAAGCTGTCGGCGGGTTGCCAGTTCTACATCGTGCAGAACAAAAAAGGGCTGGCGCGTTTGGATGATAATTACACCGTGTTTGGTCAGGTCTTTAAGGGCATGGACGTAATTGACGCGATTGTGGCCGTCAAAACGGACTCGACCAATACCCCGCTGACCCCGATCAAACTGGATATCAATGTACTTAACCTCACTGCGGCCGAACTGAAGAAACAGGGGTACATGGTTAAGGAATAGTCAGTTGATAGTCTCCATGACCATCAGCCACAAAACCTTCCTTCGGATTACCTTTGTGAATGGATTATTTTAAAAACCTGCTCAATCTGCTGAAGATCGAACGGGACGAAGACCGCAGCCAGTACCGCAAACTCACCGAAACTACCTCCATCACCGAACGCCGGGCCAATGGCCTCACCTGGTATCCCATTGCCATCCGGGGTTCCGAAATGAGCCGGGGCGATTACCTGACCGTCGAAGTCGAGCGGACGACGCATCAGGACATTTCGCATCAGTTGCGGTCGGGAATGCCAGCCCTGTTTTTCAGCAACCACGATCCCAAAACGGACCGGGTCGAGGGCACTATTTCTTATCAGAACGGCAACCGGCTCAAAATCACGCTGCTGACCGATGAACTGCCCGACTGGTCACGCGACGGCAAATTGGGCGTCGAGATGCTCTTCGACGACAAGAGTTACGACGAGATGCAGGAAGCCCTCAAGCAGGCCAATGCCCTGAGCGAAAACCCGCAAAACCGGCTGGTAACCATCCTGACCGGCCAGGCATCCCCAACGTTTCTGCCCGAAAACTTTACCCCGCCGATTCCCAGGCTAAACGAGAGTCAGCTTCGGGCCGTGGGAAACATACTGGCCGCCAATGGGCTAGCTGTTGTGCATGGCCCGCCCGGTACCGGTAAAACCACGACGCTGGTGCAGGCCATAAAGGCGTTGATTAAGCAGGATCACCAGAAGATATTGGTCGTGGCACCCAGCAATACGGCGGTCGATCTGCTGAGCGAGAAACTGCACGAAGAAGGCCTGAACGTGCTGCGGGTGGGGAATCCGGCCCGCGTATCGGAGCGGTTGACGGCCCTCACGCTGGACCATAAGATGGCCGAACATTCCCTGATGAAAGAAGCCAAAAAGCTGAAAAAACAGGCCAATGAGTTCAAGAACATGGCGCACAAATACAAGCGTCAGTTTGGTAAAGCCGAGCGCGACCAGCGAAAGGCCCTGTTCGATGAAGCCCACCGGATCATGAAAGATGTCGCCAGTTCGGAGCAGTACATCATTGACGATCTGGTGGCGAAAGCGCAGGTAATCACGGCCACCTTAGTCGGGTCGAACCAGTACATGATTCGCGATCTCCGTTTCCACACTGTCGTCATCGACGAGGCCGGACAAGCCCTGGAACCGGCCTGCTGGATACCAATTCTGAAGGCGCAGAAACTCGTGCTGGCCGGTGACCATTGCCAGCTATCGCCCACCATCAAATCAGCAGAAGCCGCCCGGAATGGTCTGAGTACGACGTTGCTGGAAAAGTGCGTGGCCCTGCACCCCGAAGCGGTCACGCTGTTGGACGAACAATACCGGATGCACGAAACCATCATGGGCTATTCGTCGCGGGTGTTTTACGGCGGGCAACTGAAAGCGCATGAATCGGTGGCGGCTCACGCGTTGTTTCCGGGCGATACGGCACTGTCGTTTATCGACACGGCGGGCTGCGGATTCGACGAAAAGCTGGAAGGCACCAGTTCGACCAATCCCGAAGAAGCGGCTCTGTTGATCAAACACCTGGCGCAGGTAGTGGCCGAATTGAGTCCGATCTACACCCCGCAGCACTTTCCGAGTATCGCTATCATCTCGCCGTACAAACAGCAGCTTGCCGTGCTGAACGAGCAACTGCTGCACACGCCGGACTTACTGCCTTACCGCGCCAGCATTACGGTGAACACCATCGACAGTTTTCAGGGGCAGGAGCGCGACATCGTCTATATTTCCATGACCCGCAGCAACGACCGGCAGGAGATCGGTTTTCTGTCCGACATCCGCCGGATGAACGTCGCCATGACCCGCGCCCGCAAGAAATTAGTCGTTGTCGGCGACAGTGCGACGTTGTCGAGTCTGCCGTTTTATGCGGACTTTGTCACCTACGCCGAAACCCATAATGCTTACCAGAGCGCGTGGGAGTGGTTGTGAGTAGTGGTTCCGGGTTAACTGCGCTGAATGGCAACAGCCAACTCGCGGGCGGGGCCATCAAAATAATCTTCGGCGTTCAGCATAGGCTTATGGCATCCCAGTACGGACCAAATGGTCAAGAGCAGGGTGGATGCCCACTTACTCATTCTTGTCCTGTTGCTTCTGGCGCTCTTCCCAGGGGCGGGGTACGGGAAAGGTGACGCCCTTGTCGGTGAGCTTCTTTTTGACGATCTGCTGCCACTTGTAGTTCTCGGTGCCGAAGTTGGGATTAGCTTCCTGAACAATAAGAGCCAGTGTTGCACCATTACCTTTTACTTGCCTGATATCCGCTCCCCGGTCCATCAGGTAAGCCACTTCATCAAAGGAGTTCAGCCCTGCGCAGGTCATAATCAAATTCTGACCACGTTGGTCCACCGCGTTAATATCTGCCCCCTGATCGAGCAGGTAAACCACGTTCGCCCACCGATCCCCGAAGATGGCTTCTATTGTGGCGGGTGACTGCCCGTTACGACTGTTGGGGTCCCCCTTGTGAGCCAGCAGAATCTTCAGGTAGTCCTGATCAGAGGCTCGGGCCACATACGCCACGGGAGTAGCCCCGTCGGGGTCAGGCTTGTTGGGGTCAGCACCAGCCTCGAGCAAAAACGCCAAACCGGGCTTGGTGGCATTGAGGATGGCCCAGAACAAAAAGGTCATATTTTGGCGATAAGCGGCATTCAAGTCAACCTGACCTACCAAGCTGCGGGCCTTATCGAGGTGGTTACGTTCAATGGCGATGGCCAGTTCGCGGGCGGGGCCATCAAAATAATCTTCGGCGTTCAGCATAGGCTTATGGCATCCCAGTACAGACCAGATGGTCAAGAGCAGGGTGGATGCCCACTTACTCATTCTTGTCGTGTTGCTTCTGGCGCTCTTCCCAAGGGTTAGGAACGGGGAAAGTGATGCCCTTGTCGATGAGCTTCTTCCTGACGATCTGCTGCCACTTGTAGTTTTCAGTGCCGAAGTTGGGATTAGCATCTTGGACGCGCCAAGCCAAATTATCTGCATAGCTATTTTTATGAGAAACATCGGCTCCCCGGTCCATCAGGTAAGCCACTTCATCAAAGGAGTTCAGGCCCGCACAGGTCATAATCAAATTCTGACCACGTTGGTCCACCGCGTTGATATCGGCTCCCTGATCCAATAGGTAAACCACATTCGCCCACCGGTCACCGAAGATGGCTTCCATTGTGGCGGGTGACTGCCCGTTACGACTGTTGGGGTCCCCCTTGTGAGCCAGTAGAATCTTCAGGTAGTCCTGATCCGACCCCCGGGCCACAAACGCCACGGGAGTAGCCCCGTCGGGGTCAGGCTTGTTGGGGTCAGCCCCTGCCTCGAGCAAAAACGCCAGACCGGGCTTGTTGGCATTGGCAATTGCCCAGAAGAGAAAGGTCATGCTCTGACGGTAAGCTCCGTTGAGGTCTACCTGCCCCACCAGCGTGCGGGCTTTGTCGAGGTGGTTGCGCTGAATGGCAACAGCCAACTCGCGGGCAGGGCCATCAAAATAATCTTCGGCATTAAGCATGGATTTTTTGCGACAGGCATAAGTGAGTAAGACCACCAAAAACACGATTACGGCAATCGACAAGTTATATTTCACCTCCATAAGCTACTGTCCGGCCAACGCCTGGGTATCAACTTGTTTTTGATGCTCCATCGAGTCAATCAGCATCTTGGGATCGTGGTGTTGCAGCGTTTGTCGGGGGAAGTAGCCAATGGGGTTGCCATGTTCATCAACGGCGGGTAAGACATAGCGTTCGCCGGCCGCCGAGGGGCCTACTCCCGCTGCGGTGAGCCACTCACCCAAGGGTTGCGTAGGCGGGAAGGCCCTTAGCGCACCTTTCAGCACCGGCGATCCCGTGTCCTGCACATTGCTCAGGGGGTCATACGCAAAGTTGTACGACTCCACCATAGGGGTTCCATCTGAACGTCTTTTGGTGGCTTCATCGGTGGTGTGGCCCCGCCTTCCCACCGTATTTCGGTGAACCCCGGCTGAGTTAATGCCATAGCCTTTAGCTCCGGTCACAATGCTGGCAGCGGCTGTTTGCCCACCAGCCTTCGAGTGACCGGCAACTTCAAAACCATCTGGCCCGTATCGTGCTTTCATTTCTTTAGCCTTATCCATCGACTGTTCATATTGCTCATCCTTTGCACCCACTGCCTGTTTGCCGTTGCTGGTCCAGTCCTGTTTGGTTTGTGTACCCCGGAAAACCAGCACCGGCTTGGATGGCTTCTCAAACTTGGACTCGTAGACCGCATAAGCAAAACCCGTTTTCTTGTCAAAATTAGACTCGCTGATCGTCCAGCCGTCGGGTGGAGTGCCCTTAGCTAAGGGAATCCGGTTGCCGTTCTTATCCCAGATGTTGTACACGTCGCTCGCCAGCCGTGCCCGCTCAATGGCCCGGTTGGTGCGCGTGAGCCGGTCGGCAGCCTGGCTCAGTTCAGCCGCCTGTGTGAGGTCGCGGTGAGCGTACCACGGATCGTACTGCGGCTTTGCCCGTAGTGCCATCGCGCGCTGTCGTCCGCTGGCAATCAGAGCCAGGCGGGCGTCGTAGCGCTCCTTTTTTGCGGCATCCCAGGCGGCTTTCTCCGCTGCCGCTGCCTTATCTTCTCCGTTGCTGTTGGCCCGGTTCAGAAAGGCCGCATCCGCTTCGGCATCGCTCATGCCAAACTTACCGATGAGCACGGTCGGACAACCGATAACCACCCGGCCGCCGTGAGCGGTCATATCGCCCATGCGGGCGGCCGGCATTCCCCCAATCAGTACGGACATCGACCCCTGAATAATCGCATCCGGTGGTCCTACGCAGGTACACATGTTCCCTACTGTAGCGGCTGGCATTCCCCCAATCAATACCGTTGGCTTGCCCGGCGGCAACACCGGTCCGCCCACGTGCGGAATAGGCGGAACACCGGGGGTTACCATCGGGCAAACGTGCATATCACCCACACGGGCGGCTGGTTTTCCCATATTTGTGTCTGAAATTGGCCGGTAAGTTAATGTGTTTCCACTGAAAGCCGTAGCCCGTTGAGCGCATTTTCAGGAAATGCCCGATAGCAAGAAATGCCCGATGGGTAGATATATAATCATTCTTGCCCGCTACCGTTCTCAGATGCAAAGCTGGCAAACCGTTTACACCTGCCCGTTAGTGCGTAAACGGTCCGGCGAAACCACTGGTCTTTTTCCTGAACACGTTCACTAAGCCGGTAGCTGCGTTGTAGGTGTACCGGTCGGCGTTGGTAACGGTAACGCTTTGTATGGCTATCCCACCTGATTTAATCAGCAGTGACATGTCGCGGAAGCGGTTAGCGGGCGACACGCGGGTCAGGTCGAGCGTGATGGTCAGCATGTTGCCCGTCAGGATTTCTTTCTTAATCACGGCTTTTTTTACTTCGTGGTACTCGGCGTATTCGTGCAGCCCCACCACCCACACCCGGTCGTTGGCGGTACTGGCCACATAATCCGTCCAGGTGGCGATGTTGGGCAGCACTACGCCGTGCGCAAACCACCGCCATAACTTGTGTGCCGTGGGCGTGGATGAACTCAGTAACAGGTCGAACTGCGCTTTAAATGATGTTAACTGAGCGGTTGTTCCCCACTGGTCGCCGAGCCAGCGGCCGTAGAAGGCATAGCCCGCCGGTACGCTCTCGGTCGTTGGAAACTGCCAGCAGGTGTAGCCGTCGGCCGTGCCGCCCTGCGAGGTGGCAGCCACGTAGCGCAGGCTGTCGGCGGCCTTCACGTAGTTAGCACTGCCGGAGGGCACCACCATCGTACGCATGACGTATTCGACATTCTGTTCCTTCATCCGGTCCCACCACCACTGCTGATTGGCCCGCAGATTCAGGTTCATATTGTTCGGTCCTAAGGTCCAGTTGTTGGTCGTTTCGTGGTAATAGCCGTGATTCTCCAAGCTCCAGTCGCGCCCGATCATCGCGGCAATGTTGTCGTAGCCGAAAGTTGGTGGTGGCCCCGACGAGGTGGGGGAGTTGTTGTACCAGCTTCGGGCATTCACCGCCAGCCCGGCGCGGTAGGGGATGGGGTTGCCACAACCGTCGGTAAACGTTTTCGGCGCGTAGGTATTCCCGAAGGTATCCGTTCCCCCGTCGAAAAGTGGAAAGAGGACGTTCATTCCAGCCGAGTTATCGTCTAATTCGATGCTCAGGGCGCAGTCTTTGTTGTATTTCAGTACCGCAAACAGGGCCGAGACCGAAGCCGGTGGGGTAGAAAAAGTTACGGTTACGGTAATCCGATCACGGGGCAGCACCACACCACGCCGGGCGGGCAGACGGGTCTGAGCGGTGGCGAAGACGCTCAGGAACAGCAGACTGAGCAGCACGAGTGGTTTCATCACTTGGTGCTGTTGGTTTCCTGAACCACAAACCCCTGCAACGCCGTACCCATGCAACAGGGACGTTGCAGCAGCAGGTCGATACTCCCGTTCGCGTCCGGCTGAATATTATAGAACGTTGCCAGGGCTGCCGACCCAAATTCGAGGGCAGCGTCTCCATAGTTACCCGGCATGTACACCAGCCGCGACAGGTTTCCGACGGAGAACGTGGTACTTAGGGCCGAACTGTTGGCGGGATGAGCACCCAGAGCGTATACCTGATAATATTTGGCCGGATTGAGACCGGAAATTCGCATACCGGCCGTTGCCGGGCCAACGTAATTCCAGCCCCGGTCCATTACTAAGGCGGGCCAGATGCCCGTGGTCAGGTCCGGGGTAAAGATATTGTTATTTGTTCCGCTGAACTCGCCCAGCACCGATAGCGAAACAGTGGAGGTAATACCGGCATCCGTCAGTAGATTAGCCAATGCCGTACCCGATGCCGAGGAGGGTTTTGTCAGGTTGGGGACCGTCCACACATTCCAGCCCGTTACCCCGGCAGTATTGTACGAACTCGACAGGTTTACCCGGAAGGTGCGCTCCACGGCATACGGCCCGGCGGTTTGTGGGGTGGTCGTTGCCGAGAGCACGGGCGAGGCTGCTCCATCCGTCAGGGTTCCGTTGCCGGTGGCGTTTACCCGGTAATAGTAAACGGTCTGCGGAGTAAGGCCGGTTTGGGTAAAGGTAGTAGCTGTGCCGACGTAGACCGTGGTTACCCCCGTGGTAAATGCGCTATTCATTGCCTGTTGAAGGGTGTACCCGGCCGCATTGGTTACCGATGTCCAGACGGTAGTAATCTGTGTGCCGGCGGCTCCGTTCAAAGATAGGGTACTGGCACCAACGGGCGTACTGGTAGTAACCGAAACAACGGGGCTGTAATTGCCATCGGTATAATAGCCGGTGCCGGTGGCCTTCGCCCGGTAATAATAAACCGTCGATGGCGACAGACCGGTCCTGGTGGTGGTTAGGGCCGTACCACTGTAAACCGTTGCCACATTTGCCGAGAAAGCATTGTCCGTTGCCCGTTGCAGGAGGTAGCCGGATGCGTTGGCAATCGTTGTCCAGGTTAGCGTTACGGCCGTGCTGCTGACGCCCGAAAACGAAAGCGTAGACGCGGCCAGTTGGGTTTGCGAAACAGGCGTAGCGGTGGTGGCGGCAGCCGTCGCGTAGGGACCATCGGCATAGTTACCCGTTCCAAGGGCTTTCAGGCGGTAATAATACGGCGTTGAGGAAAGCAAACCCGTTTGATTGCCGGACAGGGCCGTGCCGCTGTAAACCGTTGTGGCGTTGTTGGTAAAGTCAGCATCGAACGCGCGGCTCAGTTCGTAGCCGGTGGCATTGGTGACGGCCGTCCAGGCGGCTGTCAGGCTGGTGGTCGATACCCCGCTCAGGGTTAGGGCTGAAGCCGTCAGCGTCGCCGGACTGGCCTGCGTCGAAACGGTCAGGTAAGCGGGCGGACCGTTGGTATAGCTGTTCGTACCGTTGGGCGTCAGCCGGTAATAGTAGGCATAGTTGCCCACAAGCCCGGTGTGTGCGTAGGTCAGACTGCTGCCCGTGTAAATGGACGTTACGCCAACCGTAAACCCAGCGTCCTGCGCCGTACTGAGCGTGTAGTTTGTTGCATTGGGCACGGCTGTCCAGTTTATCGTGATCTGGGTGTATAGCTGGGCTGATGAACCAAGGGTTGATGCGGGCAGGGCCGTTGTCGACACCGGGGTTATGGTGGCCGGTACCCAAACCATACTGGTGCCGTTGTAGCTCAGTACTTTATCGGTACCAAAGCCGGGTAACCCTTTCAGGTAACTGGTAAACGCCGTGTTCAGGTCGGTAACGTCGTTGGCAATATGCGCGTGGTTTTTGGCCGCAAATCCCAGTTTAGCCGACCATAAATCGCCCGACGACGCGGCATTCGGGCTGTTCTGCGTGGCCAGCGGGTCAACCGTCAGGGCGGTGCCGGGGGCCGTAACCAGCCGGAATGGGTCAGTTGGGGTGCCGGATCCCAAAAAATCGCCGGAGAAGTAAATCACACGGGCCGCGTTGCTGTCGGCGATGGCCTGCCGGACCTGCGTGGCCGTCCAATAATTGACATCGTTGGTGTAAGCAGACAGATTGGGCACCGCGTTGAGTTCGCCGATTGGACTGGCGTAGAGCCGGTTACCGATCAGAATTCCCCCTTTCATCGTTGGCGAGGCTGTTGGTAACGTATAACTGCTGGTGTACGTCAATGATTTGGCCCCCGCCACCCAGGCACTGTCGCTACGGCTGTAATTACTCTGTGATAGCCCTTTATCGCCGTTTTTACGCATCGACGTATCGAACAGGTCGGCAGCCGTTTGCGCTTTTAAAGATGTGGAAAATAGTAGTAGCAGTAAAAGTAGTTTCCCCATAAATGTATTTTATTAACAATAATACTATAAAGTAAATAAATTATTATTAATTTAAGTTATTCGCAAATAAGATTGATAAAAATAGAAGGCGTATTGGTGCGTCATCTGCCTGAACAGTATGGTAGGTTTTTAGTACTGATATTACCGACTGTTAGATAAATAAGTAGTTGACTATCAAGAGTATATTCGGAAAAATACAGATCAGGCCCGCTTATTTACCGTGGTTGAATGGTATAACGCGAATCCGACTGCTGTCGGGTTGCGCGTAAATTAGGGCCGCGTTTTCGCGTTCGCACAACACGCTCGTCTGGAGGGGGCAGGCAGGATATATGAAAATTTTAGGGTCGATAATGTCTCGCTTTTCAACAACATATTTATTTATTGATCAGTCACTTAGCCCATCATATTTTCATGAAAACGGGGCAATCGACGAGTTTTTCTGTGTAGTAGACACAAATTTTCAGCATCCTCTTAAAACAAGGCATGAATGTTGCATTAGTTAAGTAGTTGACAATCAGTTGTTTATTACTTCTTTTTTAACTCTGCTCACTTAAATATTATGATCCGCTACCTTAATGCACAGGATGTTTACTTTTCATTGAATGACGTATCGTCGTGGCTGCATCGCCAGGGCGTTCTCACGAAAAGTCAAAGCCATGCCTTCAGCGCTGACTGTAAAAAGTATGTGTCTGACCGGTTGGCCAATGCCTACGAGCAAAAGCGTGTTTATCATCACCTCGAGCCCGTCATTTTTCCCTACAACGATTATTTTATTCACTGGATCGTGTGGGCTAATCTGCTGACGCTGTTACCGGAATCTACGGGGCGGCACCGCAAGGTCCACTACCTGAACATGCTGGTAGGCGATCCCGACGCAGCGTATAAAGAGTCCAATTGTACGCTGCTGCGCAGCGTCGACTTACTCTGGAAACAGGCGGCCTATTCCTGACCGGTAACTTGTCTGCCTGGTAGAGAACCGCTAATCGGGTCAGTACCGATGTGGGTCGGCTAAAAACGCCGACCCGTAAAAACACGCCCGTTTCGTTATTCATGAATACCTGAGCATAATCTACTAAATCCCCGGCCTTTTAAGCCGGGGATTTTTTATACCCTGGTGTGCCATATAGCAAGAGAAATTGAACCGCTTTTGGGAAGGTATTTATTCTGAGTACGTCCGGCAATCATTTTTAGTAAAGTTTAGTTAACTGCAAAAAGCCCCGCCCCTGGCAGGGCATTTTTGTAACAGCTCCGTAATTTTGCCAACATGAATCTGATCTGTTTGCATGAAGCATAACCTGAGCGACCTGATTGCACAGGGCGAAGGCTCCCGCATCGAATTTAAACAAACCATCTCGGCGGCTCATCGCATTGCCCGCACTTTAGCCGCGTTTGCCAACACGGCCGGGGGTACCCTGCTGATCGGTGTCGCCGACGATGGCCGGATTGTGGGCATTGGCTCCGAAGAACACGAAATACAGTTGATCGAACGGGCCACCGACTTTAAGGTTGAACCGGGCCTGACCGTTAGTTATGAATTGGTGGTAGCCGATGGCAAAAAGGTGATTGTGATCGACGTACCCGAAAGTGACAGTAAGCCGCACTATGCCATCAACGAATACGGCCACCGCACCATTTATGTCCGCTCGAAGGACAAATCGGTGCCGACCAACAAACTGATTCTGGCGCAGGTGCCAACCGACAAAGAACTGTGGGATTCGCCCACGGTGCGCAGCCTGCTGCAGTTTCTGCGGCAGAACGAAAGTATTACCCACGGTCAACTGGGTCAGTTGGTAAACATTTCGGAAGGGCGGGCGGCAAAACTGCTGCGTCAGCTTACCGAACAGGGCCTGCTGGTGATGGTCGATACGCCCCGGCGGGGCGTAACCGAAGGCATTAAGCCGGTGCGGTATTACCTGAAGGTATCCTGACGTACCTTTGATTTTTCCGGACGAACGTCCAAGACCGCGTACCCATGACCGCAACGAGCACACTCACGAAGGAGACGATCACCGCTTTTTTTACTGATTTGCAGGACCGGATCTGTGCCGAACTCGAAGCCGCCGATGGGCCGGGCCGGTTCCGCGAAGACAACTGGGAACGGCCGGGTGGGGGCGGGGGGCGGTCGCGCATCCTGACCAATGGGGCCATCATCGAAAAAGGGGGCGTTGGCTTCTCGGCGGTCCACGGCGAAGCGACCGAAGCCACCCTGCAACAACTAAAACTTACCGATCAGGAGCCGACGGCATTAACGCCAACGTTCTACGCCACCGGGGTGTCCATTGTGCTCCATCCGCGCAACCCGATGATGCCCATCATTCACATGAACGTGCGGTATTTCGAGTTGTCGACGGGGCATAACTGGTTCGGTGGCGGCATCGACCTGACGCCCCATTACGTGGCGGAAGCCGACGCCCGGTGGTTTCATCAGCAGCTTAAAGCCGTCTGCGACCGCCACGACCCGGCCTGGCATTCCCGTTTCAAGGCATGGGCCGATGACTATTTTTATATCCCCCACCGGCAGGAAACGCGGGGCATTGGCGGCATCTTTTTCGATTACCTCACCCCAACGCCCGAGTTGAGTAAAGAAAGTATTTTCGCTTTTGTGCAGGATGTTGGCAATACGTTTGCGCCGGTTTATACCCATTTTATGCGGGAGAACCACGCCCTGCCTTTTGGCGAGCGCGAAACTGCCTGGCAGGGACTGCGCCGGGGGCGGTACGTGGAGTTTAATTTAGTCTGGGATCGGGGCACCAAATTTGGCTTAGAAACCAACGGCCGCACCGAGTCGATCCTGATGAGCATGCCTCCGCAGGCCAACTGGGTGTACATGAATGAGCCGGAACCGGGCAGTCCCGAAGCCCAAACTCAGGCGTGGCTGCGCAAAGGCGTCGACTGGACGGCCTGAAAAAACGTTGGTACCAGCCAAGGGGCACAATCAGGGTGAAAAGACGGCTATGCTCACGGCTGATCGCTGTCGGGCGTCAGGGACGAAAAATCCCACGGCTGGGTCGGCTCGTAATTGAGCGCACCGCGTTCGATGTGCAGCGGACTCTCGAAATTGTTGTGGTACAACTGACCCGTACCTAAGCCCTGGGGCAACAGGTGTTTGTATTGCGCGGTGTACTGCGCCACGGCGTTCAAACCGATGTTCGATTCCAAAGCCGACGTCACCCACCAGCCAATGCTGAGCCGGTTGGCCAGTTCAATCCACTCGTCGCAGTGGCGCATCCCGCCCAGCAGGGTCGGCTTCAGAATAATGTACTGGGGCTGTATTTTTTTCAGCAGGCGGAATTTCTCCACGTATTCCATGCAGCCAATCAGCTCTTCGTCCAGCGCAATGGGCACCGGCGACTCCCGGCACAGGGTGGCCATCAGATCAGGCTGTCCGGCGCGGATGGGTTGTTCGATGGAATGCAACCCGTACTGCGCCAGCCGTTCGAGTTTGGCCGGGGCTTCGTCGGGGCTGAAGGCACCGTTGGCATCGACACGCAGGGTGATCTGTTCGGGCGAAAACCGGCCCCGGACGTAGCCCAGCAAGTCGCATTCCTGATCGAAGTCGATGGCCCCGATTTTTAGTTTCAGGGTCGTGTAGCCAGCGGCCAGTTTCTCTTCGATCTGCGCTTTCATAAACTCGCGCGTGCCCATCCAGATCAGGCCATTGATGGGTAGTGCCCGCTTACCAAGGGCAAAATCGTTCTCCTGAATCAGGCGTTTGCCCCCGGCCATGTAGTCGAGCATGGCGGTTTCAAAACCGAACAGAATGCTGGGAAACTGCTGGCTAATCAACTGATTCAGCACAATGGGTACGTTCCAGGGGAATAGTTGCAGGTCCAACTGGTTGAAATACCGGCAGATCTGGGTGAGTTGCCCCTCAAAATCTGCCCGGTCGTCGAGGCTTAAACCGCGCAGGGGGCCGCACTCGCCATAGCCGATTACAGCAGGGTGGTCGGTGTCGGTCAACCGGATAATGAAGGAGTCTTTTTCGGTCATCGTGCCCCGCGATGTACCTGCCTCAAAGCGAAAGTGGAGGGTATATTTTACGTAATCGGCAGTTAGACTCATGACGGCGGGGTGAAGCGTACGCGAATTAGACGTTTTAAAAGTAGTAAATTTAGGGGCCAACTTCAGGCAACGTTACGAAATTATTACCTGCTCGCCCGGTGCTATTCCGCTTCCTCCGCCCCTTCAGTTGGCTATACGCATCCATCACTACGCTGCGTAATGCGCTGTATAATAGTCATTTAAAAGTAGTATTGATGCCCGATCAGGTAGTAATTTGTGTGGGGAACCTGGCAGTGGGCGGTACCGGAAAAACCCCGATGATTGAGTATATGGTCAGTCACTTAGCGGATACACGCCGACTGGCTACCATCAGCCGGGGCTACGGTCGGCGTACGCGTGGTTTCCGGCTCGCTACCCCAACTGACACCGCAGCCACCCTTGGCGACGAACCCCTGCAACTCTACCGGAAGTTCGGACGTGCCGACAACCCGCCGGTGCTCGTCTGCGTGGGCGAACGCCGGGCCGAGGCCCTGCAACAACTTCGGCGCGATCAACCGCAGATTGATACCGTTCTGCTGGACGATGCGTTTCAGCACCGGGCCGTGCAGCCGCACCTGAACCTGTTGCTGACGGATTACAACCGGCCCTTTTATACCGATCACCCGTTTCCCGAAGGTCGCCTGCGCGAGAGCCGATGGGGTGCCCGACGGGCCGATGCCGTGATCGTGACCAAATGCCCGGACACGCTGTCGGCCACGGAACAGGCGTTGATTACCGGTCGGGTTTGCCGGTACACCCGCCCGGACGGCGTTGTTTTCGTTTTTTTTACCGGTCTGCGCTACGGTAAGCCGGTGCCGTTTGGTGAGCAGTTAACTGATATGACGACGGACGTAGTTTTGGTTTCGGGATTAGCCAACGCCGATTCGCTGGAGCAGTACGTTCGGCAGCAGTTCCGATTGCTGCGCCACGACCGGTTTGCCGATCACTACGCCTACACCCGCGCCGACTATGAGCGGTTGCGGGCCAACTGCCCGCCCGGTGCGGCCCTGCTGACCACCGAAAAAGACTGGGTCAAACTCGACGCGCTGCTTACCGAAGCTGAACGGGCCACCGAGCCGTTGTACTACCTGCCGGTAGCGGTTCGTTTTCTGGCCGGCGAGGAGTCGTTCTGGTCCCTCGTTGAACGGGTACTGACGGCCCGTTAAAAAATCCTAAAACCATCGTATGTATATTGACCGAAGCCGGGCATCGGCTTTTTTGGGTTAATTTTACGCCAATGACAGCTTTTCGACGCCTGCTTTTCACCATTCTCTGGATCGGTTGCCCCCTAACGGTGTACGCTCAATTTCCAACGCCGGGCGGCACACCGGGTAGTTTTGGCGGTTTTCCCGCCCGGCCGGGCAGCACTACGGGCATCAACGGAACGAGCGGCCGGATCAATGGAAGCATCATCGACGACTCGACCAAAATTATCTACGGCCCCGTTACCACGCGGTTCATCCTCGAATCCGACGTGTTCAATAATCGCCGGAAACTCTACACCGTCGATACCGTACTGGGCGAAGGGCACCGCTATAATTTTGTGCAGCGCACCGGAAACAAGTTACAGGACCTGGGGAATCTGGGTACGCCCCTGCGCCCGGTTTTCTACGAGGAGCCGCAGCCGGTTGGGGCACAAACAGGCTATTACGTTTTCGCGCCGTATCAGCTTCAAACCGATCAGGTACGCTATTTCAACACAAAATCGCCTTTTACGCGGTTGTATCTGGCTTTGGGTGGTCGCGATCAGAACATCCTGGGGTTCGATTTTACGCAGAATGTGAATTCCCGCTGGAACCTGGGGTTTAACCTGCGCCGGTTCACGTCCATCAAACAGTTTGGCACCTCAGGGTCGGGTGATCCGCAGAAATATAACGCGCAAAACTGGGGCGTAGTGGCGCATACCAATTACCGCTCCAAAAACGACCGCTATACCCTGCTGGCGAATTTTAACCACATGAACCACTCGGCGGCTGAGCAGGGGGGAGTGATCCCAACACCGGTACCTGGTAGTGATAGTTTGCGGTATGACTATGAAGGTAGTGCCCGGTTAACGGGGGCGGACAGCCGTGAACTCCACAACGACTGGCATGTGTATCAGCAATATGTGCTGGCCGAAGGGTTTCAACTCTATCAGCAATTTGACTCGCGACGGCAGATCAACGATTTCAGCGATAATAATTTGCGGGCCAATCAGCAACTGACCCATTTTTACCCCGGCGTACCGGCTACGGCCACCACACCCGCCCAACCCGCCATCCGCTATGATTCGGCCCGAACGCGGCAGGACGTGCGCTCCCGGATTTTCGAGAATTATTTCGGCATTAAAGGCGATTACCGGGCGTTCAACTACCGCGCCTTTCTTCACCTGCGTAACTACGCCCAGACCGGTACATTTAACGTTACCAAAGACATCACCAACCGACCGGCTCAGTACGCAACGTACCAGAATAACGGTACCGAAATTTACGTGGGCGGCTGGTTGGGCTACTACTTCCCCGACAGTACCTCGCGGGTAACGGCCGAACTGGAATACCTGCTCGGGGGTGGCTACCGGCTGGCGGGCCGGATTGAAAGTAAGCTGTTTACGGCGGGTTATACCAGTATTCTGGCGGCTCCCACGCTGATACAACGCCGTTTTCGGAGCAACAACATGGATTGGGACTATACCCGCGACTTCGGGCTGCGGGGTACCCAGCATTTCTACGGCCTGCTGAACCTGAAACTGGGCCGCACGGCGCTTAGCCCCAGTCTGGATTATCAGTTGCTGACCAACTACACCTATTTCGATACGCGGGCGCAGGTGCAGCAGTTAAAGGGGGGAATCAATATTCTGCGAACGGGGCTTGGCTACGGCTTTCAGGTGGGCAAATTTGGTATATCGGGGCAGGGGTACTATACCATCGGGTCGCGGGAGGATTTACTGCGACAACCGCGTCTGTTTCTCAATACCCGGATTCAGTATGAGTTTCTGTACGCAAAGGTGCTTTACATTCAAACCGGCCTGGACGTCCATTACAAGTCTTCGTACTACGCCGACGCTTACATGCCCGTGACGCAGCAGTTTTTTTTGCAGAATGGGCAAAAGGTGGAAGGGTTTCCCGTCGCTGACCTGTTTGCCAACCTGCGGATCAATCGGGTGCGGCTGTTTGTCAAGGTGGCCTACGTGAATCAGGGTATTCTCAAAAAGGTATTTGGGGAAGGTTTTTTTGTGGCACCCGGCTACCTGTCGCAGCGCCGGGCCATTGGTTTCGGCGTCGACTGGTATCTGTTCGATTAACAATAGTTTGTGGTTCGTGGTTTGTAGTTGGCTTCGCCAGAGGAACTACAAACCACGAACCCCTTAGCTGTTTACTACACCAGCTTCGCCTTTAGAAACGCCAGCGTACGGCTCCAGGCGAGTTTGGCGGCTGCTTCGTTGTAGCGTGTGGGGGCGGTGTCATTGTTAAACGCGTGCTGTGCCCCTTCGTAAACGTATACTTCGTACGGTACATTCGCTTTCTTCAAGGCTTCCTCATAGGCTGGAATTCCCGCATTGACCCGCTCATCCAGCCCGCCATAGTGAAGTTGCACCGCTGATTTGATGTTGGGTACGTCAGCCGCATCGGGTTGACGGCCATAAAACGCAACGGCGGCTTTCAGGTCCGGTACGTGCACCGCCAACTGATTGGCCATCGCGCCACCCCAGCAGAAACCCACGCAGCCCACTTTGCCCGTGCTATCGGGTCGGGTTTTCAGGTAATCGACCGCTTTCTCGAAATTCTGGCGGGTGGTGGTCGCGTCTAACTTACCGAATAAATCGCGCATCTGAGCCTCATCAGCGGGCGTACCTCCGGAGCCGGATAGCGCGTCGGGGGCAAGGGCCACGAATCCGGCCAGGGCTACCCGGCGGGCAATGTCTTCGATGTGGGGGTTCAGCCCCCGGTTTTCGTGAATGACCACTACGGCCGGGTATTTACCGTCAGCGGCTGGCCGGGCCACATAGCCTTTCATGACGATACCCACTCCCGGAAACGTAACGGATTCGGTTTTAATGCGGTCGTCGTGGTGGGCAACCGTGGCGGCCTCCGCGTAGTTGACTTCCAGCAGGGGTAGAACGGCCATCGCTGCGGCCATACTACCCGTCAGGCTGGCCAAACGTTTGAGGAACTCGTCGCGCCGAAGTGGTTTATGGGTGTATTCGTCGAACAGGTTGATGATGCGCTGATCCATAGCAGGGTGTAGGGTTGACCGGTTTCCGTAAAACTGCCGAATCGCCCGGCAAAACGCAAGTCTGTACGCGCTACTTCAAACGGCTATCGAACGGATGCGGCTCAATGCTGACCAAGCGGAGCGTTGCGTGTTCAGCGTGGAGTGGGTTGAGCAAGTAGTTGTATTCCGTGGGAGACTGCGCCGAGGGTACGCGCATGATCCAGAATTTTTGTTCGTTTATCCAGCGTTCGGCAATGTCGGCTAACTCCTCCAGGTAAGGCCAGTCCTGCCATCCTGCGGGTAGAGTCGACGGATCTACAGTAGTTATTGACGCGTCATCGGGAAGGTAAACGGTGACCAATACTCTGTTCTTTGGTAAGCCGGGTGAGTTGGCTAATGTCTCTAATTTTGCCAGAGATACATGTTCCGTAAGGTACAGCACCTGAGTGCCCCGGCGATGCCAGCGGCCCGGCGAATACCACCCACCCGTGCCGTTCAGGTCATCCGCAAACCGAGAATCGGCGATTCGATATAAATGACGCATGAAAATAAGCTACGAGAAGATACCATGCAGAATCCGGTTCAGACCATCCATCACGTGTTGCCGTCCGATCATTGAATCCAGCATATCGACGGGCCGCTGATTACCCATGCCCGGAATTTTCGATTGCAACCAGGTCCCAAAGTCGTCCTTGTCTTCAAATACCTCCATGCCTTTCTCATGCACTTCGGCGAGTGAAATGGCTTTCTCGGTCTCATCGGGCGTCAGCGTGGCTTTGGCCCGGATCCGGCGTTGATAAGTACTTTCCGAAATGGCCAAAATGTGACTCATTTCCTTGTTGGTGAAACCGAAACTACTCTGCAAAAAAGCAACTGATTCAATGGGCAGGCCTTCCCTGACGAGTTCGATGAGGTCAAACTCATGCCGAACCGGCCGCTTTATAAACCGGTCGCCCCCCAAACCTTCCATAATTTTCTGAACGGATACCTGCATGGTCTTTTGCTTGTTTTGTATGTGTCAATTGACAACAGACAAAGATAACAATTCCTTGCAACCCTGTTTCGTCCTGTTCTACCTTTGCCGGAACAGTTATCCGTTCGTGGTTTTTGGTTGTTTACAGGATAACAATGAACCACGAACCCCTAAAAACTAACCACTGATTATGGAGTACCGCATCGAAAAAGATACCATGGGCCAGGTTCAGGTTCCGGCCAACGTCTATTGGGGCGCACAGACGCAGCGTTCCATCGAGAACTTTCAGATTGCGCAGGACATCAACAAAATGCCCCGCGAAATTATCCGGGCCTTTGCTTACCTCAAAAAAGCAGCCGCCCTCACCAACCTCGACGCGGGGGTATTAACAAAGGACAAGTGTGATCTCATCGGACAGGCCTGCGACGAGATTCTGGCTGGTACGCTCAACGACCAGTTCCCGCTTGTGGTATGGCAAACCGGGTCGGGTACGCAGTCGAACATGAACGTGAATGAGGTGGTCGCTTACCGGGGTCACGTCTTGCAGGGCGGTCAGCTCAGCGACGAAAAAAAGGCACTGCACCCCAACGACGACGTCAACAAGTCGCAGTCCTCGAACGATACCTTCCCGACGGCCATGCACATTGCGGCTTACAAAATCCTGATGGAGGTGACGATTCCGGGCATCGAGAAACTGCGCGACACACTGGCTGCCAAGTCGCAGGCGTTCATGCATGTCGTGAAAATCGGCCGGACGCACTTCATGGATGCTACACCCCTGACGGTTGGGCAGGAATTTTCGGGCTACGTCTCGCAACTCGACCACGGCCTGCGGGCCATCAAAAACACGCTGGCGCACCTGAGCGAACTGGCTCTCGGTGGTACGGCGGTGGGCACGGGCATCAACACGCCCCCCAACTATTCGGAAAACGTGGCGAAGCACATTGCCACGCTGACGGGCCTGCCGTTCGTGACGGCCGAGAATAAGTTTGAGGCTCTGGCCGCCCACGATGCCATTGTGGAGAGTCACGGCGCCCTGAAAACGGTAGCTGCCAGCCTGATGAAAATTGGCAACGACATCCGTATGCTGTCGAGCGGTCCCCGCGCGGGCATCGGAGAACTGCACATTCCCGACAACGAACCGGGGTCGAGCATCATGCCCGGCAAGGTGAACCCCACGCAGTGCGAGGCCATGACGATGGTGGCCGCGCAGGTGATGGGCAACGACGTAGCGATCAATATCGGTGGCATGAGCGGCCACTTCGAGCTGAACGTCTTCAAGCCGGTGATGATCTACAACTTTCTGCACTCGGCCCGGCTCATTGGCGACGTGTGTGTGTCGTTCAATGACAAGTGCGCGGTCGGCATTGAACCCATCGCAGCGAACATCAAAAAACACGTCGATTCGTCGCTGATGCTGGTGACGGCCCTGAACACAAAGATTGGCTATTACAAAGCTGCCGAGATCGCGCAGACCGCCCACAAAAACGGCTCGACGCTGAAGGAAACGGCCCTGAAACTCGGCTACCTGACCGAAGCGGAATTTGACGAATGGGTAAAACCCGAAGACATGGTGGGCACGCTCTAACTCCTGTTTTTTAGGGATGAAAGCCGAAAAAAATCACTTTTCGGCTTTCATTTTTTAGTGCATTGTCGCTATAAATCGAAACTCGGTATGCAACGCTGAGCCTGTTTGCTTCGTACAGAAACCGGGACTATTGCCCTGGGCCGATTCTGCCCGCCCCGCCGGATAGAGGCATCCGGCGGGGCGAGCCTTGCGTAGAAATACATCGGTTGTATCTTTAACCAAAAGTAGACCCCGTCGGTAACTGACCAAAGCGGCCAACTCCCTGGGTTAGCCGATCAGACAGGTAGTTAGTTTGGGCGATTACAGAAAGCATGAGTACCATCAAACGAATCGATAACGGTCAGTACGGGCAGCAGATAAGTCGCCCGGCCAATCAGTTGGGGCTGTACGATGCGTACGGTTCGATTGCCTACGGGGTGATTTTGCAGATTTTACCCCAGCCGAATCTGGCTCAACAGGTGCTCGTGGAAGTGTTTGCTTCGCCCGAATTAGCCGCAAAAACCCCGCCGGTGGTAAGTATGGCGGTGCATATCATTCGCATTGCCCGCGCCAAAGCCTTAGCCGCCAGGGAGAAGCTAACCGTAACGCTAACACCCGGTGCGGCCGGGCGATCCGTCACTGCGGCAGCCGACCTGCCAAAACTGATTTTTGAGTTGTCGTTTTGCGAGGGTTGCACCCCTGAACAGATTGCCGAAAGACTACAGATGGACCGGACCGATGTGCTGACGGCCATGCATAGCTACTTTAAAACGTTTCGCCCCTCTTAATACCAACCGACCTTGACTACGGACCAACTTACCACAAGCGGTTTGCTCGAATCCTACCTGCTGGGGGGCACTACCGACACCGAAAACGAGCTGGTAGCGCAACTGCTGGCCCATGATGATACCCTGCTCAACCGGTTGGGGCAGTTGAGTGCTGACCTGGAATACCATTTTGTGCAGCAGGCGGTACCGCCCCCGCCCGCCATTCGGGACCAACTCGAACTGGATATTGTCCGGCAGGAATTGCAAAAGCGTGCGCATCGGGACTATCCGAATTTCGACTACGAAGAGTCGGCCCGGAACACGACCGCCCAGCCAAACTACGTGGCTGTCGAAGTGGACAACACCCACATCCGCGTCCATAAAAACTGGCGTCCGGCCTTCATCGCCCTCTTTATTCTATCGAAAATCTTCCTGATTACCTCCCTGTATTTCTACTTCAAAGCCGACAGTCAGGCGCAGGAGATCACCCGGCTCAAAGCCGAAATAAGCCAGTCAGCCCCGAAATAACGGGAGCCGTCGACCCGCTACGTGGTCTTGGTGAAGCGTTTGTAAAGGGTAGTAATCGTGACTGTTTTTACACCGGCCTGGGTGTAAAGCAGTCGTTTATTCACGGTGCGGATAGAATCGGTACCCTCGACCGTGACTGATTCAGGACGCTGCCACCGGAAGGGACTTATGTTTTCGCCCGGTTCCACCAGAAGCTGTTTCACATCGGGCGAAACGTTGAACGCCAGCGTTGCCCCCTGCATGGCAAAATCGGCACTGCTGCCCGGCTCGTACGGTATCGTTTGTCCGGTCCATTCCTGCCCCGACGGAAGCCGCACGTACTGCTCCGGCCAGAACTGATAAAAAATGAATGACCGTTTTGGGTTGTAGGTGTTCGGTCCATAGATGTCGATGCGAAGCGTGTGCTGGCTCAGGTACGGGTACTCCTGAAACAGATCGACCGACGATTTTCCGTCTAAATTGACGTCTACCGGTTCGCTGCTGGTCGAACTGACGATCTCATACTTCCCCTGAAACTGCTGTTGAAGCAGCACTACGTTTTCATTTGGTGCGGGCGCGGGCGTAGCGGCATCCTTCTGTGAACAACCCGTCAGGAACAGGCCGCCAAGTACACCAATCCAGATTATCTTTTTCATACCGTTGAGTTGTTTATCTGTAAGAACGACAAAAAAAGCGGTCGATTGTTTCGCAAAACGCTGTGTAACCGGTCATTTTAACCCAAATGCCCGTGCCGTTTGCTCGTCCTGCATCCCAATGACGCCGTCGGCCCGGTAGCCATCAGCGAAGAAGATTGCTGTGTCAGAACGGCAGAGGGCGTAATTTGCGGGCGTAAATCACCTCGCCACGTTGTCCATGAACCTCGAACAGTCCCCACCACTTACCCGCGCCCAGGAATCCCGCGTGGCCATCGAGCGGTTATACATCACGATGCGGCACCTCTTTAACCGGGGCTTTTATAAGCCGTCGGGCGTGTCGGGCGAAGAAATCCGCACGGCCCTGCTCACCCTGCGGCCCGAAATTTATGGCTCTGTAACTGATCCGCAGCGGGTCGAACTCGACGGATTGGTCTACGTCATGGACCGGTTGCCGAAGGGCATTGAATCGTGTCAGATCATTATGCTGGCCTCGCGTGAGGGGTTCGAGAACTCTCATTTTCCGGTGCTGGTGCCCGCCAAACGCCGTCGCAACTGCTACCGTGTGGATCAGGAACAGATGGTGATCGAGGTAACCAATGGCCGCAGCGAAATTTACGACATCCTGACCCACCTGACGTTTATGTACATGGAAGCCGACAAAATCCGGCGCAACGTGTTTCTGGACCGGGGCGGCAAAACCCGCGAGTGGGAAAAACTGGAAGCCATCGTTCAATCGGGCGGAACGGTGGAGGACGAAGAGCGCGAACTGGCCCTGACGTACCTCAGCTCGATTCTGGGCCGCACCTTCGAGGAAACGCAGCGGGCGTATCAGCGGTTTGCCGAAACGGCGGGCACCAACAACGGCCTGTTTCAGATCGTGTACGGTTTGGGGACGTTATCGGTGCGGGAAATCAGGCAGGAACACGCCGACCGCGAGGTGAATTTTACGCCCATGCTCCGCGAACGCATCGGGCAGCACCTCTACGGCGAACGCTGGGCCACGCGCATCAAAGCCTACATCTGGGCCAATAACCTGCAAAGCCGCCCGATTCACATCATCAGCGCCAACCCCCACAGCGTCACCAACTGCCTGTATGCGCCAATTGCGGTAGCCGGTGTTACCACCTGGGATACCCTGTATGACCTGGCCCTGAAACTGAGTCAGTCGACGCAGAGAGCATTGCGGCAAACGGTGAACGACTACGCTCTGGCGCACGGCCTGCACGAACTCGACGATGCGGGCGGCACCAACCTGCGGGTACAACTGATCGACACGGCCCGGCTCGACGTGGGGAAACTATCGTCCGACATCCACCATGACCCGGCCTGGATTCAGGCCACGCAGCCGCTCTTGCTGGTCATGGATTATGCCTTCGGCGAACAGGCCTTCGAGACGATGGACGAACTGCTGAAACCGTATGAACTCGCGGACGAACTGGGAGCCGTGCTGACGTATCCGCTCAACGTGGCCTCGATTTCGATTATGGGTAAGGCGGGTATCCTGACCGGCGACAAAGGTGACCTGATGATTCCGACTTCCCATATTTTCGAGGGTACCGCCGATAATTACCCGATTGAGAATGACTTTTCGGTAGACGATTTTGCCGGAAATGGTCTGGGCGTTTACGAAGGCGCAATGATTACCGTGCTGGGTACGTCGCTTCAGAACAAGGACGTGCTGGCGTATTTCAAAGATTCGTCGTGGCACGCCATCGGGCTGGAGATGGAAGGGGCGCACTACCAGAAGGCGATTCAGGCGCAGTCCAAAATACGGGGCAGCATTCCGGCCCATGTAAAGGTGCGCTACGCCTATTATGCTTCTGATAACCCGTTGCTGACGGGAGCAACCCTGGCGTCGGGCAGTCTGGGGACGCTGGGCGTGAAACCGACGTATCTGATTACGGTCAAGTGTCTGGAGAAGGTGTTAAATGGTTGAATGATTGAATGATTGAATGATTGAATGATTGAATAGACTCAATCAACTATTTCCTGAGTCAATACCCCTTATTTAGTCAATCATTCAACCCCTCAATCATTTTACTCCGTTAGGAAACAAGAATCACCCCGAATTTGTCAATACAGCAACGATATGACTGATCTGATTTTATGAAGAATAGCGACAATTCTGCGCACAGTAACCCCGATATTATCCTGATTGGGGCGGGTATCATGAGTGCCACCCTCGGCGTGATGCTCAAAGAATTGCAACCCAACCTGACCATCGAAATCGTTGAACGCTTAGACGTGGCAGCCGCCGAAAGTTCCGACGCCTGGAACAACGCCGGTACCGGTCACTCGGCGTTTTGCGAACTCAACTATACGCCCGAACGCGAAGACGGGACGGTTGACGCCAGTAAAGCCATTAAAATTGCCGAGTCGTTTGAGCAGTCCAAGCAGTTCTGGGCCTTTCTGGTGAAGCAGGGGTTTCTCAACGATGCGCCCGGTTTTATTCGCTCCATCCCGCACATGAGCTTCGTCTGGGGGCAGGAAAACGTTGCGTACCTGCACAAACGGTACGACGCCCTCCAGCAGAATCACCTCTTCCACGGGATGCAGTACTCCGAAGAACCGTCGCAGTTGGCAGCATGGATGCCGCTCGTGATGGATGGCCGCGACCCGGCACAGCCCGTGGCGGCTACTAAAATGGACCTCGGCACGGACGTAAACTTTGGCACGTTGACCCGCGCCATGTTTCAGCGGCTGCAAACGATGCCCGGCGTGACGATGCATTTCCACCACGAGGTACGCGACCTGTGGCGTTCCAAAAGCATGGGCGGCTGGAAAATCCGCGTCGAAGACCTCTCGACCGGCAAAACGCGCGACATCCGTACGGGTTTTGTCTTTGTCGGGGCCGGGGGCGGCTCGCTGCGCATCCTCGAAAAATCGGACATTCCCGAAAGCCGGGGATTCGGCGGTTTCCCGGTCAGCGGGCAGTGGCTCAAATGCCTGAACCCGGCCGTAATTGAGCGGCATAGCGCAAAAGTGTACGGCAAGGCATCGGTCGGTGCCCCTCCGATGTCGGTACCGCACCTCGACACCCGGATGATCGACGGTAAGCGCGAACTGCTGTTTGGTCCTTACGCCGGTTTCTCGACCAAATTTCTCAAGAGCGGTTCGTACATGGATCTGCCCAAGTCGATTCAGATGAGCAACATTGCGCCGATGCTGATGGCGGGTCTGCACAACATTCCGCTGACGAAGTACCTGATTCAGCAGGTGTTTCAATCGCCCGACGACCGGCTGGCAGCCCTGCGCGAGTACTTCCCCGAAGCCGAAATAGACGACTGGGAATTGGAAATGGCCGGGCAGCGGGTGCAGGTTATCAAGAAAGACGACGAAGAAGGGGGTGTCCTCGAATTTGGTACCGAAGTGGTCAGTTCGGCCGACGGTTCCATTGCGGCTTTGCTCGGGGCTTCGCCCGGTGCGTCCACCGCCGTGTCGATCATGCTGGATTTGCTCAGTAAGTGTTTTAATGACAAGCTCAACTCCGCCGACTGGCAGCAGAAACTCAAGGAGATGATTCCGTCGTACGGTACGCTGCTGGCCAATGACCCGCAGCGAACGCGGGAACTACGGGCTTATACCAGCGGTGTGCTGGGCCTGAGTACGGAGATTCCCATGCCCACTGTAACCCGGTAAGGGTCCACTAATGGGGGCTGATAAATTGAAAAATCGTACATTTCGGCATGAACACCGTACACAAAGCCAAACGATACATCGAAAACGCCCGCGAGATTCTGCGTGATAAAGCCAACAAAGAAGACGGCTATTACCAGGACAGCAAGTATGTGAAGATGGCCGGACACACCGCCTATGTGGGCGTGCTGGTCGCTTTAGATGGACTGCTGGGTAAAAAAGGCAAGGCGGGGCCGACCATCGGCAGGAAAGATGTTGACTGGTACAAACAGCACCTGGCCAAGTTAGACAAGCGGGTTTTGAACTCATTTGTTGCGGCTTATGATATTCTCCATTTGTCAATGGCTTACGACGGTATTCCATTGGCCAGTGTAGCCACAGCGGGCCTACAGGAAGCCGATACAATCATTAATTGGGTGGAAACTCGCACGGCTGCGGCCTGACCGCTCGTTACCCAACTACGCCAACGCCCGCCCGATTCATCAGGCGGGCGTTGGCGTTTTAATCGGTACTGGTCGGGTAAAGAAACGGGCCTGACCATTTGTCCCGGATATTTAACGTTTCGATAATATCCCCGCCCGTAACTTGACCTGTCAAGTCAACCCCTTTGTTTCCATGCGTATCCGGTTCCTCTGCATCTGCCTGTTACTAATCAGCGTCTCCGTTTCGGCGCAGAAAAAAGCGTATCGTCACCCCACGGATAAGCGAACATTAGCCGATAGCCTGCCGATGGCGATGCCCTACAACCGGCTCATCGACGCGGCTGGTACGGCGGTTATTTACGGCGATGCCCGGCTGGAAAACCACACCCTCGACCTCGTACCGCTGCCGGGCACGTCGCAACTCGTGATCGAAGACCGCTATGGCATTGCTTTTCTGGACCGTATGAGTCGGCAGATTACCTACCGCTGGAGCCTGCGCGACGACCCGGCGACCCGGTCGATGATGAGTACATTTTCGGGCATTAAAGCCTTCATCGACAACGGTAAAATGTACCTCGTCTGGGGCGCGTCGGAGCGGGAGCGGGGAAAATCCGGTATCGTAATCGCAACGGTTGTCGGTGGTAAAGTGGGGGCGGTTGAGGTGTTGCCGTTTGTTGCGGTTACTCCGGCACCGATCTCACTGCCCAACGAAGTGGCCGTCAGCGTCGAAGCGGGCGAAACCTTTCTCTACGTCGTGCTGAATGGCAACAACCAACTCGCCAAAGTCCGCTTTGCCGACCGAAGCGTCGTCTGGACAGCCCCGACGGGCGTGGCACCGTATGGTGTAGCACTTGCCGGTGGCCGGGCGTTCGTGACCAACTGGGCGGGTCCCGCTACTGACTCCACAAACAAGCGCGAAACGGCGGGCGTACCCTGGGGCAGTGCCTACATCGACCCGCGCACCGGTGCGCTGTCACAGGGAACCGTGTCGGTGGTGGATGCAATGACCGGAAAAGTCGAACCCGACATTAGGGTCGGCCTGCATCCCACGGCTATTGTCCGCAACCGAGCCGGGCAACGACTGTATGTGGCTAATGGTAACAGCGACTATGTATCCGTGATTGATGTGACGACGCGGCAAGTGACCGATTCCATTGCCGTGGGCCTGTTTAACCGGAATAATCCCTACATCGGCAGCACACCCAACGCCCTGGCCCTCGACTCGGCCGAAACGACGCTTTACGTGGCCAACGGGCTGGATAATGCGCTGGCGGTTGTATCGCTTGGTGTCGGAGAAAGCAGCCGGGTCAGGGGCTACATTCCGACGCAGGCGTATCCGGGCGGGGTGCTGTGTCTTGGCAACGAACTGTACGTGGCTAACCTCGAAGGCACCGGTGCCCGCATTGCCACACCCGTAGAAAAAGGAAGTCAGGGGCCGGACATGAAACCGGATCAGAAAGCCTTCACGTCGCACCGGCAACTGGCAACGCTCTCCATCATTTCCGTACCGACCGACGCGCAACTGACGGGTTACACCGACCGGGTGCGCAAACTGAGTTTGCAGTACCGGCTCGCGCTGGCCGAATTGCTGCCGCGCCTTAGCCGCGACGGCGGACCGATTGCCCCCAAACCCGTCCCGGAGCGCATCGGCGAGCCATCCGTTTTTAAACACGTCGTTTATATCATCAAGGAAAACCGGACCTACGATCAGGTGCTGGGCGACATGCCGCAGGGCCGGGGCATGCCGTCGCTCTGCATTTTTGGCGACAGCGTAACCCCCAATCAGCACCAGATTTCCCGCGATTACCTGCTGCTGGATAACTACTACGTGTCGGGTAAATCGTCGGCGGAGGGGCACCACTGGGCCGATGCCGCCATGGTGACGGATTATACCGAGAAGAGCGTCCGGGCGTGGTTTCGGTCGTATCCGCACGTGCTGTACGACGCGCTGGTGTACAATAAAAAAGGGCTGATCTGGAACAACGCCCTCGACCACGGCAAAACCGTCCGCGTGTACGGAGAAGCCTGTACCTGCCAGTTCGATAAGAAGCAGTACGACTGGACCAAACTTTACCGGATGCGGCAGGCGCAGAGCAGTGCCCTGTTTTCGTACACCAACACCACGACCATTTCGCGGGTACGGCCGATTCTGGCAATGGGCTTCCCCGGCTGCGACGACGAAACGGTGAGCGATCAGATGCGGGCCGACGCCTTTATCCGCGAACTGAACGAAACAGCCGTCCGCCCCGGCGACGAGTGGCCCGACCTGATGGTGATGTCGCTGCCCAACGACCATACGGCGGGTACAAGTCCGGCTTTTCCGACACCCCGCGCTATGGTGGCCGACAATGATTTAGCCGTTGGGCGCATCGTGGAGGCCGTTACCAAAAGCCGGTTTGCAGCCAACACTGTTATTTTTATCACCGAAGACGATTCGCAGGCGGGGTGGGATCACGTATCGGCTTACCGCACCACCGGCTACGTCATCAGCCCGTATTCGCACCTCCGGCGGACGATTTCGACCAACTACAACCAGACGTCGGTCGTGCGGACCATCGAGCAGATTCTGGGTCTGCCACCGATGAACGTGATCGACGCCACCGCGCTGCCCCTGTTCGACTGTTTCACCGACAAAGCCGACCCGACGCCCTACACCGCGCTGCCCAACCGGATTCGGCTCGACGAGATGAACAAACCCCTGACGAGTCTGCGGGGCCGCGCGTTGTACTACGCCCGTCAGTCGGCGGAGCAGGCCGAAGAGGGAATCGACACCGGCGAAGACGCCTTGATGAACCAGATTCTGTGGTTCTCGGCGAAAGGGAACGTGCCGTATCCGGGCCAGAAAAAGTAGCGGTTGAGAGATATGGAATGACTGATAAGCCCGTTGCTTTGCAAGGATTCGTGCATTTTGTATTGTCAGGATATGTAATTACCTATTTAATGAGTAATACTGTTGTGTAAAAAGCTGGCTATCAGGTTGATAATAGTTTTAATTTAATAAGATTACGCAATGTTGATTTTTCAATTAGATTTGTGAGTCCGATGCAAAATATGTGTTAATCAACGAATTACGCCTTACTTTATGAACGACCATAAACAAACTAAGAGACATAAATAAAATATGAAAGCAAACGAAACCAAAGTAGATAAATTCTTAGCAACGAATGAAACAATATTTGCTATTCCTGTTTATCAAAGAAATTATGACTGGACACTTTTTCAGTGTAAACGGCTGCTTCAAGATATTGTTGAAACTGGCAAAAACGATAAAACAAGCGCGCACTTTATTGGAAGTATAGTTTATGTCCATGATGATTTTTATACGGCTTCAGGACTAACCGAATTGACCATAATCGACGGCCAACAACGACTAACAACAATCACCTTAATATATATTGCGCTTTACCGGCTTGCTAAAGAACTTGATAACCACACGCTTGTCAATAGAATTCAGAAGACATATTTAATAAATGAATTTGCACCGGAGGAAGAGAAATTGAAATTAAAACCAACTGAAAATAACAAAGAAGCACTTCGCTATATTCTTAATTCTTCTGATGGAGAAGAATTCAAAGGATATTCAAAAATTATTGAAAACTTTGAATATTTTAGATCTACGATTAAAGCTGAAAACTTTGAAGTCATCCAACGAGGGCTTTCAAAGCTCATCTTTGTTGATATTGCTCTTGATAGGCAAAAAGATAATCCACAAAGAATATTTGAAAGTTTAAACTCAACGGGTCTTGAATTATCACCGGCTGATTTAATTAGAAATTATATTTTAATGGGTATCTCAAGAGCTAACCAGGATAGAATGTACAAAATTTATTGGGAAGTTATTGAAAAAAATGCGAAAGACGAAACTTTAAATAAAACACGAGTATCTGAATTTATTCGAGATTATTTAACACTTAAAAATAAAGAAATACCGAATAAAGGAGATGTTTATTCAAAGTTTAAAGAGAAGTACCCGACTACTACTATTGATGACTTAGAAATAGTTCTTATAGAACTGAAATCATTAGAGTTGTTGCAAAGTTGATTATGAGTTAGTTAGTCAAATAGAAGTTCCATAAACCAGCACAAATACGGATGACTGACTCGTATAAAATTACCTTATGAGTCCGCAACCGATCACTCAAATAACGAAATCGTTTCATA
>JBBQLG010000051.1:0-37128 GCA_038327655.1 Cytophagales bacterium
TTATCTGGTGCGACAGCCGGGCCGTTGCGTACGGAAACCGGGCGTTCGATGCGCTGGGCCACGACCGGGTGTTGACGCACCTGCTCAACTCACCGGGTAATCTGACGGCGGCAAAATTAGCGTGGGTGAAAGAAAACGAACCGGACATCTACGCTGAGGTTCACAAATTTATGCTCCCCGGCGATTATTTAGCCGCCCGCATGACCGGCGAAATTGTCACGACACCTTCGGGGCTGTCGGAAGGTACCCTCTGGGATTTTCAGGCCAATCAACCCGCCGACTTCCTGATGAATTACTTTGGGTTCGATGCCTCGCTGCTGCCAACGATTAAACCAACGTTTTCGGAACAGGGCCGCCTGACCGCTTCGGCGGCTGCCGAACTGGGCTTGGCCGAGGGTACACCCGTTACCTACCGGGCGGGCGACCAGCCCAACAACGCCCTGTCGCTGCGGGTGCTGGAGCCGGGCGAAGTAGCCGCTACGGCCGGTACATCGGGCGTGGTCTACGGCGTCAGCGATCAGGCGCGGTACGATACCCAGTCGCGGGTAAATACGTTTTTGCACGTCAGCCATACCGCCGAGGCCCCGCGCTACGGAGTGCTGCTCTGCGTAAACGGCACCGGCATTCTGAATAGCTGGCTGCGCAATCATCTGCTGCGCGGTTCGGTTGGTTACGCCGAGATGAACACCATCGCGGCTCACGCGCCCGTCGGGGCCGACGGTTTACAGTGCTTACCTTTTGGCAACGGGGCCGAGCGGGTGCTGGAAAACCGGGACCTGGGCGCGACGTTTCAGGGCTTGCAACTTACCCGGCATGGCCTGCCCCATTTGATTCGGGCCGCGCAGGAAGGCATTGTATTCGCGCTCTACTACGGCATTCAGGTGATGGAGCAGGTGGGCGTTGGGCTGAAGGTCGTTCGGGCGGGTGAGGCCAATATGTTTCTGAGTCCGCTCTTCCGCGATACCCTCGCCAACCTGACCGGCGCGACCATCGAGTTGTACAACACCGACGGCGCACAGGGGGCTGCACGGGGAGCCGGCATCGGCCTGGGCTACTACAAAACGACCGCCGACGCCTTTACCGGTTTACAGGTTGTCCGTACCATCGAGCCGGATATGCGGGCCCAGGAAGCCTACCGTGATGCTTACGGACAGTGGCTGGATGCCCTGAATCGGCGTTTATTAACGTAGCATTATAAAGTAACTGCTTATTCATTAAATAGTCATTAAGGTATTGCTTCGCACTCGGATAGCCGGTAAATAGACCCGTATTTTTCGGCTATCCGCTATGAAACCATTTCCACTTTTCGTCGCCGGTTTGTTTTTACTGGCTGGTTGCACACCCAACGCGCAACTCATTACGCTGCGGGGTAACAACGTTACACCAACCAGCAAGGGACTAATCATCGACAACGACTCCCTGACCATCCGTTACTCGTTCTACAGCGAACGCGGCATTATGACCTTCTCCGTATTCAACAAATTAACCGTTCCGTTGTATGTAGACTGGAAAAACTCGGCGTTTATCGTGGGTAGCACGAAGTTTGACTATTGGCGCGATGTGGCTTACGTGGCCTTGTCCGGTCCATCGTATCGGTACAATGGCTACCCCGGCTATGGTCTTGCGGGGACAGTCAGCAAAGACGATCAGGTGGGCTTTATCCCGCCCCAGACCAAATTAACGAAACAGCAGTTCGTTGTGCTGCCCGCCGGACATCTACGGCTCTCCGGTCAGCCAACGATTGAGCAGGAGCCAGAACTGTGGGCCTTTGGCAGCCGCAAAAAACGCATTGACGTGCAGAATTATGCCTTTACGGCCGCTGATTCACCCTGCCGATTCCGAAATTTCCTGACTTTATCGACACAGCGCGACTTTCAGCAGGCATTTTACATTGATACCCGATTCTACGCGGCCAACGTCCGGGTGATGCCAGCCACGCAGGTGAGCGGTTACCGGACGCCATACTCAAACCAAACCGACGCCATGGCCCGTGACCCGCACAAATTGCCTGACTCGTTTTACGTAATTACGAAAGCATCCGGTACATCCCAACATTAATCAACTCTTCCCTACCAATATTCTCATGAAACCGCTCTTCCTGTTCTTCGGTCTGTTTCTGCTCATTGCCGGTTGCACGCCCAACGCCCAGCTCGTTACGCTGCGGGGCAACAACGTTAAACCAGACACGGATGGACTGGTTTTAGACAACGACACACTCACCCTGACGTATTCGTTTTACAGCGAACGGGGACTAATGACCCTGACGTTGTTCAATAAACTGAACGTACCGCTTTACGTCGACTGGAAGAAATCAGCCTTTATCGTTGGTAAAAAGAAGATGGACTATTGGTACGATGTCTCGGATGTTAATGTAGACGGTTCCTCTTATCAGCACTACCGTTCGTCAACAGTCTCGTTGTCGGGAACGGTCAGCAAAGATGATCAGATAGCTTTTATCCCACCGAAGACCGAGTTGGTAAAGCGCCAGTTCGTCATCTTACCCGGCGGAGAATTACCCCTTTCCGGTCAACCAGCCATTAAGCAGGCCCCTTCGACGTATGAAGCCAGCAACCTTAAACGACAGGTTAACATTCAGGAATACAACTACTTGCCGAATCAGTCACCACTAACATTCCGCAATTTTCTGACACTCTCCACCAAACGGGACTTTCAGGAAGAGTTTTATTTAGATACCAATTTCTGGGCGTCTGACGTGCAGGTGATGCCGCAGCCACAACTGGTGGGCGGAGCCATCAGTGAGTCCTACCCGACTCCTACCGGTACTTACCTACACCCGTATCAGTCATCCGACGCGTTTTACGTAATCATGAAAGTGCAGTAGCCCGTCGGCCAGCTAATCGCTTTCAGCTATCGAACTTGCGAACGTCTGCCAATTAGTGAATCTTTGGGGCGTCAACTCTTCTAACCAATCGTTTCCAATGTCGCAACTGACCCTTACCCTCGGTGATAAAGCCTATTTTCCATCCGTTGCCGGGCCAATCAAGTTTGAAGGCCGCGAGTCGGACAATCCGATGGCCTTTAAATTCTACGATGAGAACCGCGTGGTAGCCGGTAAAACCCTGAAGGAGCATCTGCGCTTTGCCGTCGCCTACTGGCACTCGTTTGTCAATACCGGTGGTGACCCGTTCGGCCCCGGCGTGAAACATTTTCCGTGGGATGCCGACGCCAATGCGTTGACGGCGGCTCACCACAAAATGGACGCGGCTTTTGAGTTCATCACCAAAATGGGCATTCCGTTTTACTGCTTCCACGATGTCGATGTCGCTCCCGAAGGCAACTCGAACAGCGAATTCGAGAAAAACCTGCGCACGATTGTCGATTACGCTAAGCAGAAACAACAGGCGTCGGGCGTCCAGCTGCTGTGGGGCACGGCGAACCTGTTTTCGCACGCCCGCTACATGAACGGCGCGTCGACAAACCCCGATTTTCACGCGCTGGCGCACGGGGGCTGGCAGGTTAAAAACGCCATCGACGCCACCATCGAACTCGGCGGACGTGGCTACACCTTCTGGGGCGGACGCGAAGGCTACATGTCGCTGCTGAACACGAACATGAAGCGCGAAACCGACCACCTCGGCCGTTTCCTGACGATGGCCCGCGACTACGCCCGCAAACAGGGTTTTACGGGTTCGTTCTACATCGAGCCGAAACCGATGGAGCCAAGCAAGCATCAATACGATTTCGATGCGGCAACGGTTGTTGGCTTTTTGCGGCAGCACGGTCTGGAAAACGATTTTGAACTCAACGTCGAAACCAACCACGCCACGCTGGCGAACCACACCTTTGCGCATGAGTTGCAGGTAGCCGCCGATGCCAACATGCTCGGCAGCATCGACGCCAACCGGGGTGATGCCCAAAACGGCTGGGATACCGACCAATTCCCCGTCGATCTGTTCGAGTTGACCGAAGCGATGCTGGTGATTCTGGAAGCGGGCGGGTTTAAGTCGGGCGGTATCAACTTCGACGCCAAGCTGCGCCGGAACTCCACCGATCTCGAAGACCTGTTTATCGCCCACATCGGCGGCATGGATACCTACGCCCGCGCCCTGCTGATTGCCAGTGACATTCTGGAGAAATCGCCGTACAAAAAACTGCGTACGAGCAGGTATGCCAGCTACGACAGTGGCGACGGTGCCCGTTTTGAGAAAGGCGAGTTGACGCTCGAGGACCTCCGCCAGTTTGCCATGACCAACGGCGAACCGAAGCAAATCAGCGGCAAGCAGGAGTTGTACGAAATGATCGTAAATCAGTATATTTAAACTGAACGCAATAAGTCGATTTATAGTGGCACGGGCGAAAACGTTCGTGCCATTAGTATTTATAGAACAATCTGAATTTGTGTATACCTGAGCCGCACCTTACCAGCTACGTTAACTGCCATGCACTACGTCCAACTCACCCTTTTACTGCTTCTTATTGGTTGCTCCGGTTGTAGCCTGCTCCGCATCGGCTCACTAACGGAATCTGCTCCGTTGAACATTCCATCGCATACGGGTCGTAACCAGTTTTCCGGTCAGCTTGGCTATGGCGGAAAACGAGGTTTCGACGGCAGCCTTTCCTACGCGCTGACCAATCATATTGCGCTCGGTAGCAGCCTGTTCAGCAACCAGCAGACGTTTGGCAACAATCCGATTCCCGGCTGGACAAGCAATTTTTCGATGTCTGTGAACAGCACCTACTGGGAGAATCAGGTATCGTACTACCGGATTATAAATCGCTCATCAGTATGGGCAGTAACGGGCGGTTATGGTAGCGGCTCCCGACAGATTCGGTGGCTGGAAAATCAGTTGGATTCTAAATACAGCCGTTACTTCATTCAGGCATCCGGCAACTGGGTCCGGGCCTCAAACCAACAAGTAGGCATCGGCGTCAAACTGCACTACACTACCTATGCATCAGCCAGTTTAAGTGAGCAAACAGTGGTCAATAACTTGGTGCTGGCAAACGCTCCCCGTGGCATGCTGGGCGTTGATATTGTCCAAACGATTCGCCTGCCCCTTTCATCAGTACTAGCCTTTACGGGTCAATATGGTTATTACGTGCCGTTGGGTAGTGGCGTAAAATTGACAAGTCCGGTCGGATACTCCAATAACACCTACAAGAATTTGGGGTTGATTGCCACAGTGGGTCTGGTTTTAGTAGTACCAGCTAAACGACAGCACTAATGATAACGCAAAACGGGTTTCCGCATTGGCAACTATCGCCAATGCGGAAACCCGTTTATTTCTGGTAAATCCGTTTACAAATGAATCGCTTCGCCGTAGGCGGCTTCGGTAGCGTCTTTGATGGCTTCCGACATGGTTGGGTGCGGGTGAACGGCTTTCAGAATCTCGTGACCCGTCGTTTCTAATTTACGGGCCGCTACCACTTCGGCGATCATCTCCGTGACGTTGTGGCCGATGAAGTGAGCACCCAACCACTCGCCGTATTTCGCGTCGAAAATTACTTTCACGAAGCCTTCCGGCGCACCCGACGCCTTCGCTTTGCCCGACGCAGAGAACGGAAACTTACCGATCTTCAGTTCGTAACCGGCTTCTCGGGCGGCTTTTTCCGTGTATCCAACCGATGCTACTTCGGGCTGGCAGTACGTGCATCCGGGAATATTGTTGTAGTTCAGCGGCTCTACGTGCGGCAAACCGGCGATCTGCTCTACGCAAATTACGGCTTCGGCCGAGGCAACGTGCGCCAATGCCTGCCCTTTCGTAACGTCGCCAATGGCGTAGTAGCCTTCGACGTTGGTGCGGTAATAATCGTCGGTGACAATCTTGCCTTTCTCCACCACAACGCCGACTTCTTCCAGGCCGATGTTCTCGATGTTGGCCACGATACCAGCCGCCGACAGCACGATTTCAGCGGCAAACGTTTTCTCACCATCCGGCGTCTTTACGGTCGCTACGCAGTTTGCACCGCTTGTATCGACTTTCAACACCTCGGAATTGGTGAAAATCTGAATGCCCATTTTCTTGTATTGCTTGGCAAGTTCCTTCGAGATTTCCTCGTCTTCGACCGGCACCACGTTGGGCAGAAATTCAATGATAGTCACCTTCGTACCCATGCTGGCGTAGACGTAGGCGAACTCCATCCCGATGGCACCCGACCCGATGACAATCATGGTTTCGGGCCGTTTTTCCAGCGTCATTGCCTTGCGGTATTCGATCACTTTGGTACCGTCGATGGGCACGGCGGGGAGTTGACGGGCGCGGCTGCCGGTAGCAATGACGATGTGCTTGCCTTCGTATTCGGTGACTTTACCATCCGCAGCCGTTACCTCAACTTTTTTACCTGGCTTAATTTTACCGTTCCCACTGAGCACATCAATTTTGTTCTTTTTCATCAGAAACTGAACGCCCTTACTCATGCTGTCGGCTACGCCCCGGCTCCGTTTGATGACCGCGCCAAAATCAGGTTTCGACTCGCCGACGGTGATGCCATAGTCGGCCGCGTGTTTGATGTATTCAAAAACCTGCGCACTCTTGAGCAAGGCTTTGGTTGGGATACAGCCCCAATTCAGACAAATGCCGCCGAGGCTTTCGCGCTCGACTACGGCTACTTTCATACCCAACTGCGAAGCGCGGATAGCGGCCACGTAGCCGCCCGGTCCACTGCCAACAACGATAACGTCGTATTGCGATGCCATTTTTTAGGATGTAGTTTTTGATCAGGAAGTAGCCAGTTCGCCCGGCATTTTCAACAGCGTCCGGCTGCGACTGACCTTGTTAAGTCAACGCAAAGATAGACCTAAAAGTTAATTGACCGGCAGATCGGGTTTCACCGCTAAACCCCCGGCTCTCAATTAGTCGGTTTGGCGGGTACCGGGGCGGATGCATGAAAACCAGCCAGAATTTGGCTCATGTACACGTCGAGCAGTTGCCGGATGCGCGTCCGGTCTGTGGAACGGATAATCAGGCCCACGTGGTGTTCTTTGTGCATCCGCCACCAGATTTCCGGCTCCGTAAAACCCGACAGGTCAGGCCACTGCTGGCGGGCCAGCGATACAATCAGCCCGGCATGACCATGGTCGTCGATTGGTGGCGTATAGGGTTCATTACGGGCTAAGGCCGTTTCAAGTTTAGCCCATTCGGCCCATAAATTCACGCCCGATGCGGCTTCCACCATCTCGGCAATGTGGGCACCTCCCACGCGGGAAGCGGTTTCCAGAAAATACAGTTCGCCGTCGTGGTCACCCCGGATGTACTCGGAATGCGACGCGCTGTGCTGCATGCCGAACGCATCCAGCACCCGCTCATTAATTTCGCACAGGGCGTCGGTTTCAGGCGTATTCGTGGGTAATGTACCCGTCCGAAACACGCCCCCGCCATGCGCCACTTCCATCGGCGTGGCCAGATATTGACTCGCCCGGCTGAAGACGATTTCGCCCGCGCTCGACAGCGAATCGACGTGGTAAACGTGCCCCGGCCGGAATTGCTCGATCAGGTACTGAAGCCGTAAGTCGCCCAGTGAATGAATGACCTGCCACGCTTCATCCAGTGAATGTACTTTGCGAATACCCGTTGTAGATGCTTCTGAACGCGGTTTGATGAGCCACGGGGCCTCGGTCGACTGCAAAAAATCGGTAATGCTCTGGTCGTGAAACAGTGCACTGAATGCCGGTACGCGAATACCAGCCGCCGACGCCCGCAACCGCATCGCCAGTTTGTCGCGGAAGTAGCGGGCCGTGGTTTGCCCCATGCCGTCGATGCGGAATGTCTCCCGGATGAGTGCCCCTTTCTCCACGTCGAAATCGTCCAGGGCGACGACCCGGTCAATTTTCCGGGAACGCATGGCGTGCGACAAACCCAGCAGCATTTTATCGAGGTTCGCGGTCGAATTATCGTTGGCGGGCAGGTAAAACACCTCGTCGATGGCGTCGTGCGGCCAGGGTTCATCCCGCAATTTTTGGTCAGTCAACAGGTACACGGTGTTACCTAAGGCTTTGCACGCCTTCATAAAGGCTTCCCCTTTGAAGTACGTAGCAATGCAGAGAAAAGAGAGTTGAGTCATCCGGGTTGGGTTTTCAGTCCAAAAATATACCATCCAAACCCGAAAGTGGCAAATAATCAGTCCACAACCGTTGTCTTTCGACGCAGATAATCCACCAGTAACCGTATTCCGAATGCCGTAGCGTTCTTTTGCGACCCAAACTCGGTGTCGGCAAAAGCCATCCCGGCGATGTCCAGATGCGCCCAGGCCGGGTGATTATCGGTAAAGGCTTCGATAAATTTAGCCGCACTGATGGCTCCGGCCAACGGCTTGCCGCTGAAGTTCTTCACATCAGCCACGTCCGATTTGATGTCTTCGCGGTAGGCATCCCAAAGCGGCAACCGCCAGATTCGTTCGCCGGTCCGGTCGGCGGAAGCGGTTAGTTGCGCGGCTAATTCGTCATTTTGGGTAAACAGACCGGCCGCATGATACCCCAATGCCGCAATGACACTGCCGGTTAAGGTGGCCAGATCAATCACGACGTCGGGCTGAAAATTACGTAGCAGGTATCCCAGTCCATCGGCCAGAATAACCCGTCCTTCGGCGTCGGTGTCAATGATTTCGATGGTCTTTCCGGAATATGACGTAATGACGTCACCGGGTCGGGTGGAGCGGCCATCCACCATGTTTTCCGTCGCCGGTACAATACCAATTACGTGAATAGGAAGTTTCAGTTGCGCGACCACAGCCATCGTTCCCAACACGGCCGCAGCCCCGCCCATGTCGCTCTTCATCAGGTGCATACTGGCCGACGCCTTGATCGAAATGCCGCCCGTATCGAACGTAACGCCCTTTCCGACCAATCCAATTGTTTGCGTGGCTCCGTCCGGTTTATACTCCATTACGATCAGCACGGGCGGTTGCTCGCTGCCCTGACTGACGCTCAGCAACGCACCCATGCCCCGCTCTTCGAGCGCGGCTTTATCCAGAATCGTCACATCGTAGCCATGTAATCGCCCGGAGTTTACGGCCCAATTGGACAAGAACTGTGGGGTTTTATAATTGCCCGGCGCGTTGGTCAGGTCCAGCATCTGAAGCTGCGCATCGGCAATAATCCCGGCCCGGTCAACGGCGGCCTGCGCGTTAACCAGTTCGGATTCAGCCACGAATACGGTTAGTTCACCGCTGTCGGCAAAGAACGCGGCTGGTTTGGCGGAACGGTTGTTATCTCCGGTTTGAAACAGCCGCAGATCGTAGCGACCACCCAAAATACCGAGTATAACAGCCTCAACGGTGTCGCTGTCGTACGGCGTCAGGTCCACGGCCATTTGAGCGGGCAATTTGTCTTTCTGACTGAAAAACAGTTTCCGAAACGTTCGTAGCCAATCCATTGAACCGGGTTTTTCGCCCACTCCCAGCAGGTATATCTTTTGGCCGTTCGGCTGATAAACCGGCAACACTTCGTGCCGCTCCGCCGTAAAATCGGTTTGTAGCGCCAATGCCGGTAAACCGACCTGCGTGGCTATGTTATCTAATGTATCGGCCAGTGTACCGTCTTTCAGGATTGGGATAACCAGATTAGTGGTCGGGTCAACGTGGGTTTTCAGCGTAATTTTCATGGGCGAAATGTCCGTATCTTTGTGTTTTATAACTCATCACCTAGTAAGACAAGTTCATGACAACTGACCAGTTGACCGACTTGAAGGCCAGAGTAGAGGCCTTGAGGGGGTATCTTTGACTACGATAACAAGAAAGAACAGCTAACCGACCTCGAACAGCAGACCTTTCAACCCGAATTCTGGACCGACGCCGAACGGGCCGAAGGCATCATGAAACAGGTGCGGTCGCTGAAGGGATGGACCGGCAGCTACGATAAATTAGCCAGCCAGCTGGGCGACCTCGATACCTTGTTTGAATTCTACGAAGGGGGCGACGTTTCGGAGGAAGAGGTTGATCAGGAAGGCGTTAAAGTCACGGCCACGCTGGAAGACCTTGAACTCAAAAAGATGCTGGGCAACGAGGAAGATCAGCTCAGCGCGGTGCTGGAAATCAACTCCGGCGCGGGCGGCACCGAAAGCCAGGACTGGGCCGATATGCTGTACCGAATGTACATGCGCTGGGCTGAAAAACACGGCTACGGCGTTAAACAGGTCGATTATCAGGAAGGTGATACGGCGGGCATTAAATCGGTCACCATCGAAATTGACGGGCCGCTGGCGTATGGTTTTCTGAAATCGGAGAACGGCGTTCACCGCCTGGTGCGTATCTCGCCGTTCGATTCCAATGCGCGTCGGCACACGTCGTTTTCGTCCGTTTACGCCTATCCACTGATCGACAACACCATCGAGATTGACGTTAATCCAGCCGATATTGACTGGGATACGTTCCGGTCGGGTGGGGCGGGTGGCCAGAATGTGAACAAGGTCGAGACGGCCGTTCGGCTGAAGCACAAACCGTCGGGTCTGATTATCGAGTGTCAGCAGGAACGGAGTCAGCTGCAGAACAAGGAAGTGGCGATGCGGCTGTTGAAGTCGAAGCTCTACCAGATCGAAGTAGAAAAGCGCAACGCGGCCCGCGCCGAAGTAGAAGCGAGCAAAAAGAAGATCGAGTGGGGGTCCCAGATTCGGAGCTACGTGCTGGACGACCGCCGGGTAAAAGATCACCGCACGGGCTTCCAGACATCCAATACCGATGCCGTTTTGGATGGCGACATCGACGGATTTATCAAGGCGTATTTACTGGATCAAGACTGACCGCGATTCGTTGGATTAGAGAAGATTAAAAAGAGGATTTTGTTTTGCTCGATGATGGCCTCTTAATAATGCCAGCACTGGAGAAAACAAAATCTTCTTTTTAATCCCTTTGAATCTTCTTCAATCGCGGTCCAAGTCTATCTTTCTACCCGTTTCCGCAGCCCGGTAAATGGCTTGCAGCAGCCGAACGTCTTTTATACCTTCTGCGCCGGTGATGTGATCGGGCAGGGTTTTGCCAGCCAGCAAATCCCCACATACACCGTCCATGTGCATCGCCTGATGGTTGACGATTGGCTGATCGATGGGGCCTTTGCTGGTGCGTCCTTTTAATGGACCATATCCGAATGCAGGTGCTAATTCAAACCAGCCGTTTTCGGCCGACGCATACAACCGCTCCACGCCAGCCGCGTAACTCGTTGTTGAATTGGAGGTGATACCGTTCGGAAACTGGAACTGCCAGTACATCGTCTCTTCCACTTCTTTGAACTTCTGCGGGTCCGTTTTGGGTGCGAACTGCGCCGTTACCGACAGCGGCTCCAGCCCCGTGACCAACCGAACGCCCTGAATCGCATAGATGCCCACATCCATCAGCGGACCACCACCGGCCATCGACTTTTTGAGCCGCCACTGATTTGGATCGCCCGATTTAAAGCCATCGCTGGCTTCCAGAAACTTCAGATTACCAAAGACTTTCTCCCGGCCCAGCCGCATCACCTCCTGGGTGTAGGGTTCGTAGTGCAGCCGGTAGCCAATAGCCAACTGCCGATCCGCCTTCTTGCAGGCATCAATCATGGCCTGACAATCGGCAACGGTAATGGCCATTGGTTTCTCACAAATCACGTGCTTCCCCGCCTGAGCCGCCCGAACGACAAACTCGCGGTGCATCGAATTGGGCAGCACCACGTACACGACGTCGATGTTTTTGTTGTCGATGATTCGGTCGAACGTGGTGTAGTCGTAGACATTCTCTTTCGGAATATTGTACTTCTTCATCCAGGTTTCGGCCTTGCCGGGGGTACCGGTAACGATGCCTCGTAGCTCAACATTTTTCGTCTGCTGTAGCGCGGGGGCCAGTTGGTTGGTTGCGTAGCTGCCCAGCCCAACGAGTGCCATGCCCAGCTTGCGGGTTTGAAGCGGTTCACCGAAGGCATTGGTCAGCGCGGGTACGGTCAGTGCCGAAGCGCCGAGGCCTGCCAGAAAATTGCGTCGGGAAAGAGAAAGCCTATTTTTCATCATCGATTTCGAGTTGCGGGAAGCAAGGTAAACAGAGCAGCGTATTTGTCCGAAAAGCCGTAATGTTTTTCTATCTACTGCCAGAAACAACAAAGCCGACTCTTCTGGAGTCGGCCTTGGCAGGATATTAACTACTCTGATACGGTATGCGGTCCGTTAGAAAATATACTTGTTCTCGGCGATGAGCGCGTCGGCTACCCGACGGCGGGCATCTTTCAGGTTCATCGGCTCGATTTTGGTGAACCGTTTCAGGCCCATCAGCATCACGCGCAGTTCGTCACCTTCGGCAAACGACGTGATGGCCGACTTACCGGCGTTGTTCACCTTCTCAACAGCTTCGTGCAGGTATACCAGCGCGAGGTCTTTTTGCAGGCTCACGGCGGCTTCACCCCGGATACCGATCAGCTTTTCGACCCGCAGCAGAGTGGATTCGGCGACGTACGTTTCGATGGCCATATCGGCGACGTTCATCAGGATTTCCTGCTCGCTCGACAGTTTTGTCATGAATTTCTGCACGGCGGCTCCGGCAATCATCAGCGTCGCTTTTTTCAGGTTGCGCAAAGCCTTTTTCTCAGCCACGAACAGGCCTTCTTCCTCGTCGGTGCTGAAACTCGGGATCGACATGATTTCCTTGCCAATGGCCATTGCCGGACCCATCAGATCAAGTTCGCCTTTCATTGCCCGCTTCAGCAGCATATCCACGACGAGCATCCGGTTTATTTCATTGGTACCCTCGAACAGGCGATTGATGCGCGAATCGCGGTAGCTGCGGTCCATCGGTGCATCGGCCGAATAGCCCATGCCGCCGTAGACCTGAACGCCTTCGTCCACGACGTAATCCAGGGTTTCCGAACCACTAACCTTCATCATGGCGCACTCGATGGCAAATTGCTCCAGGGCTTTCAGCTTGGCCGGAATATCGCCCATGCCACCCGCTTTAAGGTCTTCGATGGCATCGTCGATGTTCTGACCGGCACGGTAACAGGCCGTTTCAGACGCATACACCCGAACGGCCATTTCGGCTAATTTATGCTTGATGGCCCCGAAGTTGGCAATCGGCATTCCGAACTGCTTCCGCTCATTGGCGTATTGAATAGCATGGTTGATCACTTCTTTCGACCCGCCAACAGTGGCGGCTCCTAATTTGATCCGGCCGATGTTGAGGATGTTCACGGCTATTTTGAACCCGTTGCCGCGCTCTGAGAGCAGGTTTTCAACCGGAACTAAGCAGTCGTTGAAGAAAATCTGACGCGTGTCAGACCCTTTAATGCCCATTTTGTGCTCCGGCTCATTCATCGTGATGCCAGCAGCCGTCCGCTCAACGATAAACGCTGACAGATTCTTGTCGGTCTGACCACCTTCGTCAATTTTGGCGAAGACGATATACAAATCCGCAAAACCACCGTTGGTGATCCACATTTTTTGTCCGTTCAGGACGTAATGCTTGCCATCTTCGGTCAGTTTCGCTTTCGTTTTCCCCGAGTTAGCGTCCGATCCCGAATCCGGTTCGGTGAGGCAATAAGCAGCTTTCCACTCGCCCGATGCCAGCAGAGGCAGGTATTTGGCTTTCTGCGCTTCGTTGCCGTAGTACACAATCGGCAGCGTACCAATACCAGTATGCGCCGACAAGGCCACGGAGAACGAATGACCGGCACCCGTTACTTCGGCTACCAGCATGGACGTGTTGAAATTCATCCCGAAACCACCGTATTCTTCCGGTACACCGGTGCCGAGCAGGCCCAGTTCACCAGCCTTGTCCATCAGGGACGAGATCAGATCAGGCGATTTAGCGGTGTCGATTTCGTCTAAACGGGGCCATATTTCCCGTTGCAGAAATTCGCGGCAAGTAGCGGCAATCATCTGCTGCTCTTCGGTAAATTCTTCGGGTATAAAGACCTGAGCGGCCTCGGTTTCTTTAATCAGGAACTCGCCCCCTTTAATGGAAGCTTTGGGTTCGGCTGCGATCATGGCTTTGGAATTTGTTATGCGTGCATACTATTATAGAACAAATATCAGGGTGTTTTTGGTAGTATGCAAGCATACTATATCATTTTTTTACCCATTAGAACTGACTTGCCCGTATGATTTTATCTGTAGAAACAGGCAGATCGAAGCCTTTTCATACGTTGGTGTACCAATAAGAATCTGACCAAAAAAGGTATATTTGGTTCAGCCAATGGAGATTTTAGGCTTTTAACAATTTTAGCAACTCCTTTTTTGTAAACATGGCTTTTCGTAAAACAGTATTTACATTTTTAGTATCACTCATACTACTTGTCCGTTGCGCCGATGCTGACGCGCAGTCCATTCCGACTGTTCCCGCCGAAATTGAATTCGCCGATGTATCCATTCAGTTGACAGCCTCGGCTCGCGAACACCTTCAACAAACATTAACGGCCCTGTACGCCAACCGGCCGCTGCTGATGCGGCAATTAGAAACGCTCGAACAACTTGGCCCCCTGATCGAACCCCGCCTGACCGACGAACACATTCCTGCTGATTTTCGCTACGCCTGCCTACCCTTCAGCGATGCCGAGTACGATCCCTATGCGTATTGGGGACTATCGCGGCAACAGGCCACTACCCTTCAGTTGCCGGTTAATCAGGCTGTCGATAGTCGTCGCCACCCCATTCTAACCACCGAAGTGGTATTACCCTTCTTCAATCAACTACAGCAACGAAACCGCAACTGGATTAAAACCCTGTTTCAATATTTCAACCCGTTGGCCGAAATGGGAACGAATCAGACCGGCACGGCACGGTGGCTGCTAAACGCGCAGGCACCGGCCGCTATTTGGTCAATATTCGCCCGAAAAATTGCGTTTGAGGCTGAGCAGGCTACTTTGCAGGGAACAAACAGCTTTGTCATCCTGCCCTACCTGGAAGGAAATGGGAAAACATTGAGCGAGATTGCCACCCAACTCCAGGTCAACCCAAACCGGCTTACGCCCTTTAACGATTGGCTGCTCACTAACCGGATTCCCGCCAGCGGCTATTTTCCGGTGGTGCTGCGGTTAACACTCGATGAATATCCAGTGGTGAAAGCCAAATTTCTCCTGCCAGTTGCCAAAACATCTTCTATCCGGCAGGCACCGCTTGCCGACTTAGGCTTTCCGACGTTACACCGCCTTTCGCCCACCGTATCCTACTCCCGCCGGACGGCCATTTTTTACCAGATCAACGACCTGCGGGGCGTACAGGCTCAATCCTGCGACAACGCCATCACACTGGCTTATTACGGTGATTTAACGTTGGCTAATTTTCTGAACTTCAACGATTTGTCGGAACAGGAATTGGTGCGGGCCGGTGAAATTTATTATCTGGAACGGAAGGCCAAACGGGCTAAAATACCCTTCCATGTGGTTCAGCCGGGGCAGGCACTTCGCGATGTGTCAATGATGTATGGTGTCCGGCTGAAGTCATTGCTGCGTTACAATCGACTGAAAGCGACACAGCGGGTGCAGACGGGGCGTATTGTCTGGATGCAGAGCAAACGGCCACATAATTATCCAATCGAGTACCAGCCGGTAAACAAAAAGCCCATCGAGTCGCCGGTAGTCGACCCACAGCCAATGCCCGATTCGGTTCAGGCTCCGGTACAGGCTTACGCGTCGGCACCCACGCTGAAACCCGATTTGACCGACTCACTTTTTAGTCAATTAACCGACTCAGCGGCTACCGAACCAATTGACACGAGTTTTTCGGAGCCACCCGCTGTTCTCAAAGTCCATTTTGTAAGGGGGGGACAGACCTATTTTTCAATTGCCAAACTGTATGGCATCACCGTCGCCCAGCTTTATGTCTGGAACAATCTGTCGGCGCAAAAGCCACTGCGCATCGGTCAGGAGTTGATCATCGACACGCTCCCGGCTCCTGCACCCCCATCCCGTCGCCGAAAGCCGTCGGTTGCAAAAGCTACCCCAAAAAAAGTAGCGACATCAGTCATTACTCCTGCCAACTTGGTCAGTTACTACGTTGTAAAAGCAGGCGAAACAATCTATCGCATTGCGCTCAATCACGGAATCAGCGTACCAGATCTGATGAAATTGAACGGACTGACGAATTATATTATCGAAGTCGGCCAACGGCTGCTCATCCGCCCAAAAAACTAAAACCGCCCGTTCGGACGTACCGAATGGGCGATTTTATATGGGCACTGATGGTATTAATTCAGCCGCTCGAAAATACCAGCAACGCCCTGACCGCCACCGACACAGGCCGATACCATGCCGTACTTTTCGTTGCGACGTCGCATTTCGTTTAATAACTGCACCGACAACCGCGCTCCGGTCGAGCCGAGCGCATGACCGAGTGCAATAGCTCCCCCATTGTGGTTGATCTTGCTACGGTCCAAACCCAATTCCTGAATAACGGCCAATGCCTGAGCGGCAAAGGCTTCGTTCAGTTCAATCTGGTCAATGTCATCCTGTTGCAGGCCCGCTTTTTTGAGGGCAATGGGAATAGCCGCCACCGGGCCAATGCCCATGATTTTCGGTTCCACTCCCGCCGACGCGTACGACATCATCCGGGCTATCGGTTTCAAATTCAATTCGTTCACCAACCGCTCCGACATCACAATCACGAAGGCTGCTCCGTCTGATGTTTGCGACGAATTACCGGCCGTTACCGAGCCACCAGCCGCAAACACGGGCCGCAGTTTAGCCAATCCTTCAGCACTGGTATCGGCGCGTGGACCCTCATCCTGGCTAACGGTCCATTCGCGGGTTTTCTTTTTACCGGATTCCGCATCAAAGTAGGTTTCCTTAACGTTAATCGGTACAATCTCTTCGCTGAACTTGCCTTCTTTTTGTGCTGCAAGAGCTTTCTGATGCGATTCGTAGGCAAACTGATCCTGCGCGTCGCGGCTAATCTTGAATTGTTGCGCCACCTGCTCGGCCGTCAACCCCATCCCAATGTAGTAGTCGGGGTGAGTCTGTGCGATTTCGTAGTTCAAAGCCGTTTTCCAGCCCATGGTAGGCACCAGCGACATCGACTCGGTACCGCCGGCGATCATACAATCGGCCATACCCGCGTGGATTTTAGCCGAGGCAATGGCAATGGCTTCCAGGCCGGAGCCACAGTACCGATTGATCGTCATACCCGGCACGGTAGTTGGCAACGACAGTAAGGCCACGTAGCGGGCCATCTGCATTCCCTGCTCCGCTTCGGGCACGGCGTTACCTACAATCAGGTCTTCAACGCGGGCAGGGTCCAGATTGGGAACCTGCGCCAGCAAGTGTTTGATTACGTCAGCCGCCAGATCATCGGGGCGGGTAAAACGGAGACCTCCGCGTGGGGCTTTGCCAACCGGCGACCGGTAGCCGGCAACGATATATGCGTCCATAGTTAGGGTATTTTCGTTTTTGTACTAACAGGGTTTTGCCCGAAAAGATGACAAATATACCCGAAATTATTATGCATGCATACGGTTATTGGCCGGAGATTATGATGCTCACACCAGCTTTTCAGGCAATGAAAAAGCCGACTCATTTGAGTCGGCTTCGATAAAATCGCTTCTCCAAAGATCGGATCGGTCAGAAATGTCGGTCGCCCGCTTCCCGCTTGCCCAGCATGACGGCACCAACCATCGCTACCAGAAACAGCACCGATGCCAGTTCAAACGGCAACAGGTAATCACTGTACAATACTAATCCTAAATTTTCGACTAAACCGGTCCGGCTATTAAATGCGACCGGGTCAAACGTACCAACCTGCGCTACCCGGAAAACGGTCAGCATCAGTACCATCAACACGCCCCCAACAATGATGGCGGCTAATTTGGTCAGGTTTGTTTTCGATTCCTCGTCCTCCCGGCGCAGGTTCAGGAACATAATCGTGAACAGAAAAAGTACCATAATGGCCCCGGCATAAACGATGATGTTCACAGCCGCCAGAAACTGAGCATTCAACAGGATGTAGTGGCCCGACAGGCAGAAAAATGTGGCAATCAGAGCCAGTACGCTGTGAATCGGGTTCCGGGCAGTCACCACGAATATAGCAGCAAGGAGAGTAACGAGCGTCAACGTCCAGAACAGATAGCCGGTTGCCGTCAGGTTTTTGAGCGAGGTCAGGAATTCAGTCATAGGAAGGTGTCGGACGTGTTACTTGGCCCGCGATAAACTCGGTTCGGTGGGGGTTGCTTTTACTTCGGGGTTATTGATGCGCACGTACCGGTCGTTGTCTTTCTCGACCAACCGATCCTTCCCGTAAATAACCTGATCGCGTTCCGTGAAAATAGGTACCATGCGGTCGTGGCGCAGGTAAACAGCCTGCTTGGGGCAAGCCTCTTCGCACAGACCGCAGAAGATGCACCGCAGCATATTGATCTCATACACGGCCGCATACTTCTCTTCACGGTAGAGTTTCTCCTCACCTTTTGTCCGTTCAGCAGCTACCATCGAAATGGCTTCGGCCGGACACGCAACCGCGCAAAGCCCACAGGCGGTACAGCGTTCTCGGCCTTCTTCGTCCCGTTTCAGCACGTGATGCCCCCGAAAAACCGGCCCGAGATACCGCTTTACTTCCGGGTACTGAATGGTCGGTTTCTTCTTGAAGAAGTGGCTCATTGTGATGGCCAGCCCGTTGATGATCGCAGGCAGGTACATCCGTTCGGCCAGCGTCATTTCCTTATAACTAACCTGTTTGGATCGGTTGGTGAGTTGCATATTTTTAGTAGTTAGCAGGAAGTGATTGGTGATTAGCAGACAGTTTACTGCCCACTAATCACCAATCACTAAACCCTTTTTTATGACTGCTGTGGCACCACACGCCGACGCGGAGCTTTTATGGCGTTGGTCGCGCCTAATACTACCATCACGACGACGATGAGCCATGGGGCGTATTTGATGTTGAACAACAGACCAGCACCCGTTACCACGATGTTGAGAATAGACAGGGGAATCAGCGATTTCCAGCCGAGATTCATCAGTTGATCGTAGCGGAAACGCGGCAGTGTCCAGCGTACCCACATAAAGAAAAAGATAAAGAAAAATATCTTGGTGAACAGCGAACCTACGCCAATCAGCGTAGCCACGTTATGGCCCGCTACAGCACCCAGTGAACCGGTAAGGGCGTTAGACACCCAATCCATGCCGGGGTAGTGAAAGCCACCAAAATACAGCGTCGAGATTACCGCCGACGATACGAACATGTTGATGTACTCGGAGAACAGGTAAAAGCCCAGTTTCATCGAACTGTATTCGGTGTGGTATCCGCCTATCAGTTCAGTTTCACACTCCGGCAAATCGAATGGGGTCCGGTTACACTCGGCAAAGGCGCAGGTCAGGAAGATGACAAAACCCAGCGGTTGCGTAAACACGTTCCATTCCAGAAAGCTGCTTTGTTCGGCCACAATGTGTTGCAACGACAGCGAACCGGTCATCATCAGGATAGCAATGATCGAGAAGCCCAGCGAAATCTCGTAACTAATGTTCTGCGAAGCCGCCCGGATGGCCCCCAGCAACGAAAATTTGTTGTTAGAAGCCCAACCACCCACCATCAGGCCATACACACCAAGCGATACTACGCCGAAAATGTACAGCACCCCAATGTTTACTTCAATGCCCTGTACGGCAACCGTATGACCATCGTACTTGATACTATCGCCAAACGGAATCACCGCACTCGCCATCAACGCGGTGAGCATGGATAAGCAGGGACCAATAATGAACAGCCATTTGTTGGCCTGCGCCGGAATGAAATCTTCCTTCAAAAACATTTTTACGGCATCGGCCAGCGGCTGAAACAGGCCAAACGGTCCCGCCCGGTTCGGTCCTAAGCGGTCCTGCAAGAAAGCCGCGACCTTGCGTTCGGCGTAGGTAGAGTAGGTAGCAATCAGAAGCGTTATCCCGAAAATAGCCAGGATAATGAGCGACTTGATAATCAATTCGGTTAAATCCATTGTCTTGGTTTGTTCATTTTGTCATCCTGAAGAATGAAGGACCTTAGCGATTAAATAGCCAATATCCTTCATTCTTCAGGATGACGAAAATTAAGGTTCCTGATCCAGTGCTGCGGGCAGTGTGTGGGCAAATCGTTCGGCGGGTAACGGCTGAATGCCCAACTGCGACTTATCGCGGTCATCGTCCAGCGGTTTGTACTCGACTGCCGCCAGCATCTTGCTAAAGTTCGACTTCAGCGCATCTTTACGGTATTTATTTGCCGAAATCACTGAACTATGCGATACATTCGTCGGTCCTTCGATGGTCCAGTCGCTGGTTTTCTTGGTCTCGAAACGGCAGGTGTTGCAGATAAACTCCTTCACCTCGTTCCACTCGTTCTTCCGCGCCGTCACGCGGATTACTTCTTCACCCCGGTACCAAAGCGTCACCTTTCCCGAACAGGTTGGACAATCGCGGTGGGCATCGACAGGCTTGGTGAACCAGACCCGATTTTTAAACCGGTACGTTTTATCGGTCAGTGCACCAACCGGGCACACGTCGATCACGTTACCCGAAAAGTCGTTGTCAATCGCTTTGGCGATATACGTACCAATTTCAGACGCATCACCCCGACCCAGTACACCATGAACGCGCTTGTTGGTGATCTGATCGGCGGTATACACGCAACGGTAACACAGAATACAACGGGTCATGTGCAACTGCACGTAAGGACCAATGTCGTGTTTCTCAAACGTCCGGCGATCTTCCTCGTAGCGGGTCGTCGCCACGCCATGATCGAAGGCAAAGTTTTGCAGATCACACTCCCCGGCCTGATCGCAAACGGGGCAATCCAGCGGGTGATTTAGCAGCAGGAATTCGACCACGCCATTCCGGGCGTCGATTACGGCGGGACTGGTTGTATTCTCCACGATCATACCGTCCTGAGCCGGGGTAATACACGAAGCCACCAATTTTGGCATCGGGCGGGGGTCCTTGGCCGAACCGGCCGCTACCCGTACCAGACAGGCCCGGCACTTACCACCACTGCCTTTCAGTGGTTCGTAGTAGCACATGGCTGGTGGCGCTACGTCACCACCAATCTTCCGGGCCGCCTGCAAAATAGTGGTTCCCGGCTCCACCTCGACGTCGATACCATCGACGGTGACTTTAAAGAGTTGCGGTTTTACGTCTTCCATCTCTATAGTTTGTACGTCAGAATCTTGTCCAACGCTTCCTGTTTTATCTGATCGGCATCAATCATTTCGCTTAACTGACTGGCCGAATATATCCCTTCAAATGCTTCATTCGATGCATTACGAACAGCCATTAAAAAGGTCTCGTCAATCGTTATCGAAAACTCATCATCTCTAAGGTAGTGGCCTCCGGCACTCCGGCGTTTATTTGATTTTGCAATACCGTAAAGTGCATTCTCAATAGACAGGTTCCAGGACTTCGTTGTTCGCTTCTCTGCCTTCTGCTTTATAAGATGAATCAGCAGCACCAAGAGGTAAGACTCTATCTTATTAATCTTATCATCCTTCGCCATCTCATCCAGTCCGTCAATGATGGCAAGCGCAGCTACATAGTCGTGCTCTTCGACCATTTTCCGCAACATCGTTAACTCATCCATGGCCGTATCCTTTTTGGTTACGCCAGTGCCATATCGCCCCGGAATACGGCTCCCGGCTGTGTCGCTTCGAACGGATTGGTGATGTGCCACTCGAACTCGTCGCGGAAATGCCGAACGGTACTGGCAACGGGCCACGCAGCGGCATCGCCCAGCGGACAGATAGTATTTCCTTCGATTTTTCTGGCTACGTCGACCAGGAGGTCGATGTCGTGGCTGTGACCGTGACCGTGTTCAATGCGGTGCAGCACTTTCTCCATCCAGCCCGTTCCTTCGCGGCAGGGGCTGCATTGTCCACAGGATTCATGGTGGTAGAACCGGGCGAAATTCCAGGTGTTGCGCACCACACAGGTCGTCTCGTCCATGACGATAAACCCGCCCGATCCCAGCATGGTCCCCGTCTGAAAACCACCCTCCGATAAGGATTCGTAACTCATCAGCCGTGGATCGCCGTTAGCCAGATGCAGGGCCAGATTGGCGGGCAGAATAGGTACCGAGGAGCCGCCGGCAACCAGTGCTTTCAGGTGATGACCGTCGCGGATGCCGCCACACCATTCATCAGAGTAAATAAATTCTTCGACCGGAACGCCCAACTCGATTTCATAAACACCCGGCTTTTTGATGTGGCCCGATGCCGAAATCAGTTTTGTACCCGTACTGCGGCCGATGCCGATACCCGCATATGCCTCGCCCCCATTGTTGATGATCCAGGGTGTAGTGGCAATCGACTCAACATTGTTTACCACCGTTGGGCTTTGGTAAAGGCCTTTTACGGCTGGAAATGGCGGTTTATTGCGTGGATTGCCGCGTTTGCCTTCCAGTGATTCAAGCAACGCCGTTTCTTCGCCACAGATATACGCACCACCACCGGGCTGTACAATCAACTCAAGATCATAGCCCGAACCGAGGATGTTTTTACCCAGAAAACCAGCCGCTTTCGCTTCAGAGATGGCTTTTTCCAGAATGCGAATCACGTACATCAACTCGCCCCGCACGTAGATGAAGGACTTGTTAGCCCCAAGCGCGAAGCTGGAAACGATCATGCCTTCGATCAGCAGGTGCGGAATGTTTTTCATCAGGTAGTGGTCCTTGAACGTACCCGGCTCCGACTCATCGGCGTTACAGACAAGGTAGCGCGGCACGCCTTCCGGCTTGGCCAGAAAGCTCCACTTCATCCCCATCGGGAAACCGGCACCGCCCCGGCCGCGTACACCCGCTTTTTTCACTTCCTCAACGATGGCTTCGGGCGTCATCGTTTTCACCGCTTTTTCAACGGCAACGTAACCGCCCTGTCGACGGTAGACCTCAAAGGTCTCAATGCCGGGAACGTCAATATGTTCGGTCAGAATTTTCTTTCCCATTATCAGCCAATTAGTTTGTCGTAGTCGGTGTGTGTACCTATCCAAAACCAAAGAACCCCTTCATCAATTTCAACGCCTACTGCCCGGTACAAGGAACCGACACGAACAGATCAGTATTGATTCACTTTCTTGACATGCAGTGAAGGATGTCTCGAATTTTGCTTTAGCAGTTCATAATTTTTATCGGCCAGTTCCTGAATTCGTACCAGCAACTTCCCGTAACATTCCTAAAAGTCAGGAGTCGTACAATGCCTCACAATTCCCGGACGTTGCCACCCCGAAACTCAGCTATAGCTTTTGTTGCCAGCTAATCTTTGCACATCCCGTTCGAATTGCTCGTCCCAGACGGTAGCATCAAAGTCGGCGAACCACTGCCTGAATACGGCCAACTGCTCGGTAGAAAGCTCCGTCACTGCTGATTCGATTGCTTCTACTATCGCCATTACTTTATGGAGTATTCGTCGATAATCGCGTCTACCTTCTCATTGGTAAGGTGCATGTGGTACTGCTCCCGAATCTGGAAGACCGGTCCCATGCCACAGGCGGCTAAGCACTCGACTTCTTTGAGTGAGAACTGACCGTCTACCGTCGTTTGACCGGCGTCGATGCCCAGTCGCTGTTTCAGGTGCGCGTAAACGTCTTCTCCGCCCATCAAACAGCATGGCCCCGTCCGGCAATATTCAATTACGTGCTTACCCACCGGATTGACGTGGTACATGGTGTAAAAAGTAGCTACCTCATACACCTCAATCGGCTGAATGTCAAGCATCCGGGCAACATAATCCATCCCTTCGACGCTGGTCCAGCCTTCCTGCTCCTGCAGTAAATGCAGGAACGGCAACAGGGCCGATTTCTGTTTCCCCTCCGGGTACCAGGCAATAATCTCCTGCGCCCGTTGCAGGCGTTCAGGGGAAAACGTTACGCTATGATTCGTCTCGGTGGTCATACAAGCAGAAGATTACATCAGGCGTCCAGCTCGCCGGCAATTACGTTTAGGCTACTCATGATAACGATGGCATCGGAAATGGTGGTGCCTTTACTCATTTCCGGGAACGCCTGGTAATAAATGAAACACGGACGGCGGAAGTGCAACCGGTAGGGCGCACGGCCCCCGTCGCTAATGAGGTAGAAACCCAACTCTCCATTTCCGCCTTCTACAGCCTGATAGATCTCACCAGCCGGGGCATCGATCTCACCCATCACAATTTTGAAATGATAGATCAGGGCTTCCATGTTTTTGTACACCTCCTGCTTTGGCGGCAGGTAATATTCGGGCGCATCGGCGTAGTAAGGACCGTCGGGCAACTTGTCCATCGCCTGCTGAATGATGCGCAGGCTCTGCCAGATTTCCTCGTTGCGAACCATGAACCGGTCGTAGGTATCACCGTTTTCGCCCACTGGAATATCAAATTCAAAATCTTCGTAAGAGGAATATGGGTTCATTACGCGAACGTCGTAATCAACCCCGGCCGCCCGCAGATTAGGGCCGGTAAAGCCGTAACTCAGGGCACGTTCGGCCGTAATTGACCCTACATCGACAATCCGGTCCATGAAAATCCGGTTGCGGTTGAAAAGGGCTTCAAACTCTTTCATCACCGGCGGGAATTCTTTCAGGAACTTACGGATTTTGCGGATGGCCGTTGGCGACAGATCACGCTCCATGCCCCCAATCCGCCCCATATTGGTCGTCAGGCGGGCACCACAGACTTCTTCATAGATTTCATAGATTGCTTCCCGCTGCTCGAACAGGTAGAGAAAGCCAGTAAACGCTCCCGTATCTACCCCCAGGATACCATTGCAGATCAGGTGGTCGGAAATACGGGCCAGTTCCATCATAATCACCCGGATGTACTGCGCCCGTTTAGGGACCGTTACGCCCAGCAATTTTTCGACCGTGATGTGCCAGCCAATGTTATTGATCGGCGACGAACAGTAGTTCATCCGGTCGGTCAGCGTAGTGATCTGGTAAAACGGACGACGTTCGGCTATTTTCTCGAACGCCCGGTGGATATAACCAATGGTTTGCTCACCGGACACGATTATCTCGCCATCCATTTGCAGGATATTCTGGAAAATACCGTGCGTCGCCGGGTGCGTCGGGCCGAGGTTGAGGGTCGTTAATTCATTGACGTACTGTACCTTTTCGCTCTCAGGAACGACGGGTACATTAACGTTACTGAGTTCAATTTCTTCCGTAGTCATGGTCAGTTATCGTCCAAACAACTCGTCAATTTTGTCTTTGCGGGTGTCATCTTCCAGCGCATACTGTTTTCGCATTGGAAAATAATCCATTTCGTCCATGTTCAGAATCCGGCGCAGGTCGGGATGCCCGTCGAAGAGGATGCCAAAAAAATCGTAGGTTTCGCGCTCCATCCAGTTGGCCGATGCATACAACGGAAAAGCCGAGGGTACGTGCAGATCGTCAGCCGATAGAAATACCTTTAGTCTAATCCGAAAGTTTTGAGTCAGGCTATGTACATGATATACGACGCAGAATTCCCGTCCTAGTTCATCGGGGAAATGAACACCGGTAATATCGGTCAGAAAGCTGATCCGGTACGTAGCATGGTCTCTCAGGTAACGCAACACCGGCAGAATTTGCTCGCGGGTGGTTGTCAATGTAAGTAAGTCGAACGGATCATCAAATTCTGATACCGCACTACCGAACTGCCGGATTAAGTCCTGCGCGACTTCCTGATTCGTCAGCATGTTTCTTTGGGTGAATGAATGGCAAACGGGTAAACGACTGGCTGTTTACTCATCGTTTACCCGTCTGTACTTATTGAATGTTATACGACTCCATCAGCGCCTGATACTCAGGCAAATTTCGCCGACGCGTGGATTCGTTGCGGGCCAGTTCCTGAATGCCCATCAACCCCTCAATCACCTGTTCGGGTCGGGGCGGGCAACCGGGAATGTATACGTCAACGGGAATGATCCGGTCGATCCCCTGCAAGACGCTGTAGGTATCGAAGATACCACCGCTCGACGCACAGGCTCCCATGGCAATCACCCATCGGGGTTCGGCCATCTGCAGGTACACCTGCTTCACAATGGGAGCCATTTTTTTGGCGATTGTTCCCATCACCATCAATAGGTCAGCCTGCCGGGGCGAAAAACTTGGCCGCTCGGACCCAAACCGGGCAAAATCGTAGTGCGGGCTCATGGTAGCCATGAACTCGATGCCACAGCAGGAAGTTGCAAACGGCAGCGGCCAGAGTGAATTCGCCCGGGCCATACCCACTACTTTATCGAATGATGTGGCCTGAAAACCGGCTCCGGAGAAGTTGGGGGGTGCTTCGACCAGTTTAATATCTGATGCCATTAGTTAGTTGTCGTGTGTCTGTTTGTAACGAATAAACAGGAAGCTTCGTTGCCTATTCCCACTTCAAAACGCCCTTGCGGATGATATAATAAAACCCGGCCAGCAACAGGCCCATAAACAGAATCATCTCTACGAATCCATCTACGCCCAGCCCTTTGAAATTGACCGCCCAGGGATACATAAAAATCACCTCAACGTCGAACAGGACGAACAGAATAGCAATCAGAAAATACTTGATGGAGATTGGCGTGCGGGCATCGCCCTTGATGGGTATACCGCACTCAAACGGGTCATCTTTTTTGGCGCTGTGCCGCTTGGGTCCGATTGAATGGGTAACGATCATCGTGACGACGATGAAGCCTAATGCCAGCCCCAGTTGAATAAAAATAGGCAGGTAATCGGATGGCAGGTACGTTGCGTTCATAACCGGTTGCTGATAAATAACGACGCAATTTAAGCATTATTTACACACGCCCGTTTCAGGGCCTCCACATTCGTAGTGGTACGAATCGCTTACGGGCTTGATGAAATGAAGAAGCCGTCGCAGAACGCGACGGCTTACCTGACTTGAATAACAGTCTTCTAAAATTTCAGCAACACCCGCCGTGCCGTGTCATAATTACCGGCTCGTACGCGCAGGATGTATTCGCCCTGATTTAGTCCTGTCAAGTCAACCGATTTTCGCTCATTAAAAATAGGCACTACAGTCGTATACAACAATTGGCCGTTCAGCGTGTATACATCCACTTCAGCGTTCTGCAAATCCTCGATGGTTTCGAGCGTAATGACTCCACTGCGTGATGGATTGGGGTAAACGCTCAAGCCGCCATTGTTCTGATCCGATGTGAAATCATACCGATTCGAATACGGCGAATAACACGTGATCCGGTTACCGGTAATGAGACTGTATTCCGTCTGCGAGCGGGCGCTGTATGCTCCATTGGTAGTTACCTTGACAACGGCACCGTTGGGGGTAATCTGTTCGCTCCCCCTCAGCCATGTAAACAGGGCGTTATCGAGTGGGGCAGGTACAATGGCCTGCAACGAATAGGTTCCAATCTGTTCAATGGTGGGCGGCAGCAGGCGGGGTCGGGCAAGCAGATTAACCGTTTGTGAGGCTGCCGACACACAGCCATACGCATTCACTGCACTTAAACTATACGCCCCGGTTGTGCCAACGGCAATTGTCGGGCCGGTGGTACCAATATTCCACAGCGGTCTGGTATTCAGTGGTGTATTGGCGACAAGGGTCAAAACCGAGTCAGCACAAACCTGTTGCTGGGCGGCTGCCAGTTGTCCTAACGGGCGAGTCAGGTTAATGGTTGGTGTGAGCGGCTGAATGGGCCCTACTATGTCGACGGCAGGTGACAGGAAGGTATTACCGAAGTTGTCTTTTAACGTGGCCTGATACAACCCGGCCTGCGACACCGTAATGCGGTTCGTTTTTTGCCCTGTTTTCCACTCAAACGATTTGTAGGTAGTTGGCAATGAAAGCGACAGCCCATTGTTGGTTGTGTTGCAGGCCACCGTCAGAGCAGGCTGCGGCAATGGAAGCAGCGGAATCGAACTGGCAAAAAATACCGCGTTCATGCTCTCAGACCAGGCCTGGCCCAGTCGTTTCAGGCCGTCATTGCCAAAGTGAACATCTTCATTCGGGCGGGGCGTCTGAATGGTATCGGTGTAAGGTCCCTGATAAACGTTGTTGTTAAATGTATTGATTACATCATTCTGTGCCCCAATAATATCGGCACTTGTCCGGCCACTATTGTACGATGAACGGGCCAGAATCCAGGCGGGATACCGGTCGGTATCGGCGCGGGTCTTGTTAATGATGTACTGTAGGTTTTGCCGGTATTCGGTTCGTGGTACGTTTACGGGATAGTTATCACTTTCGCCCTGTTGCCAGAGTACGGCCCGCAGCCCTTGGAGGGAGCAGTAGTAATGCAGGGCTGTCACTAAATTACCGTAAGGCATGCCCGATGGCAGGGCTACCGAGTTGTTGAACCAATAGAGCGTCTGTTGCCCTTTGGCACTCTCAACCCAGTTACGGCTTATGGTACCGAACCAAGCCGTATTAATAAACAGGACGGGCACGTTAAACTGCTTTGCAATCAAATCGCCCAGCACGCCCCAGCACCAGGCACTCTGTCCCCGCGGGCCGACGATCGACGTGGCGGTTAATTGCTGAAAAGCCGGGGCAGGCGGGTCAGCCAGCGAATTGGTTGCCGTGTTATCGTACGAAACGCAGTTAACCCGATCGTCGGTGGCACCTACGGCTCCCAGGTCCTGAAAACCCTGCGCGTTCGACTGACCGGTTATGATAAATACTTCGCCAATACCCACTCGCGTTACGGCGTCCTGACCCACGATGACTCCACTGGAAAAAGCACGGACTTCGAGTTGGTACCAGCCTCCCGTTCCGCGCACGGCACCCTGAAAGATGCCGCCCGACGGCGTACACTGTATCGTTGCCCAGTCAGTAGGAACGCCCTGCCCCTGTGTAACCCGGGTGAGCCGCGCCTGCACACTATCGATGGGCTGGTAGACGCTCCCCGATACATAGATGGTACTGGTATTGTCGTTATTGCGCTGAAAAACAGCCCGGCTTTGCGGGTAGGTCACGCGAATAACAGAACTGGCCGTTTGTGCCGGGGCCATCGTCTGTAAACCAATGCTACCAAGAAGGACTAACCAGACGCTTTGTTTCGTAAATTTTTTCATATCACCGTGTCGATTCACTATGCAGCATCGAAACCGTACCAACCGATTACCATCAGCCAATACTTTACAAAATGCAGGCCATTTCCCTTATTTTGGTATCTGGCGACCTTCAGATCTTAGTAAAACACAAAAATGAAGGTCATTTCATCTTGAAAACGGTGTGTTACTCTTTTTTATTACAATCCTACCAGGATCCGTTTAACCACCCGGAAATCAGCCGAACGCACCTCCACTAAGTACGAACCCGCCGAAACGTTTACCAGGCTGAGCCGCTTGCGCTCATCAAAAACCGGAACAGCGGTCGTGTACACTTCCTGTCCGCTCAGCGTGTATACCGTCACGGTAGCGTCGATTAAGTTGTTCAGTGTTTCCAGGGTTACCTCCCGGGTTGGACTGGGATTTGGGTAGACACTTAATCCTCCGTTAGCCGTTTCGGCGACAAACGTGATGGGTGTCGAATAGGCCGAGAAACAAATCAGGTCTGTATTGTACCGGATCGAAGCCCTGACCGAGTAAGTACCCGACTGATTTGCTTTGATTACCGCACGCTGTACCGCCAGCGAATCACTATTGCGCTGCCACCGGTAAACATCACCCATCACCGAACCCATTGCTTCGAGCGTGTACGTGCCTACCTGCACTACCGAAGGCGTACTTGGAACAGGTTTGGCCGCTACGACAATAGCCGGTGCATTGGTTGAAAAACACCCATTCTGGTCCTGCGCCCGGACCGTATACGTACCCGATTGCCTGACGGTTATGGTTTGCACCGTATCGCTGGTTGTCCAGATGGGCTTAAACGGTGTTGTAGCGGTTAGCGTTACGCGGTCACCTTCACAAAACGTTGTCCGTCCATTGGCTACCAGCGTTGGGGCGGGCGGCAATGCATTCACTTTTAGATTGATGGTATTGGATGGGTTGGAAAGACACCCAAATTCGTTTTTAGTCTGTATCGAGAAATTACCACTTTGGTTAAGGGTTACACTTTGCGTGGTCTGCCCCGATGTCCAGTTATAGGCAACATCCGCTGTAGCGGTTAAGATTACCTGTTGATCGGCACAAAATGTAGTCGGCCCTCCCGCCGTGATGGTGGGAGTTATGGGGAGCGGATTGACCTTTACGGCAACAGCCGCGCTTCCGGGTGACGTACAACCGTTTTGGTCTGTAACACTCAACGTATAGCTGCCAGTAGACTTTACGGTGATACTCCTCGACTGTTCGCCGGTGCTCCAGTTATAAACAGCCGCCGGACTGGCCGTTAATGAAGCCGTCTCCCCCTGACAGAATGTGGTTGATTTATCGGACGCGATGACCGGAACAGCGGGCAGTGGATTAACCGTCACCCGAATCACATCGCTCGTAAAATCGCAGCCACTCACATCACGAAAGCGGACGAAGTAGTTCCCGGGATCACTAACGGCAATCGATCGGGTGCTGACCCCGGTACTCCAGGTGATATTATTCTGATAATTTGACGTAAGCGACACCGCCCCGCCCTGGCAGAACGTAGTTGGCCCGGAGGGGTCCGCAAAAACACCCGCTGACACCTGAGCAAAAGAGGTGTAATGGGTGTTACCCAACCCGTCTTTTACTTTAGCCTGATAAACACCCTGCCCTTTGGTGATAACAGGCCCTGCATCACCGGTATTCCACACGACTGAGGTCGGCGAGCCATTTACTGATAAGGTTAGTTGATTGCCTGCACAGGCTACCGACAAGGTGGGGGCGGGAGCGGCTGCCTGTGGCGTTGAACCGGCAAAAAAACTATCGGTCAGGCTCGCACTCCAGGCATCGGCTACCTGATTAAGGCCATCGTTGGTGAAGTGTACATTATCCTCGGCGGTGTAACTCCCGTTACGCGGAATATCAATACCGTCTGTGTTCGGGCCGGCATAAACGTTACCGGTAGTAGCAATAGTCATGTCCTGACCGGCAATAACGGCCGGGTTTGCTCGTCGGTCGTTATCATAAGAAGCCCGGGCAACTACCCATACTACGTTTTTTCCACAATCCTGACGGCTGCGGTTGATTGTTTCGCGTAGTGCATTGGCATACTGCGACGCGCCGGTGTTCCCCGAATTATCGGCTTCTCCCTGATGCCATAAAACGGACCGAACACCCAGCATATTGCCGTATACATTAAGAGCTATCCGCAGGTTTGCGTAGGGTTGACCGAAGGGAAACGGCAGCGAACTATACCCATTATATGCCTGAACCCCCTGACTACTCTCTAACCAGTTAGATGCGCTGGTGCCACCAAATCCTGCATTTAGGAAGAGGATGGGTACATTGAGCCGTTGTGCCAGCCGGTCGCCGAGGATGCCCCAACACCAGGTGCCAACCCCACTGGGTGCTATATCCACGCCATTCATCTGGCGAAATACCGGGAACGGAGGCTCTACCGGGGCCGCCTGATCGGGGGCATAGGCCTGCACACAGTTAACCCGGTCGTCGTTAGCAGGCGGTACATTCCGGCGGACACCCATCGTATTCGACTGACCAGCGGCAATGAACACCTCTCCCACGCCGACCCGGTCAACTGTTCGTGTATCGCCAACAGGCTGATTATTTCCATCCAGTCCCTGCACCTGCAGATCATACCAGCCGCCCTGTACGGTAAGATCACCGGCAAAAACACCTCCCTGCACGTTATTTTGAATAACAACCCAATCAGTCGTTGTGCCCTGCCCGGCTGCGCGTGCTACCATCCGCGCCTGTACCCGACTAATAGCTGTCCGGTAAAAGCCGGTAATACGAATCGTAGCTACATTCGCGGTACTTCGCTGGAATACGGCCCGACTAACGGGGAACGATACGTCAATTTGGGCCAGTGTCAGGAGTGGCCACAGTAAGAAAGCCAGCAGCATGCCAGCAGTACTTTTCTTCATAGCGTCAGTTGGTAGCAATGGCTTGTTTAACAGCCAGTGCAAATGCTGGTTTTTTAGTCAGAATCAACTTTGGATTGAGTGAGTAATTGCCAGATGGCATCTTTTAATTCAGTCAGGCCATGCTGTTGTACAGAGGAGATGTATACGATCTGAATATCAGAAGGCAATTGGGCAGCCAGGTCACCCTGGTCAGCGAGGAGGTCTACTTTAGAAATGGCCAGCAGCCGCTGTTTATCGGCCAGTTCCGGGTTATACGCCTGTAGTTCGTGCAACAGTGTTTGGTACTCAGCGGCAATATCGGGTGAGTCGGATGGGACCATGAACAGTAAAATCGAGTTCCGCTCAATATGACGCAGAAACCGCAGCCCCAGGCCTTTTCCCTGCGACGCCCCTTCGATGATTCCCGGAATATCGGCCATCACGAACGACTTATAATCCCGATAAGCCACCACACCCAGATTGGGTACCAGCGTAGTAAAGGGGTAATCGGCAATCTCGGGCCGGGCCGCCGACAGCACCGATAACAGTGTTGATTTTCCCGCGTTCGGAAAGCCAACCAGCCCTACATCGGCCAATAATTTCAGTTCCAGTACCACCCAGGCCTCCTGCCCCGGCTCGCCGGGCTGAGCGTAGTAGGGTGTCTGCTGAGTAGCCGACTTGAAATTGCTGTTTCCTAAACCTCCGCGTCCGCCCGGCAACAAAATAATCTCCTGTCCGTCTTCAGTTATTTCGGCTACCTGTTCGCCGGTTTCGTCCGACCGGGCTATAGTTCCCAGGGGTACTTCCACAATTACATCTTCGCCTTCGGCACCGCTTCGGCGACCGCCCTCACCGGCAACACCGGGTTTGGCCATAATGTGTTTTCGGTATTTGAGGTGCAGCAAAGTCCATAGCTGTGCATTCCCTTTCAGGATAATATGCCCGCCCCGGCCGCCATCGCCCCCGTCGGGACCACCTTTCGGTACGTGTTTTTCGCGCCGAAAGTGTACAGAACCCGCTCCACCCGCGCCGGAGCGGCAATTGATTTTAACGTAGTCGATAAAGTTGGATGAAGCCATATTGGTTGCTTACCCACGCGTAGAGGCTAAATCAGTTTTCATTAGCTCGTCGTGCCCGCTCAATTTCCTGACAGATCAGATCGAAAATACCGTCGATATCACCGAGACCGTCAATGGCGGCAAACTTACGTTGCTGATTGTAGTACCCCGCCACCGGCGTGGTTTTATTGGTATACTCCTGCACCCGACGTCGAATCAGTTCTTCGTTTCGGTCATCGGGCCGACCGGAGGTTTGTCCCCGCAGCAACAGCCGCCGGGTTAATTCTTCCTCATCCACGACCAGGGCAACCATGGTCAGGATAGAGGTGTGATAACGGCTCAATAACTCGTCGAGTGCTTCGGCCTGAGGCACCGTACGGGGAAATCCATCGAAAATAAACCCATTCGCGGTCTGATTTTCGCGTAATTTATTCTCGATCATACCAATCACCACGGCATCGGGCACCAGAAAACCCTGATCCATCAGCGATTTGGCCTCCATACCCAATGTTGTACCAGCGGTAATCTCACTGCGAAGCAGGTCGCCCGTGGAGAGGTGTACCAGGTGATACTTTTGGATCAAATTCTCACTCTGGGTGCCTTTACCCGCGCCCGGAGGACCAAACAGTACAAGATTAAGCATACGGTGTCAATAGGGTAATAGGGGCTACTAAAGAGGGACAAAGTTACGACTCTGGCGGTAATAATGCAGACTCGCCTTTCGGGGTGGTACTTTTTTATTCTCCAGAAACAAAACAGGCACAACCCGCTGGAGTTGTGCCTGTTCCTGATGCCATTATTAAAAGTTTTTATTTACTGGCCGAGCTTTTCTTTACCGGTGCTTTCGGCTTTGCTGGCGTGGTTGGTGGAGCCGGTGCTTTTGGTCCTTCCAGATACGCCTTTGCTTCTTTATCATTCGGGTCAAGAGCAATCACCTTATTGATATAGTCACGGCCTTTCGTTTCATCTTTCTTGGCAAAACTGTGGGCACCAAGCAGTTTATAGGCTGTAACTAAGTTCTTGAGGTAAGGCTGTCTTTTCGTCGAGCCCGTTTCAGCGTTGACCAACTCGACAAATTTTTCGTGATAAGGCACAAACACGCCATTGTTCAATGCCTCAGCCGACGTGTAGGCATAGTAATTAGACTGACCGCGATAATAGTAAGGTACCGGGAATGTTGGTGCGACTTCCGCCAGTTTAGCAAATGCAGAATCGGCCTTCATAAAATACTGCTTCTTTAACTGGCGTTGCTGCGCTGTATCATTTGGTGCGAGCGCCCGGCCTGCGGTAAAAGCATATTGATAGTTGGATAGACCCAGGAACTGATAATCGTTATTGAGCGGCTTCTTGTCGTTGGCGATGGTCTTGCTGTAATAATCAGCTGCTTTATCATACCGCTTGGCACTATAATACTTCTGAGCTATCTCACGATACAGGTTTTCCGTAGTATCCTGCGGGGCCGCTTTTTCCAAATAAACAACGCCTAAGGAATCTCCTTCGGGTGTACCAAGCTGGCCGTACGACCGGCCCAAGTACACGTAATCGTCATAAATTATCTTATTCGGTGCCGAAGCAACGAATTTGTTCAGCGATTCGATTGACTCCGGGTATTTGCCCAGACCATAGTTGGCCCACCCATAAATCCGATCAATAATCGGGTTGTTGATCTTACCCTTCAACTGGTCCAGGTAATTAATAGCACCCAGGTTATCTTTAGCCAGGAATTTGTAACGAGCAACATCTAACAGCAGTTCAGGATCGGTTGTACCACTCTTCTGCACGTACGAATCATAAATTTTAGAGGCCGGTCCATAAGCTCTTGAGTTTGCCAATGCATCGGCATAAGCCTTGTAAGTCGGGGCAAATTCCGGATCCTGGTCAATAGCCGCTTTGAAAAATTTCTGCGCTTCAGCGTAGTTTTTTCCCCGCAGGTAAACCCGACCAATCTTATACGTTGCTTCGGCCAAATTAGGCGTAATCAGCAGGGCATTCTCATACTTGCTGACCGCATTACCCCCATCGTTTTTGATGTTATACGCATCGCCATAAATCATCTCGATTTCGGTGCTCGTATTTTTTTTGTCCAGCTTATCGGCCAGGTCAACCAGCCGTACCGCTTCGGCCGGGTCGTTCGTCTCGAAAAGCGTGTACATTTCACCTGCCCGCATCAGCACGTTCTGATCTTTGGATTTCGTAGCCTGTACCGCCCCATCGATCAGGGCACGCGCACCGGCACGGTTTTTCTTGGCAAGGGCTACCCCTCCTAAACCAACATTGTTCAGTTGATTTTTGGGGTCGGTGGCCAGGCCCTTATCAAAAGCGGCTTTCGCCAGGTCAGGCTGATTGGTTCGGAGATAATAATAACCAAGGTTGAATTGATTATCAGCGGTTGGAGCCGTAGTAGCCAGTTGCTTGAAAGTCTGCTCAGCTTTCACATAACGCTCGGATTCAAGGTCCTTCAGGCCCGACTGAACATCCTGCGCAAACACTGGCGCGGCAGCTACCGCCCCCATAAGCAGGGCCATCAATAGCGACTTTCTTTGACTGTTCATCATGTACTGATTCAGGTTGGAAATGGAAATTTAAACTGTGGTAATAAAACAGATAGCAAAACTAAAAAATTGCGCGACAACGAAAAAACAGAATTACTCGGTGAAATATACCTCCCGATTATATGGTTTATCAGGCCAAAGCCCCAATTTTTCAATGATAAGTGCCCCGGCATCCCGTTGCACGTAGTTTATCAGACCACCTCCCAAACCCGGATGCGCTTCACGACTTAGTACGTAAACAGTGCGGTAAAGCGGGTATGTTTTCAAACCAAGGTCACGCTGAAAGGGCTGGTAATAATCCCTGATTGATGCAGGAGCCAGTTTGTCCGAAACGCCCATCACGCGCAGGTCCTTCGATAAAGTAACCGTCAGTGGGGCATCGCCATCACTAATCCAGTTTACGCCGATAAAACCCAGCGCGGTCGGATTTGTTCGGACATAGTCGATCACATCGCGGTTTGACTTAGCCGTGAAGATGCGCAGGTTTGTTATGGTTTTCACGCCAAACTTAGCCAGCATAAAGTCCAGATTGCTGGAGTTGTTGTTATCAAATACCAGGGTAATAGGGCCGGTCTGACCACCATTTAGCTTCGACCAGTTGGTAAGTTGCCCACTGAAAATACGCTGTAACGCCGACATGGTAATCAGGCTGTCGCGGTTGGCTTTCCCGATAATCAAGGCAACCCCATCCGTAGCCAACTTCTGCGCCTTACCCGGAATTTTCCGGTTACTCAGAATGGCCTGTTCCGGCGGTGTCAGTGCCCGTCCCGAGAAAACCAGCCGGGCACTATCGCGGAGCATCATATTGATGGCTTCGTGTTCGGGCCGAAATACCAACTCGAAGTGCGCATCGGGATAAATACCCGAATAAGCTTCGGTTAACTGACTGACCAAAGGTCGAAACGACTCATCGGCAGCAATGGTAATGGTTCCCCGGGCGGGATTGTCTAAGTTCTGCTTACCCGAACAGGATGCCAGCAAAAGAGGCAGCATTACCCAGGTTAATCTGCTTTTCTTATTCACGTTGCTTGGATCGTTGATAGGCCCTTATCCCCCGGAACAGCCCGTAAACAATTAGCAGGGCAGCCATGCTGTAGCGCCAGAGACCCGGCGGTGGCAAGAGCCCAAAAGACTGAGAGGAGGCAATCAGTCCGATGCCTCCTCCCAAATAGGCCATCGCCATGGCCACTGACAGATACAGGTTTAGCTGTTCTGACATGCGATTGGCGTTCCTCATGCTACTCCAGCGTGAAGGCGATTGGCAGGTTAAATTTCACCCGAACCGGACGGCCCGACTGCTTGCCGGGTTTCCATTTCGGCATCCCTTTTATCACCCGAACGGCTTCTTCATCTGTGCCAAATCCTAAACCTTTCAATACCGTCACATCCTGAATGGTACCGTCTGTGTTTACGACAAAACTCACGAACACCTTACCCGAAATGTTGGCTCGCTGAGCCGGTGCCGGGTAACGGAGGTTCTTGCCTAAATAGCTGCTCAGCGCAGCCATACCACCCGCAGGTTCCGGGTTCTGCTCAACCACAGTAAAGACTTCATCATCCTTCGGAGCGGCTTCAACGGCAGCTTCCACTTTCGTTGGGCCGGTCGACTCTTCCGGGGCTACGATTATTACTTCCGCGTTCGGGTCACCTTCCTGCGTCTTTTCGGCGGCAACGGCTTCCTTCAATTCCTCAACGGCTGGCGGTGGGGTTTCTTCGGGAACTTCCTCATCCGGCTTTACTTCCGGCGGCAGGAACTTTACCGTATTTACCTTCGGCAATTCGACCGGTGGTGGTGGGGGGGGGGGGGGGC
>JBBQLG010000052.1:0-36416 GCA_038327655.1 Cytophagales bacterium
CGAATAAAGCGAACGCGGTCACGGTGGATGGCCAGCCGCTGGCGGGCTTCGAGTTGAGTCAGTTGCTCAACTGTTTCGGGAATCAATACGGCGTAGTTCATAGTCAAAAATACGTCATCCTAAATTTAATTTAGTATAATAACACAACTGCCAACGCTCAGCCTATCAACTTGACCCATACTGATAAATAGCCGCCTTAATCCATGCCATTGGGAAACGGGTGTAAACGTAAAGGAGCAGACTGACAAAGTCAGTCTGCTCCTTTAAACAGTTTGGTACGGGTAGTTTCACCCGACCGTTGATGATTACTACAAATTACTTGGCAAGGAACTGTATAGCAATTTTCAATACTTCATCCTGCGGTAACGGCTCATCGAATGCTTCCGATAGGGTCGCTGCGCTATAACCGGCCAGCGAAGGAATCGAATTCAAGGCCACCCCGCCCTGCGTTGTCACGTCATCACCGGCATAAACGGCGGCCGGGAAACCAGCATTAAGGGTAATCCAGCCTTTCTGGGCGTTAATCAGCCGCAGCCGGGCCGCGTGACGGGCTTCGACCGAGTGAATACGCAGAGCAACTTCTAAGTAGGCACTGTATGGTTTCAGTTTGCCCGCCTGCCCTTTGTAGGCCCGAACACCGGTATCTTCAAAAGCCTGCGCAACGGCGGCAAACGTTTTGAAGTTTGTGAATACGTCCGCGAAAGCACCACCGGCCGTAAAATCAAATTTTGGTTTCGGATCGGCGGCTGAGCCTAATACAGACTTCAGCAGGATAACGTGCGCGTTTTCGTGCCGGGCGATTTGATCAATGGCGTCTTTGTAAGGAAACGGAACCACGTTGGCTGCAAGGCCGGTGTTATAGAAATCAGACTCGACGTTTTCGAGCAGAAGGGCAAACTGCAATACTTCGCGAACCTGACCCGGCAGGGCCGTTCCCTGACCGTAAGCCTGCGTGAGAGCCGACGTCAATAATACCGGCGACGCTGCAGCAACCGCTTTTTTGGCGAACGCACTGAACATGTGCCGACGCGATACGTGTTCAAGGCGGTCGATTACATCTGCGTCCACCTTCTCAATCTCATTGATAATATTTTGTAAGTTCATGATGTCGAGTCAGTTTAAGATGCTACAGTTGGAAAAGAATTGGCCGTCAGCGTCTGTTTGATGAACGCCTGAGCAATTGGGAGTACTTCACCCGGCTCGCGCTTTCCGTCCAGAGCCGTAGTTGGGTCAACGACGTCGTCACCAGCGAAATAACGGGTATTGGGCTGCAGCAACTCCCGGATAACGGACGCGTGGCGGGCCTCCACCGATACAATCTTACCGGCCAGCAGCAGGTAGTTCACATCCTTCAGGAATTTACCGGCACCATTATAGGCCGTTACGCCAATATCTTCGAACGTGCGGGCCGTGGTCAGCACGCTGTTCCGGTCGCTGAACACAACGCCGTTAAAATCAATAGCCAGCGCGGGCAGACCAGCACTGCCCAGGGCTGCTTTGAAGAATTCCCGGTGGATGACTTCGTGGTCGCGAATATCCTTCAGAATGCTTAACTCCGCCTGCGTGATACCGGCGTACGGATTGGCAACAACCCGTTCGTAGAACGTGGCTTCGATTTGTTCCAGTGCGTAGGCGTAGTTCAGTATGGCAACGTCGCCCGAACCAAGATCAACGTCTACATCGGCACCGATCCCGCTGTTCCGGGCACCGCTGGGGGTAATGGCGTTCGTTGGCTCTTGCTGGCAAGAACTGAGTAACGCGCCCGTTGCCGTTGTCATACCTGCCCAGCGCATAAACAGCCGACGGTTCATGCTGAATGGAAGTACCGGCAAAATCGACGCGGGATCAAGTGGCCTTCCCGATTTTTGTTGTAGTTCTTTCATGCTGTTGATAAATTATTGAGTTGAATGTGTGACCGTGTCTTTCACAGTTTAGGAAATTCACATGCATATCAACTAAATAGAGTCGAATTTGGATTTCTCGTTCGGGGAAGAATTATAGAATTTACGCATGTTATTATTGAATGGCCCAAAACCTACCGTTTACACAACATCTTATTGGCTACAAATTGTAAAATCTATAGCATTTATAGAGTAAAAGCCCGAAAAGCGTAGTGATTTGCTTTTTACATTAAAAAAAAATTATTAAAAAATTAAAATAGGTAACATTATCTTCTTTTACCGTGTAAGTACATATACGATGGGTCATCGGATACTTTTGCCGCTGAGTTTTATCAGGTCCGTGAAATCACTCAATCGTTGTGCGTCGGCCAACAGACGGGGAGAGGCAAGTGCGTGTTTTTGCGCGTCGGCATGCCATTGTGATGATATGAACCGAGCCAACTACAGTCAAAAATTTGACCAGAGTTGGCTCGGTTCAGCCTGATAAAAAACGGAGAGTCATTTGTGCCCGGAGTAGAAAGGCAGTAAACGCCCCCAAATCTTCACAAACTCACCAGCCCGGCACCCCGAACGGCCAGCGTTTGGCGGGCCTGCACATAAGCGACTACGGCACCGTTTGTCAAATCATAGCCTGCGGGTACGGTCAGCGATACCGATCCTTTTGCCGTAGCCGGAATGGTCTGGAACGTTCGCACTACGTTATCATGCATCAGTTTTCGCCCGGCATTTTCGCCTTGCTTCACATTTGTTTCGGTGGTTTTGCTCACCAGGGCCACGTTTAGCACCGCATCCATCAGGTCGCCTTCGAGCTGGTAATTAACCGTTATCTGGTTGTTTTTGGGAGCCGTGGCCGTGAGTTGTACCCCTGCCGTAGCGGGCTGACTCAGAGCGTCTTTGAGAGCGCTCATCTGTTTGCTACGGTTAGAGCCGACAAACTCCTGCTTCCCATTTAATACCTCCTGCGGGGTATAGACGCCGTTTTGGGCAAAATGGTCGCTGTACTGATACTGCCGTTTGGTGTAGGCATGGTCGCTGAACGGGTCTTTCCAGCCCAGCCGGTCCCAGTAATCGACGTGAAACGACAGGCCAATGATGTTTTTATTCGTTTTGGCCGCTTCGTTCAGCGTTTCTGTCAGGAGCCGGTCGGCGGAGGGGCAACTCGAACAGCCCTGTGAGGTAAATAACTCCAGCACTGCCACCGGCGCGTAAATCGCTTTGGGTGCTTTGGTGAGGGATGGGGCCGGTGTTGGCCCGTTAACAGAAGCCAGCGCGATGCCAGCCGCTGCGAATAGCTGCGTGAAATAAGTCATGATGAATGTGTTTGAAATAAAGGAGTAAGAAGCTGTTTGAGTTAATCGCTTTGGCCCATCAGGGCGTCTTTTGGCCGCTGTCAGCGTTACTTTTTTTGTCCGTAGCTACGGCTACGACCGGCAAAAAGTGCCTTGCCAGCCGCCAAAATCCACTCCTTCTGGTCTCAAATCGCTAACTCAAACAGCTTCTAAGTGGTAGAAGTGGAAAGGAGTAGAAGTAACAAAGAATGGTATTCCTTACTACTTACCACTTTTAGCCCTTACTTCTTCTCATAAACCGACATGGTAATCGTAGCCCCGCTCGGCCCAGAAGTCGCGCGGGCGTTCGTCGGCGAAGCGAATTGTGCCGATGCGTTTGAGGTTCTTGACGCCGTATTTAACCGGAATAATCAGCCGGATGGGTGCCCCGTGCGCCGGGGTAATGGGGTTGCCGTTCATCTCGAACGCCAGCATCGTTTGCGGATGCAGCGCACTGGGCATATCCAGGCCCACGTAATAGCCGCCGTCGGGTGTTTCCATGCCCACGTACTTATAAAAATCGTCCAGATTATTGGCCGAGGGCGCGTTGCCGCTGCGGGTGCCGAGGCCGTACTTCGCCACAAAATCAGCAAATTTTACGCCCCCCCAGTGCTGAATCTGACTCCAGCCTTCAACGCACTTAAAATCGAAGATCAGGTCGTGTTTGGGGAGTTTCTTGAGGTCGTCGATGCTGACCGTCATGGGTTTGCGGCCCGGCTGTTCGATGGTGAGCTGGTACCCATCCTGCACCACCGGCGTGTGTAAACCATCCATGCCATTGGTACGGGGTGGGTTAGCGGCCCGGTTGGCCGGGTAGGTCGGGGCGAGGTGCGTCGGGCTGAAATAGACGTTCGCAATCTTTTCGTTCGTGTTCAGCAGCGTACGGAGCGGGGCCGGAATGCCGTTCACCTGCGGCTGGGACTTTACCCACTGCCAGATGCCAAACGGTACTAAACTGGCCACGCCAAAACCGAGCATAGCTTTGAGGGTAGTGCGCCGAAGCTGCTGATCGGAGGTTAGCTCCTCACGCAGGGGTTTGTGTTTCAGTAAGGTCATCTTTTTTCTCAAAACCAGTGATCATACTCTGAAAGTTGTGCCAGCCCGCCAGGATAACCTGGAAGATGTGAATCCCGAAAAACAGCACGTAGCCGATGGTTAGGGCAAAATGCAGCACCCGCGCCGTTTCGTAGCCACCCATCAGCCAGGTGAGCCAGTTCAGTTGCGTCGGTTTATAGATCGCATAACCCGTCAGGGCCGACCCCACGCCCATGACCATGATGGCCGAATACGCAATGCGCTGAGCCGCGTTGTATTTCGTCTGGGGCGGGGCCGTTTTACGGATGTGCAGGTCGTGGAGCACCACAAGCCAAGCTTCGCGGAAGGAGTGACGGTTCGGCAGCAGCAACCGCCATTCGCCCGATATAAAGGTGTAGCCGATGTACAAAAGGCCGTTGAGGATGAAGAGCCACTGAAACACGAAATGCCACGACTGCCCTTTGGCCAACTGAAACGGAACGCCCAGTGCCTTGTAAAATGAGTCCGGGAAAAACTGAAGCAGCACGGTATTACCGACCTGAATTTTGTACGGGTCGTAGGCCCAGTAAATCAGCAGCCCGCTCCAGATCATCACGAACAGAATGGGGAAGTTAATCCAGTGAAACCACCGAATGGCTAAGGGATGTTTGTGAACGATGCGTGGCATGAGGTATCGGCGTGAAGTAGTGGATAATCGAAACAAAACGCTGGCCTGTCATCGGTGCGTCAGGCCAGCGTAGTAACCGCAGCCCTATTTGTTCTTAGGCTTCATTTTGTCAGTTGCCATTTTGCCATCCGACATCTTGTGGTCTGCCATTTTTCCGTCTGACATCTTGTGATCTGACATCTTTCCGCCCGACATTTTGTGGTCTGCCATTTTTCCATCCGACATCATCTTGCCATCCGACATCTTGTCGGATTTCATGGTCGTCTTTTTGGTGGTCCCTGTCTTGGTTGAACTCTGCATTTTGTCCTGTGCAAAAACAGTAACCGAACAGACAAAAATGGCGGCAATAGCGAACGCGAGTACTTTTTTCATGGATAAAGTTGGTTTAGTCGGGCAAGGGTTTGTTCCCCTGCCTTAGTTTGTCGCCGGTCGGGTACAAACCTTACAGACGCATCAGGTAGTTAACCGTTTTTTAATTTCGTTGTTCATCATAGCCCGTCGTTCCGGGCGTAATGTCGGGGCTGATTTGAATCTGCCACTCAGGACGTTACGCACCAGAAGCCGGTCCAGCAATCGAACCTGCCGCGAAAAGCGGGCGCAGGGATCGCATAGGCGCAGATGCCACCAAAGCTGCCCCCGCTCGATCAGCGTTAAGGGCGCATCGGCCTGTTTTACCAACAGTTGCGACGCCTGCCGACACGATAACCGCACGTATTTTTTATAGAGAACCCTCATTTATTGATTTGAATACCAGTTTCTCTCCAGACACTCGCGCAACAGAATCTTTACCCGGTGTACCAGTGTCCAGTAATTAGACGGTGAAATGTCCAAATCCTTACAAATGTCTGCCGGATTTATATTCTCCAGAAATTTGAGCGTGATCACCTGCGCATACCGGGGTGGCAATTTCGATAAACACGCGTATAATACGTCGTTCAGGGCTTCTGACTCGTCGGGTTCGCCCGTTTCGCCCCAGTCGCCCGGCGATTTATCGGGTAGCCAGTGATCCAGATTTCCGTCGTCGTCCCGGTCGAAATAGCCGTCGTAAAAAGCATCATCCAGCGAAACCGTGGGTCGGCGGGTTTGCCCCCGGAAGTAATCGTTAATTTTGTTGCGCAGAATGGCCACTAACCACGTCCGTTCCTGGGCCTGCCCCCGAAAGGTGTGCCGGGCGGTGAGTCCGGCCATAAACGTTTCCTGCACCAGGTCGTCGGCCACGGCCTCGTCTTTCACCTGGAGCAGGGCCGCCCCAAACAGGGAATCGGCGTAGCGGTCGACCCACTGTTCCGGTTCAAGTTGCACCATGATGCTCAGGTCGTTTCATCCGGGGCAAAGTAATACATTCAGTACAGATTTTGTGTCATACGTGAAAAACACATCAACGATAAAGAGCAATAATTTTATGCGCATTTTATTCTGCCGGGCCATCGTCACCCTGTTGCCATTCCTGTTTACAGTAGCGTATACGCAGTCTTTTACCCGTCAGGACAGCCTTCGGGGTAGCCTGCGGCCCGAACGAACGGGCTACGACGTCACGTTTTATGACCTCAATCTGAGCGTCGATCCGGCGAAAAGAACCATTGCCGGTCAGAATACGATTCGCTACAAAGTGGTGGCCCCGTTCCGGCGGATGCAGCTTGATCTGTTCGCCAACATGACCATCGCGTCCATTACGCAGCACGGCAAAAAACTGGCGTTTGTTCGCGACGGAAACGCCGTATTCGTGACGATGAATGAGCCGCAAACCATCGGACAAATTCAGGCGGTGACGGTGGCCTACGCCGGGTCGCCGATTGTGGCGAAGAACGCGCCCTGGGATGGTGGCTTTGTCTGGAAACGCGACTCGCTCACGGGCCGCGACTGGGTAACGGTCGCCTGCGAGGGCAAGGGTGCGAGCTTGTGGTGGCCGTGCAAAGATCACCTCTCCGACGAACCCGATTCCGTGCGCATCACCTGCCGTGTACCTGCCGGTTTGACCTGCGTATCAAACGGGGTGTTCGTCAGTCAGAAACCGGTGAACAACGGTCTACAGACCGAGTGGACATGGTTTGTGCATTACCCCATCAACAACTACAACGTCACGCTCAACATCACCGACTACGCCCATTTTGCGGATACCTACACCAGCCCCGATCACACCAGACTACCGCTGGATTACTACGTCCTGCCCGGCAACCTGACCAAAGCAAAAGCGCATTTTGAGCAGGTAAAAGGGATGCTGGCCTGTTACGAGCGGTATTTTGGGAAATATCCGTTCGGGCGGGATGGCTATAAATTAGTCGAAACGCCGTATTGGGGCATGGAGCATCAGAGCGCGGTGGCCTACGGAAACGAGTACCACAACAACCCGTACGGTTTCGATTTTATCATCATCCACGAAAGTGGCCACGAGTATTTCGGCAATAGCCTGAGCGTAGCCGACCACGCCGAAATGTGGATTCACGAATCGTTCACGACCTACGCCGAAGCGCTATACGTGGAGTGTACGCAGAACGCATCGACCGCGCAGAATTACCTGAACCGGCAACGGACGCTCATCAAAAACCAATACCCGATGATTGGCCCAATGGGGGTGAATTTCGACCAGAAAGACACCGATATTTATTACAAAGGCACCTGGATGCTGCACACCCTGCGCCATGCCGTCGCCAATGATTCGGTCTGGTTTGCGGCCCTGAAGGCACTCGCAACGGAGAAGCGGCTGTCCATTGTGTCAACCGGCGAGGTGGTCGATTTTCTGGCGAAACGAACCGAAAAACCGCTGCAGCCAATCATGAACCAATACCTGTATCACGCGGCCTTACCGCTGCTGGAATATACGTCGTTAAGCAATAATGTCCTCCGGTATCGCTGGAAAGCCGCCGTTGACGACTTCAATTTACCGGTGCAGGTTCGGTTGGGCAGCGGGGCGTGGCAGCCGATTAAGCCAACATCAGACTGGCAAACGACAACGTTACCGGCTGGGTCGGGTGCGGTAACTATGAATACGGATATTGGCCTTTTTCAGGTCAGGGCGGTGGCGTTGGACGAAAAGAAGTAATTTTGTCTCTGATGAAACCACTCTTGTCTAAATGGCCCCTTTGGGGCAGTGGGGCTTTTCTCCCCGCGCTGTTACTGATCGGTTTGTTAACCGCCTGTCAGAGCAGCCACGTCGTCACGAAGCAGGCCTACACCCGCATCGGCGTCGATTCTACGGCCCGCCCCGATAACAGCTTAGTCGAGTTGCTGTCGCCCTACAAACAGGGTCTCGACAAATCCATGAACGAGGTACTGTTTCAGCTACCCGAACGGTTGGAGAAACGCAAGCCCGAATGTGCGCTCAACAACCTGCTCTGCGACGCGCTGCTGAGTCAGGCCGCAGACCGCTACGGCAAACCCGTCGATGTGTCGCACCTGAACTTTGGGGGCGTTCGCAATGGCCTGCCGAAGGGGAACGTCACCACCGGCAACATCTTCGAGGTGATGCCGTTCGACAACCAGCTTATTGTGATGACGATGACGGGCGAGATGCTCATGCAGTTTCTGAATCATTTCGCCGAGGACGAAGCCCTGCTGGTGAGTGGCATCTCGGTAAAACTGCACGACAACAAGGTACAGGCCGTGACGTTTGCCAACGGCCGGACGCTGCAACCCGCCGACACCTATACCGTCGCGCTGAGCGATTACATTGCCAACGGCGGCAGTGGAGCCAGCTTTTTGAAAAACGCTGTCAAACGTCAGAACTTAGACAATTACCTCATCCGCGACGCCCTGATCGACTATTTCAGGAAGCAGGGCAAGAGTGGTCAACCGATAACGTTACAACCCAATGGACGCATCAACATCGAATAGACGTGATTTTTTGCGCTGGCTCGGCGCGTCTGCGGTCATTGGTTCCGTAGCACCGGAAACGCTGGCAGCATCGGCCAAAGCGACCAAACTCACCATCCTGCACACCAACGACGTACACAGCCGACTCGATCCGTTTCCGATGGATGGCAGCCGGAATGCGGGCAAGGGCGGTGTGGCGCGTCGGGCGAGTCTCATCAGTCAGATCCGGCAGCAGGAAGCCAACGTGCTGCTCTTCGACGCGGGTGATCTGTTTCAGGGAACGCCGTATTTCAATCTGTACAAGGGCGAACCCGAAGTGCTGGCCATGAACCGGCTTGGCTACGATGCGTCGGCTATTGGTAACCACGATTTCGACGGCGGCATCGACAACATGCGGGATCAGTTCGGCAAGGCGAAATTCCCGTTTCTGGTCGCCAACTACGACTTCAAAAACACCGTGATGGACGGCCGGACGCAACTGTATAAAGTGTTCGTGAAGGACGGTGTGCGGGTCGGCGTGTTCGGGCTGGGCATTAAACCAGACGGCCTGATACCGACGGAACTGTACAAAGAAATGAAGTTTCTCAATCCCGTCGAATTAGCCAACGACACGGCGAACCAATTGAGAACCAACGAGAAGTGCGATTACGTAATCTGTCTGTCGCATCTCGGCTATCAGTACAACGATCAAACGGTGTCGGACCGGTCGCTGGCTCCGCAAACCAGCAACATCGACCTCATCATCGGCGGCCACACGCATACGTTTCTGGACGCGCCGGTAACGGTAAATAACCGCAACGGGCAGCCGGTGGTCATTAATCAGGTGGGGTTTGCGGGCATTAATCTCGGTCGGCTCGACCTCACCTTTGAACCCGGCAAACGCGCAGCCTCGGTGGAGGGGAAGCCAGTAGAAGTAAAGTAAACGGGTTATTTCGTACATTGAGTTAAACGAACGCATCGCCCCATGTCACGCATCGATACGATCAAACAGCAATTTCATACCCTCATCGACCAGGCTGACGACGAAGTGGTACTGACTCATTTCTACGATGCCTTTGCTTCGCTGGTGGAGGCTCAGGAATCTTCCTTATGGGGTAGTTTGAGTGCAGAACAGCAGGCGTCACTGAAGCAGTCGTATGAGGAAAGTAAACATCCTGAAACGTTGATCCCGAACGCAGATGTCTGGAAAAAGTATGATAAATGGATTACCAGATAGAGTGGACACCCACCGCTGATCGGGAGTTCTACGAATTGGTATCATTCATCGCCGATACCTGGAGTGACCGCATCGTCAGCGAATTCGTTGACAAAGCTTACAAGACAATCAACCTGCTCAGTACCTTCCCTGAGTTAGGCATTCAGGAACCTAATGAAGAAGGCATCCGGCTGTTGTTTATCAGAAAATACACTAAAATATACTACCGGATCGAGGGCGACAGGATACTGATCTTAAACGTGTTCGACACCCGTCGCGACCCCGATAGTAAACCATTTTAACTCTATGAAATTCGGTGTTGTTGTTTTCCCCGGCTCAAACTGCGATCAGGACGCGGTGGATGCCCTCAGCGATGGTCTTGGGCAGGAAGTGGTCCGGCTGTGGCACAAAGACCACGACTTGCAGGGCTGTGACTTTATCATTCTGCCCGGTGGGTTTTCCTACGGCGATTATCTCCGGACGGGAGCCGTGGCCCGGTTCTCGCCCATCATGGACGAAGTGGTGCGCCATGCCGAACGCGGGGGCTACCTGATGGGTATTTGCAACGGCTTTCAGATTCTGGCCGAAGCACGACTGGTACCGGGCGTGTTGCTGCGAAACACCAATCAACAGTACATCTGCAAGAACATTTACTTCCGGCCGCAGTCGGATGAGGTACTGCTGACGGCGGGGCTGGACGATCGGGCGTACAAAATTCCGATTGCCCACGGCGAGGGCCGCTATTTTGCCGACGCCGACACGCTGAAACGCCTGAACGACAATAACCAGGTTATTTTCCGCTATTGCGACGCGACTGGCACCATTACTGACGAGGCCAACCCCAACGGCAGTTTAGAGAACATCGCCGGCGTGGCCAACGAACGCAAAAATGTATTTGGCCTGATGCCCCACCCCGAACGCGCGGCTTCTGCGTTGCTGGGCAATACCGATGGGTTAGTAATTCTGGAGCGGCTGATTAGCGGGGTGCTGGCGTAAGGATCACTTAAACCCAGAGGAAGGGGAGGTAACACAAAGGTCGCAGCGTATTTTCTCTGTTCGCTCCGTGTTACCTCCCCTTCCTCTGTGCAATTTCTTTTTCTACTCCGCCAGCAGACTCTTTCTCCGCAGCAGCGTATCCATGAATTTCAGGTCGGTTTCGCTGGTGAAGATGGAGTAGGGGAGGTACAGGAACTGCGCCCGTGCCATCTGCTTCGCCATGTACTTCGTCAGCGGGTTCAGCGTCATACCGCTTACGGCTTCTTCGTTAGACATCAGCAAAACGTAAGCCTCTTTATCCTTCACCACATTTTTGATCTGATTCCACTTCAGAATCCCGCCTTCCTTGGCGTTTATCCGCATCAGAATCTGGCGGCTGTCGATCTCATACACGTACTTCTGAAACATCGGTTTAAACTGCTCCGACTGCGTAATACCGGTGAACTGAATGCCCCAGAACAGCACATACAACACCGTCAGCAGCACAATCACGATGTAGAGCCAATAGTTGGGATAGACCCCGGTGACGCTTAAAATGACGTTGAGCAGAATCAGGCCGAGGGGCACAAATGCCCATTTCCAATTGTCGCGCACCCATTGGCGCATGGCTAAGCTGATGTAGGTTTTTTGATCTAAAGCGTATTTTTTGGTCTTAATAATCATGATTCGGTCCGAATGAGGACACAAAAATACGCAAGTAGTTGGTTAGTTGCTTAGTCCACCTTGCGGAAGTGCAGCGTGTTGATGACGTACTGCCGGGGCTGATTTATTCCGTTGCGGCTCTCATGGGTTTTTTTCTCGCGCATCAGTACGTATACCTGAAACCGCTGCCCGCTGCTCTGGTAGCTGCCGGTGCTGTAGTGTTGATGGTCGGACATGCCCTGGTACACATACTGAAACTGCTGGGGTGGATGCCGCCGGAAAAACGACTTCAGAATCAGTTCGGCGTGCGCGGCTTCCACCGACTGAAATTCGACCGCTTCGGTGTCGATAATCAGTTCGATGGTCGTGTCGAAATAAGCCGCCAACTGCCGGGCACTGCCCGTCCGCAACGACCGCTGTACCCCGTTCGCCATGCCTGTATCGGTTGCCATGTTGCTGTCCCCCGCCCACAATCCCATCAGTACCAGCAACCCAAACAAGTGTTTCATTCAATCAGGCGAAAATAATGCGTATGCATGCCAGTGGGCTAAAATTGTGCCAAAGCCCCCGCCCGCTTCCCCGATTATTTTTCCAACTTTGCAGCATGACCGCTTCCCCGACCCAAATACTGACGGCCGAACAACTCCGCCAAAAAATCAGGCGTATCGCGTTCCAGATCTACGAGAACAACTTCGATGAACCGGCCCTGGTGCTGGCGGGCATAGCGGGCGAAGGCTTTGTCTTTGCGCAGGCCCTGGAGCGGGAACTGCGGCAGATCGCGCCCATGCCCATTACGCTGCTGAAAATCGAACTCGACAAAACCCAGCCCGCGCAACCGCCTGTGATGCTGTCTGCCGGCATATCATTCCGGGATAAAGTGGTTATCGTCACCGATGATGTGCTTTACACCGGCCGGACGCTGATGTTCAGTTTACAGCCATTTCTGAGTGTGTCGGTACGAAAGTTGCAGGTGGCCGTACTGGTCGACCGGAATTACCCGCGCTATCCCGTAGCGGCCGATTACCGGGGATATGCCCTCAGTACCACCTTAGCCGAACACGTAGACGTGGTGCTTAGTGAAACCGAACGGATGGGCGTATACCTGCGTTAATTTCTATTTAAGCTGGGTATACTGACACAAACCAGCGAACATTTGGAGTAAACAGTGCGTACTATTGCCTTCTGTATCAACCACAAAGGCCCCCACCGTGTACGCATTTCGACCCTGCTTTCTTTATTGCTTACTGTATTTACTGGTACCGCTCTGGGTCAGCGGGCAGAACTTAGTACCAAATCCCGACTTTGAGCAACGCATAAAACCAGCCTGCCTATATACCCGCTACGGCGAAAACCTCGGCCAATACGTAGCCAACTGGTACTCGCCCACCGGTGCCACGCCCGACATCTGGACGAGCGATGTCTTCCCGCAGCCTTTCTGCACCCAAACGCTTGGTTCGGCTGCCATTCAGCCCCGGTCGGGTCGGCAATGTCTCGGTTTTTACACCTACTATGCTGCCACGACGCCTTACCGCGAATACATGCAGGTGAAGCTGAAGCAACCCATGCAGCAAGGGCAGACCTACCGCGTTAAAATGTACGTAACCCTGCTTAATACCATCCACAGCATTGCCCGCGATGCCGGTGGCGTTCGCGGAAACACGGCGACCAATAACATCGGCATGTATTTTTCGCCGGATTCGCTGATTGTCTACGAAGGATCACCGTTTCGGTACGGGAGGGTGCTGGATGTAGCCCCGCAGGTGAACTATGAGCAGCTATTGGGCGAGACGGGTACGTGGGTCAGCATCGAGCGGTGTTTTACGGCGAAACAGACCTATAACTACCTGACCATCGGCAACTTTTTCGACGATGACCACACGATCTTTCGTGCCATCGAATCCGGCTATACCGATCAGCGGGCGTACTATTTAGTGGATGATGTATCGGTCGAATTGGTGACGGACCCACCGGCGGCTCCGAAATTAGGTCCCGACACAACACTTTGTGATGGGCGGTCGATTGCCTTCGCCCTGCGCGACACGGACAATACCACCTACACCTGGCAGGACGGCTCAACATTGCCGCGCTACACCGCCCGTACTACCGGCGTGTATCAGGTAACGGCCACGCGGGGCGGCTGTTCACTGAGCGATACCGCAAAAGTAACCGTCGAATCTGCCGTACACCTGCCCGCCGACACGGTGCTTTGCCGGGGCGAATCGCTCCGGTTGGATGCCACGAACCCGCTGAACCGCTACGTCTGGAGTACCGGCTCACTGGAACCCAGCATTACCGTCACCACCGAAGGCACCTACTCCGTGCGCATTCCCTCGCCGAACTGCCTCATTGCCGATACCATCCGCGTTCGGGTGCTGGACTGTCCCGGCATGGTTCCGAACGTGTTCACCCCCAACGGCGACGGCAAAAACGACGTTTTCTTCATTCCCAACATTGAGGTTTCGCCCTGGCAACTCACGGTGATTAACCGCTGGGGACGGCAGGTACACCGCTCGGATGCCTACGCCAACGACTGGGATGGTGCCGCGCTGCCGACCGGCCTGTATTATTATCGTCTGCAAAACGACGTGCTGAAACGGGAATTGAAAGGGTGGGTTGAGTTGATGCGCTGAGGGGTGCTTAGAACAGTTGCGCACCATCGCTCGAGATTTTGAGTGGAATAAATGAATCACCCAGTCTAACCGCTGCCAATCTCCTCCAAACTTCAGCAGTTTTGGTAGGAAGACCGTGTATTCTAAAATGATGATTTGATGAGCTATCTGCCTTTTTTCGATCAGTTTTATCGGTTTGCAAGATCGTTCCTCAGAAAATGAGTTTCAGATCGGCACAGTATCCCTTCGATTAATCAGTTTTTTCGAAAAAAGGCAGTGGTTTTAAGCGCGAAGTAGCCAGAATAATATTCATCTATTCTATGGACCACACTTTTAAATAGTATCGCTTCGATATTTTGTATTGATATTTTGATGAATATCCAAATTATGTAGTGATGTCGGATTAAAATTTAGATTCTTCTTTCGTTGATACACAGTTTATGCGTAGATTTGAATACTAAAAAATAGTAAAAATACTTAAGTAGTACGCATAAAAAAGCCCTGCAAGACTGGCGGGTCCGGCAGGGCAAACGGTTCAAGTTAGTTCGTGTTCCACCTTAAACCTGACCAAATGTATGAAAAACTTCATACTGGACAAAACGGCGTTACCCCCTGCTGGTAAGCTTAAGACCCTCAATATCTTCAACACATCGGGTATCCCGATGCGAACGTTTCACATCACCTGGCTGACTTTCTTTGTTTGCTTCTTCGGCTGGTTCGGCTTAGCCCCGCTGATGCCCGTTATCCGTGAGGATTTACACCTAACCAAACCGCAGATTGGTAACGCCATTATCGCGGCCGTTTCCATGACGGTATTCGCCCGTTTGCTCATGGGCCGCCTATGCGATACACTTGGTCCCCGGCTAACGTACACGGGTTTGCTGGTGCTGGGAGCCATTCCGGTCATGGGCATTGGTCTGGCGCACAGCTACGAATCATTCTTGCTTTTCCGGCTGGCGATTGGCGTTATCGGGGCGTCGTTCGTCATTACGCAGTTTCATACCTCGGCCATGTTTGCCGATAACATCAAGGGGACAGCCAATGCGGTGGCGGGTGGATGGGGCAACCTCGGCGGGGGCGTCACCAACATCGTGATGCCGTTGATTCTCGGCGGCATCGTGGCCCTCGGCTACACCAAATCCGAAGCCTGGCGACTGGCGATGCTGGTGCCGGGCGTGATGCTGCTCGTCATGGCGTTTGTTTATTACCGGTTCACCAAAGACACGCCAGAAGGCAATTACGCCGACATCGAACGGGTAAAGCAGCAAAAATCGTCGGTCAGTTTCTGGCAGGCATCGGCCGACTGGCGCGTGTGGGCCTTGTTTCTGGCGTACGGCGCCTGTTTCGGCATCGAAATTACCTTCGACGGCGTGGCGGCTCTGTACTTCGTCGACAGCTTTAAACTGACCCTGGCCGAAGCTGGTTTGTGGGCGGGCGTCTTTGGCGGCATGAACCTGTTTGCGCGGGCGGTTGGCGGTATTGTGGCCGATAAAGTAGGCAATCGCTACGGTATGCGCGGCAAAGGCCTGTTGCTGGCCGGGGTGCTGTTGCTCGAAGGGCTGGGCATTATCCTCTTTTCTCAAACGCACAGTTTAGGATTGGCTATCGCGGCCATGCTGCTGTTCGCCATGTTCCTGAAAATGGCCAACGGCACGACCTATGCCATTGTGCCCTTTGTGAATAAAAAAGCCGTGGGTGTCGTCAGCGGCATCGTGGGCGCGGGTGGTAACGTGGGCGGGGTGCTGGCCGGGTTCCTGTTCAAATCCGAAAGCATCAGCTACAATCAGGCGTTTCTCTACATCGGCATGGCCGTGGCCGCCGTGTCGGTGGTTGTTGTGCTGACACGCTTTGAGAAGCAGGCTGGTGTAGTGGTCGAAAGCGAACTGGTTGCTCAGTCGGCTTAAAATTTGTGATTTTTACTGCTCTCTCGATTTACAAAGTCGTTTTTTGTCATCCTGAAGAATGAAGGATCTTGGCGGTTTGGTGGCTAAGATCCTTCATTCTTCAGGATGACAAAAAACAGAACCCTTCCCCATGCATCAGCCTCAATCCGTTAAAACCACCTGCTCGTACTGTGGCGTTGGCTGCGGCATCATCGCGCATACCGGCCGTGATGGGCAGATTCGGGTCGAGGGCGACCCGGCGCACCCCGGCAGTCAGGGAATGCTGTGTTCGAAGGGCCTGAACCTGCATTACACCGTCATGGATCAGTCGGACCGGCTGCTGTACCCGCAAATGCGCTACAACCGGTCAATGCCGCTGGAACGGGTATCTTGGGACTCGGCACTGGACCGGGCTGCGGCTGTATTCAAATCACTCATCGCCAAATACGGCCCCGATTCGGTGGGGTTCTATGCATCGGGACAATGCCTGACGGAAGAATATTACCTGATTAACAAGCTGACCAAGGGATTTCTGGGGACGAATAATTTAGACACCAACTCGCGGCTGTGCATGTCGTCGGCGGTGGTGGGCTACAAAATGACGCTGGGCGAAGACTCGGTGCCGTGCTCCTACGAAGACATCGACCATGCCGATACCTTGCTGGTGTCGGGTGCCAATCCGGCCTGGTGCCATCCCATTATTTTTCGGCGCGTGGAGCAACGGAAAGCAGCCAACCCTGATTTCAAACTGATCGTCATCGACCCGCGCCGGACCCAAACGGCAAGCATGGCCGACCTGCATTTTCAACTCAGGCCGGGTACAGACATCACGCTGTATCACGCCATTGCCCGTGGCCTGATCGACCGGGGTTTCATTGATCGGGACTTTATCGACAACCATACCGAAGGCTTTGACGCCTTCAACGAGAAAGTACATGAGCGCACCCTGCGCGAAGCCGCCGGGATTTGTGGGGTCAGCATGGATGACATCAAGTGGGCGGTTGAGTACATTGGCCGCTCGAAGGGGTTCATGACCATGTGGGCGATGGGCCTGAATCAGAGTGTTATCGGCGTAAACAAGAACGTGTCGCTCATTAACCTCTCGCTTATCACCGGGCAGATTGGCAAACTGGGGGCCGGGCCGTTGTCGCTTACAGGCCAACCCAACGCGATGGGTGGCCGCGAAACGGGTGGTATGGCAAATCTGCTGCCCGCCCACCGCGACATGGCCAACCCGGCGCACCGGCAGGAAGTGGCCGATTTCTGGGGCACCCAACAATACGGCAAGGCCACATTGCCCGCTAAACCCGGCTACACCGCCACGGAAATGTTCGAGGCCCTGCGCGATGGGCGGATGAAAGCGGTCTGGATCGTTTGCACGAATCCGGCCGTGAGCCTGCCCGACTCCACTCTGGTCGAAGAAGCCCTGCGCAACGCCAAATTTGTGGTCGTGCAGGACATTTCTGATCGGGCCGACACCGTGGCATTTGCCGATCTGGTGCTGCCTGCCGCTGGCTGGGGCGAAAAAGCCGGTACCATGACCAACTCCGAACGGCGCATCTCGTACCTGAGCAAGTTTGCCGAACCACCCGGCGAAGCCAAAGCCGACGCCGAAATCATCTGGACATTTGCCCGGAAAATGGGCTTCGGCGATGCTTTTCCCTACACCGACGTCGCCGAGGTCTACGCCGAACACGCCCGACTCACCAAAGGCACCCGCATCGACATCGCCGGCCTGAGCCACGACCGGTTGCGGACGCAGGGCACGATGCAATGGCCGGTACCCACGCCCGAATCAGCGGGAACGGTTCGGTTGTTTGCCGATAAAAAGTTCTATACGCCAAGTGGGCGCGCACGTATTCAAACCGTGCCGGATGACAATCAGTCTGAAGAAATTACGCCTGACTTTCCCCTCATTCTGACCACCGGCCGTATCCGCGATCAGTGGCACACGATGACCAAGACGGGAAAAGTGGCCAAACTAAACAAACACATTCCCAAACCCTTTCTGGAAATTCACCCCAAAGACGCCGAAGAACGCGGTCTGTCCGATGGTGACCCGGTGGTCATTACCGGAGTACGGGGTGAAGTGCGAGTCAATGCGGTCGTGACAACGGCCATCCGGCGGGGCGTGGTTTTTTTGCCGATGCACTGGGGTAAAATGCTACAGTCTGACGCGGCTCGTGCCAATAACCTGACCGAAAACCGGATTGACCCCGTTTCGAAAGAGCCGGACCTGAAGTTTGCCGCCGTGCAGGTGGCAAAATTTCGCAAACCAAAGCAGAAAATAGTCATCATCGGGGCGGGCGCAGCGGCCACTCGGTTTGTCAGTCAGTACCGTCAACTGAATCAGGTGGACTTAGCCGAACAGGACGAACTGCACGTATTTAGCAAAGAAATTCACCCGTTTTACAACCGCGTGATGCTGCCCGACTACATCAGCGGGACGCAGACGTGGGCCAAATTGGTGAAAATGCAGCCCCACGAAAGTGCGGCCCTTGGCGTTCACCTGCACGCTGGCGTGACCATTGAGTCCATCGACCGTACCGCTAAAACCATCACCGACGACCGGGGACAAACCCATACCTACGACGTGTTGCTGCTGACGCCGGGCAGCCGGGCGTTCATGCCGCGCGAATACATGACCGATCTGGCGGGTGTGTTCACCATGCGGACGCGCCACGATGCCGACCGGCTTCGCGAATTGGTTACGCCCGGTGCGCCGGTCGTGATTGTCGGCGGGGGTGTTCTGGGCCTGGAACTGGCCGCGTCATTGCGGGAAATCGGTGCGGGTGTGACTATCATTCAGCGCGAGAACCGGTTGATGACCCGTCAATTAGACGCCGTTTCGAGTGAACTGTTGCATCGGGAACTGACCGACCGGGGCGTTGAGATTTTATACGGCGAAAGCGTTCGGTATTATGTCGACGAGCCGTCAGTCGGGGCACCGTCGGGTAAGGCGGTGGCGGGATTACATTTGTCCAATGGGCAAACCATTCCTGCGAAAGCTGTTGTGTTTGCCATCGGTACGCAACCCAACGCCGAACTCGCCCGTGCGGCCGGTCTGTCCGTGAACCGGGGGGTTGTGGTGAATGAATACCTGCAAACGAGCGATCCGGCCATTTTTGCGGCCGGTGAAGTCGCCGAAATGAATGGGCAGCTTTGGGGCATTACTGCAGCGGCCGAAGAGCAGGCCGACGTAATTGCCCGCTACCTCAACGGCGACTGGCTGAACTTCTATACCGGTTCGCTGCTGATGACAATCCTGAAAATGGAGGGCCTGAGCCTGTGCGCCCTCGGCTTGACCGATATTCCCGCCGGGGCACCGACGAGTGGGGTGGACGGCTACGAAGAGGTCGTTTTCATGGATAAAGCCAAGCGGTATTATAAGAAATGCATCATCCACCGCGACCGGCTGGTGGGCGCGATTCTGATGGGTGATAAGTCAGAGTTTCTGGAGTATAAAGAACTGATTCACAGCCAGACTGAACTGTCGGACAAGCGGCTGGCGTTGCTGCGGTCCGGTCAGTCGGCGAAGCCGGTGCTGGGTAAAATAGTCTGTTCGTGCAACAGCGTCGGGGAGGGTAACATCGCCGATGCCATCCATGCTGGAACGACCGACCTGGCTAAACTCTGTCAGGCGACCGGTGCCGGAACGGGTTGCGGGTCGTGCAAACCCGAAGTTAAAGCGATTCTGGAGCGCATGGGGAGAAAGATAGCGGTAGCGGTGTGAGGGACGTTGATCTGATGGCTATCTTCAAGGGGGAGATTTACCACCGATCCCCACCAATTAAATGATTTTCAACAATGATCATCAATCTGTTTGCCCGTCCACAATCCCGGTGGCTCGTAGCCTTCTCCGCCCTTCTTCTGCTACTGGTTGGCATCGAATGGGCCGTTGTTCAATCGGTTGCTTTCGGCCGAAAACCAGATTTGATTTCGCTTGGCGTCACGCTGGACGTTGTGCTGGGTATTCCGCTGGCGTACTATTTCATGGTCGTTCGGCGGGCCGGGATTAGCCGGGCCACCGTGCTGGCGGTCGTGATGCTGTCGGGCCTGTTGGCCGGTGCTATTTTACCGGCGGCCAATCATCGGTACCTCGGTTATTGGGAGCGGGTGATGGCACTGGTCGAGGTGGGCGTATTAGGGCTGGTCGCGGTAAAGGGCCGAGCAGTTATGCGGGGATTTCGCGCGTTGCAGCAACAAATGCCGGATTTTATCGGTAATCTGCAACGGAGTTTGATGCCCGTAATTGGTAATGCATGGTTGGTGGGAGCACTGGTCGGCGAAGTGAGTGTATTTCGGTACAGCCTGTTCGGGTGGTTGTGCGGCATTGAAAAAACGGTACACCAACGGGCGTATACCATGCATCGCGAGTCGGGTCAGATCGCGCTGACGTGTGCACTACTGGTCATTATACTGATCGAAACGGCGGCTGTTCACCTGCTCGTCGCCCGTGCATATCCTGGAGCGGCCTGGCTACTTTCTGCCTTTAGTCTGTACAGTCTTCTCTTTTTTGTGGCTGACACGGTGGCATTAGTCAAACGGCCCTTGTTGATTGATCAGAGCCGGGTACTGTTGCGGTTGGGGCTGCGCTGGCAGGGTAGTTTCCCGATCAGCGAAATCGACCGGGTCGGTCCGGTCAGCGAAGCCCCGCCGAAAAACAGAGCGACGCTGAACGGCTGTTTTCTCTCGACGCCCAATTTGCTGATAACACTCCGGCAACCTATACCAATCACCGGGCCATTTGGTCTTCGGCGTTCGGTTCGGCGCATCGTACTTTCCATCGACGACCGCGACGCTTTTATTCGGGAACTGACCCGTTCTACTGATTCAATGCTACCGGCACAGGGATGAAAACAACTCCTCATTTTCTCCGAATCTTCACCGCTGGCGGGGCCATTTCGCCGGGCGATTTGTGGCAGGTAGCCGCGCTGGCGCAGGATTACGGCCTGACGACGCTCGAAATCGGTAACCGGCAGGAGTTGATTCTGGCCGTTGAACGCAAGGTACAGCGCGAAGATCTGGCCCGGCGCATCCACGCACTGGAGATGACCACCGACGAGCCGGATGCGCTGGCTCAAAACATTGTGTCGTCGCTGCCCGCTACGGACGTTTTCCCGGATACGCCCTGGCTCACGGCGGGCGTTTACCTCGACGTGCTGGCTCAGTTTGCCGACTCAACGACGGACGGCTGGCTGCCACAGTTGAAGATTAACCTCATTGACCCGGCCCAGTCACTAATACCCCCCGCGACGGGAAACGTCAATTTTGTGGCCGCACCGGAGCCGGATTACTGGTATGTGCTGTTGCGGCCGTCGGGGTCGGTTCGGCGGTATGCGTGGCCGGTGCTGATTGCCAGCGAGTCGGTCGGGGCGTTTGCGCGGGTGGTCGAAGCGCAGTACCTGGCCGGAAACACGGGCAATGCTGATGCCTTTTACAAAACCGTAATGGCCGAATTTGTGGGCCAAACCCGAAAACCGGCTACCGGCTTAAAACTGCCCGACGCACAAATTCCGGTTTACGAAGGGTTTCACCGAATGCAGTCGGGTAATTTCTGGCTGGGCCTGTACCGAAAAAATCAGGCGTTTCCGCTACCTTTCATCGAAGCCCTGTGTGATCTGTGCCGACAAACCCGCGTCGGTAAACTCTTTCTGACGACGTACAAAACGCTGTTAATCAAAGATATTCGCGAAGCGGACCGGCCGACCTGGGATCGGTTGCTGGGCCGGTTTGGTATCCGCACGAACGTTCCGGCCTGGCACCTGAACTGGCAGATACCCGACGCCGATGCCTCGTCGCTGGCCCTCCGAAATCACATCCTGAACCAATTGGAAGAGGCCGACGTGCGCACCGATGAGCTGAGTTTTGCCGTGAATGTGCCCTTTTCCGAAGCCGCTGCTTCTGTCGTGATTCAACAGAACCGAGATGTCGGTGATGCGGCATCCCGACCGGGCTCGCCAGAGCATTTCGATGTGTATCAGCGGACGCACCAGACCACAACCAATACGCAATATGTTGTAGTGGCTAAAAGCCGCCCGCTGGCGCAACTGAGCGGGGTAGTGGAACAACTTGCTTTGGCGCATTACGAACGGCTGAACACTGCCGCGCCGGGTCCGATGGTGGATGATGCTCCGGTTGCCGAAAAACCACAACGGCTGGTTCATGCCTGCCCGGATTGTCTGAGTCAGTACGATCCCCGGTACGGCGAACCGCACCGGGGCATTTTGGCAAAAACGCCGTTTGATGCCCTGCCGACCGATTATGCGTGTGGGATATGCGAAGCGGAAAAGACCCTGTTTGTTGACGTGTGGATTGATTGACCCGCCCACGCCATACCCGGCCAGGCCGGATGCAGCCGAACAACGTCGCCAATGACAATGACGGCCGGATTGCTTAGTTGACCCTGTTCGACGGCTTCCACAATGTCGCAGGCGGGCGCTACGGCTACGCGTTCCTGCTCCCAGCTACCGCTCTGAATAACACCAACCGGCGTTTCGGCCCGGCCAACACCAGCCAATAGGGCTACAATTTCGGGCAGGTGTTTCATGCCCATCAGAATAACCAGCGTGGCTTCGGAGCGAACGGCGGTACGGATGTCATTCGATAACTGATGGTCTTTGGTGGTACCCGTCAGCACCCAAAACGATTCGCTGATGCCCCGCGTCGTGAGTGGAATACCCGCCAGGGCGGGCACGGCATAGCTGCTGGATAAACCGGGAACAACCGCCGTTTCGACGCCACAATCCTGCGCGAAAGCCAGTTCCTCATAGCCCCGTCCAAATACGAACGGGTCACCCCCCTTGAGCCGGACCACGTGGCCATACTCGTGGGCGTACTGCACAATGAGGTGATTGATTTCGGGCTGGCTGAACTCACAGCGTCCCCGCCTTTTACCGACAAATACCCGTTCGGCCGATTCGGGTGCGTGGGCTAAAAGAGCCGGATGGACCAGTGCATCGTATAACACGATGTCGGCCTGTTCGAGGGCACGAACGCCTTTCAGGGTAATCAAATCCGGATCGCCGGGACCAGCCCCAATGAGGGTGAGTTTGGGTGTTTTCATACAATGAACTGTCCGCCAACATTCTATAGATGCTAAAGAGTAATACGCACTCGAAATGGAGTATTCCGCATAATTATTAAGCAATAATACTCATAAAAAATAAATTTAATGACTACAGTTTAGAAATAATAAATAACTTTAATCAGGTTTTGGGCAAATAATAATTGGTTTTAATGTTAATCTGCCAAATTATTAATCTTTGTAAGAAAAAGTTGTAATTTTTATAGATTTCACTCGTGTTCCACCTTTAGTCCTGTATAGTATGACCCACATTGTGGTAGTTGGCAACGGCATGGTCGGCTATAAGTTTTGCGAAAAACTCATAGCCCGATCTGGAGGGATGCAAACCGATGGCGGTCGGTTTGCCCTGACGGTGTTTGGCGAAGAACCCCGTCCCGCGTACGACCGGGTACACCTGAGCAGCTTTTTTTCCGGTACTACTGCCGACGAATTAGCCATGGCTCCGCCCAACTGGTACGTCGACAACGGCGTTCGGTTATTAACGGGTGAATGCATCCTGACCATCGACCGCGACGCCCGTACCGTTACGGCGCATTCGGGCCTGACCGTTTCGTACGATGTATTGGTGCTGGCGACGGGTTCGGCTCCGTTCATTCCGCCGGTAACGGGCGTAAATAAAGACGGCATCTTCGCGTACCGCACCATCGAAGACCTCGAAGCCATGATGGCCTGGGGCCGCAAATCGACCAAAGCGGTTGTCATTGGCGGGGGACTGCTGGGGCTGGAAGCGGCCAAAGCAGTGCTGGACATGGGTTTGGAAGCGCACGTGGTTGAGTTTGCACCCCGGCTGATGCCCCGGCAACTGGACGCGGCTGGTGCCGATATTCTGCGGCACAAAATGCGTGACCTGGGCGTGCAGGTTCATCTCAGTAAAAATACGGCCGAATTTGAAGGCTACGACCGCGTAACCGGGCTGCGCTTCAACGACGATACGGTGCTGGAAGCCGACATGGTCGTGATTTCGGCCGGTATCAAACCCCGCGACGAACTGGCCCGTTCGGCTGGCTTAACCGTTGGACCGCGCGGGGGTATTCTGGTAAACGATCACCTGCAAACATCCGACCCGAACATCTACGCCATTGGCGAATGTGCCCTGCACGGTAGCATGATCTATGGACTGGTGGCACCGGGCTACGAAATGGCCGATGTAGTGGTCGCGCAACTGATTCAGCAGGAGAAAGCATTTACCGGTTTCGACATGTCCACCAAACTCAAACTGATTGGGGTGGACGTAGCGAGTTTCGGCGATCCATTTTGTGAGCAGACGCCCCACCGGACGCTGGTTTGGGAGGATAAACTGGCCGGTATTTATAAGCGCCTGAACATTACCGAAGATGGTAAATACCTGCTGGGTGGCATCCTGGTGGGCGAGGCCGAGGCATACAACCTCTTGTTGCAGACCTGTAAGAACAGGATGATTCTCCCGCCAACGCCCGAAGACCTACTCTTGCCCCCGCGCAAAGGCGAGGGTGCACCGGCGGAGTCGGGTGTATTGGCCCTGCCCGACGATGCCCTGATCTGCTCCTGCGAAAGCGTCTCGAAAGGGGCTTTGTGCCTGGCCATCGGCGAACAGGAATTGGGCGATGTAGCGGCCATCAAGAAATGCACAAAAGCCGGAACGGGTTGTGGCGGCTGCGTACCCATGCTGAGCGATTTGTTGAGCGAAACGCTGAAAGCGCAGGGTAAAATCGTTCGTAAAGTTCTCTGCGAACACTTCGACCATACCCGGCAGGAACTCTACGATCTGGTCCGCATCAACCGTGAAACCACGTACCGGGAGATCCTGGCGCATTACGGCCACGGCACGGGCTGCGAAGGCTGCAAGCCCCCGGTGGCGTCCATTCTGGCCAGTGTTCATAATCAGCTCATTGCCAAACAGGCCGTTATTCAGGATACCAATGATCGGTTTCTGGCGAATATTCAGCGCGGAGGTACGTATTCGGTGATGCCGCGGGTGGCCGGGGGTGAAATCACACCCGATAAGCTGATTGCGCTGGGTATGGTGGCCAAGAAGTATGACCTGTACTGCAAAATTACCGGCGGACAGCGCGTCGATTTACTCGGTGCCCGCGTCGATCAGTTGCCCTACATCTGGGAAGACCTGATCGAAGCCGGTTTTGAGAGTGGTCACGCTTACGGTAAATCACTACGGACGGTGAAAAGCTGCGTGGGTTCTACCTGGTGCCGTTACGGGGTGCAGGACGCCGTTGGGTTTGCCATCGACATCGAAAACCGGTACAAAGGCCTGCGGTCGCCCCACAAACTCAAAAGTGCCGTATCGGGCTGTACGCGGGAGTGCGCCGAAGCCCAGTCGAAAGATTTCGGCATCATCGCGACTGACAAAGGCTGGAACCTCTACGTGTGCGGCAACGGGGGCGTTAAACCGGTTCATGCCCTATTGCTGGCTTCCGACATCGACCGCGAAACGGTGGTCAAATACATCGACCGGTTCCTGATGTTCTACATCAAAACCGCCGAACCTCTCCAGCGCACCGCTCCCTGGCTAACCAAACTCGAAGGCGGTATCGACTACCTCAAAAGCGTGGTAATTGACGATGTACTGGGCCTGAACGCCGAGTTCGAAGCGGAGATGGAATACGTTGTCAGCACCTACCACTGCGAGTGGAAAGAAGTGGTTGAGAATAGGGACCTGCGCAGCCAATACCGCCATTTTATTAACGCCGACGAACCCGATCCCGCCCTCGCCTTTGTCCCCGAACGCGGCCAGAAACGCCCGGTAGACTGGTAACTGGTTGAATGATTGAGTTGTAGAATGATTGAATGAGTCCGCGCTGTTGGCTACTGTTCACCATTCTGCTACTTAATCATTCAATCATTCAACAACTCAATCATTCAATTATGATAACTCTCCAACCCTCCGTCAGTCAATGGCACAAAGCCGCACCGGTGAGCGCGTTCCCGGCCGATGGCGGAGCCTGCGTCAAAATCGGCGACCGACAGATTGCCGTATTCAACTTTTCCGGTAATGCCAACACGCCCGAACGCTGGTACGCGAGCCAGAATCTGTGCCCTCACAAAATGCAGATGATCCTGTCGCGGGGGCTGATCGGCGATACCAACGGCGAGCCAAAAGTGGCGTGCCCGTACCACAAAAAGACGTTTTCGCTCGAAACCGGCCAGAACCTCAACGGCGACGATTACCAGATCGACACGTATCCGGTTCGCATCGAAGACGGCTTTGTGTATATTGGTTTGTAAATACCAACGCCTGTGACGCATTCAACGATCAAGCCGTTTACCCGACTTTATATCATTGCCCTGTCGCTGGTAGCGGGGCTGACGCTGACCGGGCAGTGGCTTATTCAGCGGCAGATTCAGGATCAGCTTAATGATTCGTGGGTGGTAAATTTTGCCGGGCGGCAGCGGTTTCAGAGTCAGCAAATCAGTAAAGACGCGCTCCTGCTGATTAATCCCGCGTACCGGAGCGGCCGGGTCGCCTTCCTGACCGAACTCCGGCAGGTGTTGCCCGCCTGGGAGCAGTATCACACGCAGCTTCGCACGGGTCAACTCACCGACCTGCATACGACGGTTCAGAACAGTCCGATAATTGAGGATATGTTTAACCGGCTGGAACCTACGTTTCTGGCGATCCGGCAACCCGCGCACCAACTGATTGACATATTGAGTAATCCGGTGGAACCGACCCCGGCCCAACTGGAACGCATTGTACAGCCCATCGTAGCCCGGAATATGTCGTTTTTGCAGCAGATGGATGCCATTGTCGGGCAGTATCAGCGCGATGCCCGCGCCAAAGTGGAGCGGTTGCGGGGTGCCGAACGGGTGTTGCTGGCCATCACGCTGTTTGTACTCCTGCTCGAAGCCATTCTGGTCTTTAACCCGGCCGTGCAAACCCTGCGCCGGGCACTCGAAGACCTGACGGTGTCCGAACGGCGGGCTGTCGAAGTAAGCGAACAACTGCGCACGGCCAACGAATCGCTGCGGCAGACCCAGATTCAGCTCATTCACGAAACCGCCCTGCGCCATCAGCAGCAACTGAATGAACAGCGCATCCGGCTGGCGTCATTGGTGCAGGGGCAGGACGAAGAGCGCAAACGACTCTCGCGCGAACTCCACGACGGCATTGGCCAAATGCTGACCGGTCTGAAACTGCTGAGCGAAAACATCCGGTCGGCCGATAACCTGACCGAACGCGATCAGACCATATTTGCTAACCTGAAAAGCTTGCTGGTACGCACCATTCAGGAAACACGCAACGTATCCAACAACCTGATGCCGCCCGTCCTGAGTGACTTTGGGCTGGTCGCGGCCCTGCGGCAATTGACCGAACAACAGGCCCGTGAGTCAGATCAGGTGATCTCCCTGCATTCTGCGCTCGAAAAACGCCGGTTCGGGCAGCCGGTCGAAATTGGCCTGTATCGCATTGCGCAGGAAGCCGTTCACAATGCCATTAAACATGCCGGGGCAGAAAGTATTCAGGTCGATTTATCCATCCGGCAGCAACAGTTGGTGCTCCGCATTGCCGACGATGGCTGCGGCCTGCCACCCGATGTAATTAACGGCCCGACCGGCTCGCAGGGGCTGCACAACATGCGCGAACGGGCGAAACTGCTCGGCGGTCGATTCCGCCTGTTATCGAAACCCGACCGGGGTACGCGGGTAATCATCAGTCTGCCGTTAGTAGCCGAGGTAGCGGAACGGCCCAAAGCCACGCATAGGGATAACGTGAACTACTCCACCGAAACGCATCTGTAAACGGGGTAACAACCATAAACCGGTTTGATTCTTTCTCTTTCTATTGAGACTGAAACGGCGGGTTTGTCATCCTGTCAAAGGAAGGACCTTAGCGATTTAGCACCCAAGATCCTTCCTGCGTCAGGATGACAAAACTCCCGTTTCATTTACCATCAGTGAGAATAGCTTTATCATACCTGTCTGCGAACTTGCTCTCTGCTCTCAGCATCGCTACTCATTTCTAAAATTGAGTATTTTTACCAATGTGAGTTTGTTTTCGAGCATCAGTATTCGAGTAAAACATAATTTTTCCAAAAACAGGTTTTGTTTCGACAGGAATACAGCCCAGAAAGGGTAAATATGTCGAAAATAGGTTTAAAATAACTTTGATTGAATCAGTACATTACTTACATTTGGTATGTAATAATACTTAAGTATATATACGGAAAGAGGGTTTGTCTTAAACGCATCGGAATGGCGGTTTCAAGGCGTTTCAAACAAACCCTGATTATTTGGTAACCGGTATAGCTGTGGCGGCAAACGATCGGTTATCCACTGTGCTTTTTTAAAATCGTGTTCCACTTAATAACCTCAAACCAATGTCTCCATTCTCTTCCGGCAAGTGGCGGCTTGCCCTGTTGTGGCTGGCCTTTTCGGCAACCACAGCCACGGCGCAGATGACCCTCGTAGGCCAGCTCCGCACCCGTACCGAACTCCGCGATGGTGTCGGTACGCTCAGCCCCATCGGCGCACGACCAGCCGCATTCACTTCCCAGCGGACCAGCCTGATTTTCGGCTACAAGTGGGACCGCGTGACGTTCGGCGCTAACCTGCGCGACGTTCGGGTATGGGGGCAGGACCCCAGTACCATCAGCAATGCCGATGGAACCAAACTGTTCCTGCACGAAGCCTGGGCCGAAATTACGCTGGCCAACAGTGCCGATACTACGCTGAAATTCAAGGCATTCGACAACCTCGCGCTCAAAATCGGACGGCAGGAATTAGTCTATGACGACGTGCGGCTGCTCGGTAATTTAGACTGGCTTCAACAGGGACGCCGGTTCGATGCGGCTGTGTTGAAAGCCCTCAAAAATGGCTGGCAATTCGACCTCGGCGTGGGTTTTAATCAGAACAGCGATGCGTTCGGCCGGACGGGTACAGCCTACACCGCCGGTCTCGCGCCGACGTACACGGCCAACTCGAAAGGGAATTTAGTAACGGTGCCCGCCAACTTTCTGCCAACGGCTACCAAAGGTGGTGCGCCGACGTTGGCCACAACCGTCAGCACGAACGGGCAGAATCAGCAGTTCAAGGCGTTCCAGATGCTGTACATCAGCCGGAAATTTGGGCAAACAAAATTCTCCGGCCTGTTTTTCAAAGACGACTTCCAGAAGTACCGGCTCGATTCGCTCGGCAATTCCACGACGGGTGTTGTGTATGGTCGGCGCTACGACATTGAGGGCGTCAACAGCCGGATGACCTACGGCGGTATGCTGACCGGCCTGATTGGCAATGCGTCGTCAAGTTTCGGTAAAATTGCCTGGCAGGGGTTTGTGTACGGACAAAGCGGACAGAACCGCGACGGACAGGATCTGGCGGCTTACTACTACGGGGCTAACCTGATGGTGCAGCGCGGCCGGTTGTCGTTCGGACCGGGCTACGAGGTGTTGTCGGGCAATAATACGGTATCGCCGAGCGGCAAAGACAACCGGTTCGATCCGCTCTACGGCACTCCGCACCGGCACTGGGGCTACATGGATTATTTCTACGCCGGTACCGGATCGGCAGTGGGTGGCCTGGCAAACGGTTACCTCAAAGCGAAGTACGTTGCCAATCCGAACCTGTTTCTGACGCTGGACATCCACAATTTTGCCTTGTCCAACTCGGTCAAAAACGGGCTGGATGTAAACGGGGGCGTCATTGATAAGCAACTGGGGAACGAGATCGATTTCGTCGCCAACTACAACCTCAACAAGTTTACCAACCTTGAATTCGGCTACAGTTTCCTGAAAGCGACCAATTCGCTGGAATACTCCAAACTCGGCACGATGGACAAGACGAAGCACAACGCCAACTGGGCGTACCTGATGATCAACATCCGCCCCGACTTCCTCTACGCCAAACCCGTCGCCATCAAGCAATAAGACCCTTCCCCCAGCCCGACAGGGAGGGGATCAATCACAAATCCATGAAAAACAGTCTCCGTTTCCGCTTCCCGATGCTGCTGACCGGCATTGTGGCTCTGATTACCCTGTCGGCCATGAAGCTGACCAAACCCGCCGAACCCATCCGGCTGGGCTTTATTCCCCTCACCGACTGCGCCCCGCTGGTAGCCGCCAAAGAACTGGGTTTGTTCCAGAAATACGGCGTCGACGTCGTGCTGACCAAAGAATCCTCCTGGGCCAACGTGCGCGACAAAATCCTGAACGGTGAGCTGGACGGGGCGCACTGTCTGTTTTCGATGCCGCTGTCGGTCTACACGGGTATCGGCGGCAAAGCGGGTTCAGAAATGAAGATCGCGATGGTGATGAGCAACAATGGGCAGGCCATCACGCTGTCGAAAGACTTCTGCGGACTGGTCGGTTTTAAGGAGATGAACAAGGTGGCCGGTGCCGTGAAAAATGTGCAGGCCCGCAAAGAAGTGACCTTTGCCATGACGTTTCCCGGTGGTACGCATGACATGTGGCTCCGCAACTGGATGGCGGCAACGGGCATCAACCAGAAAACGGTCGGCATCATCACCATTCCGCCCCCGCAGATGGTAGCCAATATGCGGGTCGACAACATGGAGGGCTTCAGCGTGGGCGAACCGTGGAACAGTGTAGCGGCCACCCAAAATGTGGGCTTCACCGAGATTGCCTCGCAGGATATCTGGAAACACCATCCCGAAAAAGCCCTCGTCGTGAACAGTCAGTTTGCCAGTTCGCGCCGGGACGACCTCAAAAAGGTGATGATGGCCACACTTGAAGCCTGTCAGTGGCTCGATAACATGAATAACCGCAAGAAAACGGCTTCGTGGCTCACTAAACCGTATTACGTTAATGCGCCACTGGCAGCCATTGAGTCACGGCTGATGGGTTCCAACGACCTCGGCTGTGAGCTGGGTGTGCAGAAGTACAAGGACGATTACATGACGTTTTACAACAAGGGTTTTGTGAATATGCCCCGCAAGTCGCACGTGATGTGGTTTCTGGCGCAGTACATGCGTTTCGGGATGCTGAAAACCGCCCCCGATTATAAAGGAATCGCCGAGAAGCTGGTTCTGGATGATCTGTACGCTGAAGTAGCCAAATCCATGAACATCCCCCTGCCAACGGATGAGATGAAGCCCTTCAAAACGACTTACGACGTGAATTTCGATCCGGCGAACATCGGCACGTATCTGGCCACCGCGAAGAAATAGAGTTCGTAGTTTATGGTTCGTAGTTACCTCCGGCGAGGCCAACTACAAACCACGAACTCTCAACCCCTCAATCATGAAAAAACTTCTTCACTACCAGACCTACCTGCCCGCGCTGTTTTTCGTAGCCAGCATGAGTATTCTGATCGGCATTTGGGCTTTGATCTCGCTCGTTACCAAAAACGAAATCCCGACGCCGGGCATGACGTGGGTGGTCTTCAAAGAACTGATTGCGACCCCGTTTTACGACTACGGCCCGAACGACAAGGGTATCGGTAACCAGTTGGTTAGTTCGCTGGTCCGGGTATTTACGGGCTTCGCCATCGGTACCGTTATCGCTATTCCGCTGGGCCTCATCATGGGCGCATCGACCATCGGTATGCGGCTCATCAACCCCATTGTGCAGGTACTGCGGCCGGTGTCGCCCTTAGCGTGGTTTCCGCTGGGACTGTTCGCTTTTAAAGCGGCTGCCGGGGCTACCATTTTTATCATCGTCATCACCAGCCTCTGGCCAACGCTGATTAATACCGCGTTTGGCGTGTCGAGCATCCCGCAGGATCACAAGAACGTAGCGAAGGCGTTTGGCTTTTCGACCTGGCGGTACGTGACCAAAGTGGTGATCCCCTACGCCCTGCCGCACATCATTACGGGGCTGCGGCTGGCCATGGGCGTAGCCTGGTTGGTAATCGTGGCCGGCGAAATGCTGTCTGGCGGCATGGGCATCGGGTTCTTCGTCTGGGATAGCTGGAATGCGCTCTCGCTGGAGAAAATCCTGTGCGCCATCCTGATTATCGGCTTAGTTGGCCTGCTGTTAGACAAAGGTTTCGACGCCCTGCAAAGACGATTCGCGTACTAATCGATACACCGACATTCGCACGAACCATGAACACAAATCACATCACCGCGCCGATGGATTCGGCCAGCGATTTTCATAAACTACAGCGCGAAACCAGCATTGAGGTTCGCAACGTAACCATCTCCTTTAAAACGCCAAAGGGTGTTTACACGGCGGTTAAAGACATCAGTCTGGATGTAAAACAGGGCGAGATCGTCACCATCATCGGGCACTCCGGCTGCGGCAAGTCCACGCTGATGAACGCCATTTCGGGCATGGTCAAACCCACCGGGGGCGAGGTCATTGCCAATGGCAAAGTGGTGAAAGGCCCCGGCCCGGATCGGGGCATCGTGTTCCAGAACTATTCGCTGCTGCCGTGGCTGTCGGTGTACCAGAATATTTTCGAGGCTGTCGATTCGGTGATGACGGGTCAAACAAAGGCCGAAAAAATTGCTACTGTCGGGGAATTCCTGAACATGGTAAACCTCTGGGCGCATAAAGACAAGCTGCCGGGCCAATTATCGGGCGGGATGAAACAGCGCGTGGCCATTGCGCGGGCGTTTGCCATCAACCCGAAAATCCTGTTGCTCGATGAGCCATTCGGTGCTCTGGACGCGCTGACCAAAGGGGCCATGCACATCGAATTGCTGAAACTCTGGAACTTAGACAACCGCAACAAGACCATCGTGATGGTGACGCACGACATCGAGGAAGCCATTTTCCTGAGCGACCGCGTGGTGGTGATGAATAACGGCCCCGAAGCCACCATCCGCGAAATTGTGGACGTACCCATCGAGCGGCCCCGCAACAAGAAAGCCATCGCCCACGACCCCATCTACATGGATATTCACGACAAACTGCTGGGGTTACTGTTTGAGAAACTTTCCATCGAAGACTAAACTGTAGTGGCCTGACGGCAAAATTCCCTGAGCGGACGACTTAAGTCGTCCGCTCAGGGAATTTTGCCGTTACCTTTGTGGCCTACTTTTTCGCTGTATCGTGCCGCCACCTGACCATTTCCTGCGTAAACGACTTGCTGACCGGCGGGATGCGGGCTTGCTGCGCAGCCTGACCGAACCAACGGGTCTGATTGATTTCTGCTCCAACGATTACCTCGGTTTGAGCCGGTCGGCCGGGCTGCGGCAAGCCATCGAAACCGCCGTGGCCGCTGCACCTGACTTACCCAACGGGGCGACTGGTTCGCGTTTGCTGGCGGGAAATTCTATGCTGGCGGAGTCGGTCGAGCGCGAACTGGCCCGGTTTTACCAGGCCGAAGCCGCCCTGATTTTCAATTCCGGTTACGACGCGAATATTGGTTTACTGGCGAGCCTGCCCCAACGGGGCGATACGCTGATTACCGACGAGCTGATTCACGCCAGCATGATCGACGGGGCGCGGCTGAGTTACGCCACTCGCCACCGTTTCCGGCATAATGACCTGACTGACCTCGCCGACAAACTAAAACAGGCGACCGGACAGGCCTTTGTCTCCGTCGAATCGGTGTATTCGATGGATGGCGACGTGGCTCCCCTCCGCGACATGATTGACCTCTGCGACCAGTACGGCGCGGCCCTGATCGTGGATGAAGCCCACGCGACGGGCGTTTTTGGTGCCAACGGCAGCGGTCTGGTTTGCGAACTGGGCTTGCAGGACCGGGTGTTTGCCCGGCTGCACACCTTCGGAAAAGCGTTGGGCGTGCATGGGGGCGCGGTGGTTGGTTCGGCTTTGCTGCGGGATTACCTGACCAATTTCGCCCGTTCGTTCGTGTACACCACGGCCCTGCCTCCACCCAGTTTGCTGGCCATTCGCTGCGCCCATAATCACCTACAGACACACCCGGAAGAGTCGGTACAACTGCACAGTCTGGTCCGTTATTTCCGGGAACAGACCGCTAAACGGCTAACGGGTCTGGACTGGACCGATAGCGCTTCGCCCATCCAATGCCTGATTGTGCCGGGGAATGACAACGCCCGTCGCGTAGCCACGTTTGCACAGCAGGCCGGGTTCGACGTTAGGGCTATTCTGAGTCCGACTGTATCCACGGGGCGCGAACGACTACGCATTTGTCTGCACTCGTTTAACACAACGAATGAGATCGACGGACTTTTCAACGCCTTACAGGTAAGTTATCCACATAGTTATGTACACAACCATGCCTAAGCAACTGATCGTGGCGGGTATTGGCACCGAGATCGGCAAAACGGTGGTATCGGCGGTGCTGGTCGAAGCCTTGCTGGCCGATTACTGGAAACCCATCCAATCCGGTGCGCTGGACGATTCGGATATGGACACCGTGCGCCGGTTGGTGGCCAATACCCGGTCGCAGTTTCACCCCGAAGCGTACCGGCTGACCGAGCCGTTATCACCCCATGCGGCAGCGGCCATCGACGGCGTCACCATCGAACTGGATCGTCTCACATTGCCCCAAACCACGAACGCGCTGATTGTGGAACTGGCCGGTGGGCTGATGGTGCCGCTGAATGACCACGACCTGAACATTGATTTTGTACAGCGACTTAAGTTGCCGGTGGTGCTGGTATCGCGGAATTACCTCGGCAGCATCAACCACACGCTGCTGTCGGTCGATGCCTGCCGGAGCCGTAACATTCCATTGCTGGGTGTAATTTTCAACGGCCCAACCGTACCGGCATCCGAAGCGTTTATCCTGAACTACACCGGCCTGCCCTGCTTAGCCCGCTTGCCGCAAGTAGCCGAACTTACCCGCGACGTGGTGAAACAACAGGCCGCAGCTATTACTCCCGACTTGCTAACATGGAACATACAGTAACCGATACTCAGACCGCCGATTTAGCGCACCGTGACCAGGCCGTTATCTGGCACCCGTTCACGCAGATGCAAACGGCTCCGCTGCCGATTCCGATTGTCCGGGGTAAAGGCTCGCTGCTGTACGACGCGGACGGTAACGAATACATCGACGCCATCTCGTCGTGGTGGGTGAACATCCACGGCCATGCTCATCCGTACATCGCCGAACGGGTGTCGGAACAGTTGAAAACGCTCGAGCACGTCATTTTTGCCGGTTTTACGCACCAGCCCGCCGTGGAATTAGCCGAACGGGTACTGGCCATCCTGCCCCGAAATCAGGCAAAGGTGTTCTACTCCGACAATGGCTCAACGGCGGTGGAAGTGGCCCTGAAAATGGCGTTCCAGTATTGGCATAACCTGGGCAAACCCCGCCAACGGGTTATTGCTTTCCACGATGCCTACCACGGCGACACGTTCGGCGCAATGGCCGTCGGTGGCCGGAGTGCCTTCACCGCGCCGTTCGTTCCTTTCCTGTTCGATGTGGAATACCTGCCCGCACCCGTTGCCGGTCGGGAAGACGAGGTGCTGGCCCTGGCCGAAACGCTGTTTACCGACGACGTAGCTGCGTTCATCGCCGAGCCGTTGGTACAGGGAGCCGGGGGCATGGTGATGTACGAACCCGCCGTGCTGGACAAGCTGATTCAACTGGCCCGCCGGTCGGGTGCGCTGGTGATTGCCGATGAAGTAATGACGGGCTTCGGGCGGACGGGTAAACTGTTTGCGTCGCATCATTTACAGGAGCAGCCCGACCTGATGTGCCTGTCCAAAGGCCTCACCGGTGGCACGATGGCCCTCGGCGTCACGACGTGTACTCGGGCTATTTACGATGCGTTTCTGTCCACTGACAAATTTAAAACGCTGTTTCATGGCCACTCCTTTACGGCCAATCCGCTGGCCTGTACGGCGGCTTTAGCCAGTATGGACTTGCTGCTGTCCGACGAAACGCAGGCTAATATTCAGCGAATTGCGGACCGTCATACCGCTTTTGCCCAGCGATTGCGCACCAATCCGGCGGTGCGTCAGGTGCGGCAGCGGGGGACGTTGCTGGCGTTTGATCTGGTGGTGAGTGGCGGTACGTCTTATTTCAGCACCATCCGCGACCGGGCGTACGATTTTCTGCTAAAGCGGGGCGTTCTGATGCGTCCGTTGGGAAACGTGCTCTACCTGATGCCGCCCTACTGCACCACCGACGCGCAGTTGACCACTATCTACAGCCACATCGACGCGCTACTGGCCGAGTTATCGTAACGAAACTGAATGCCGATAAATATGCACTTTTACCATTACCTCTACCATAAACGAATCGTAGAAGACCTTAAGAACGAAATACCTGAATCGGTTAAATAGCCACTAAGTACATTCAAAAAAGACTTGTCGGGTCGCTCCAATAATTGACAGCACTTTTTCGGGCATTCGGTTATAGCGGGTGAAGAAGTTGTTGGTTGCTTCTAATAGGTTTTTGATGGATTCGAACAGTTCACAATGTGTC